>NZ_JAPMTQ010000037.1:0-40626 GCF_026411515.1 Phenylobacterium sp. 58.2.17 | reverse complement strand
CGGCGCCATGGCGGTGATCGGCGCCCTGGGCGGCGGGGCGCTGGGCGCGGCCATCGGGGCCCGGGGCGCCTTGCTGGTCGCCGCGCTCGGTTTCGCCCTCTTGCCGCTGATCGGGACGCTGTCGCCGCTGCGCGATTTGCGCGAGATTGCCGCGGTCGATTGACGAGCGACCAAGCTGCACCGATCTAGAAGGGCGTCATGAGCGAACGCGTCCCCCATATGCCGGCGATCTTCGTCGGTCACGGCAGCCCGATGAACGCCCTCGGCGGCGACTATGCGCAGACCTGGCGCGACCTCGGCGACAGCCTGCCGCGGCCCAAGGCGATCCTCTGCGTCTCGGCCCACTGGTACGTCGAGGAGACCGCGATCACGGCGATGAGCCAGCCGCGCACGATCCACGACTTCTACGGCTTCCCCAAGCCGCTCTACGACATCCAATACCCGGCGCCGGGCGACGCCTGGCTGGTCGAGCGGGTCAGCGACCTGCTGGCGCCGGTTCCGGTGCGGCATGACCACGACTGGGGCCTCGATCACGGGACATGGTCGGTGCTGATGCACATGTTCCCGCAGGCCGACATTCCGGTGCTGCAGCTCTCCATCGACCTGCGCCAACCGCCGCAGTTCCACTACGACCTGGGGCGCAGGCTGGCGGAACTGCGCGACGAGGGCGTGCTGATCGTCGGATCCGGCGACTGGGTGCACAACCTGCGCCTGGCGATCCGCGCCCAGAGCGCCGAGCCGCTCGACTGGGCCGACCGCTTCAACGAAACGGTCAAGGAGCTGATCGCCGCCCATGATCACGGCCCGCTGATCGACTGGATGAGGCTGGGCCAGGACGCCCGCCTGTCGATCCCGACCGACGAGCACTACCTGCCGCTGCTTTATGTGCTGGGCGCGCAGGGCCAGGACGACGCGGTGAGGTTCTTCAACGACGCCATCGACCTGGGTGCAATCAGCATGACCGGCGTGGTGGTGGGCCGCGCCGCCTAGGAACGAAAACGGCCGGCGTCTCCGCCGGCCCGATCGCTTGGTTGAAGCTCTCGTCTAGCGCGTGAACTTCTGGAACTTGATCCGGTGCGGGATCAGGCTGTCGGCGCCCAGGCGGCGCTTCTTGTCCTCTTCGTAGGCTTCGAAGTTGCCCTCGAACCACTCGACGTGGCTGTCGCCCTCGAAGGCCAGGATATGCGTGGCCAGGCGGTCCAGGAACCAGCGGTCGTGGGAGATGACCACGGCGCAGCCGGCGAATTCCTCCAGCGCCTCTTCGAGGTTCTGCAGGGTTTCGATGTCCAGGTCGTTGGTCGGTTCGTCGAGCAGGATGACGTTGCCGCCGGTGGTCAGGGTCTTGGCCAGGTGGACGCGGTTGCGCTCACCGCCCGACAGCAGGCCGACCTTCTTCTGCTGGTCGCCGCCCTTGAAGTTGAACGAGCCCACATAGGAGCGCGTGTTGATCTCGCGCTTGCCGACCGTGAGGATGTCCAGGCCCTGGGAGACCTCCTGCCAGATGGTCTTGTTGGGATCGAGGGCGTCGCGGCTCTGGTCCACATAAGAGAGCTTCACAGTCTCGCCGAGGCGGAACGTGCCGCTGTCGGGCTGCTCCTGGCCGGTGATGATCCGGAACAGGGTCGACTTGCCGGCCCCGTTCGGGCCGATGACGCCGACGATGCCGTTCGGCGGCAGGCTGAACGAGAGATTCTCGAACAGCACCTTGTCGCCGTAGGCCTTCGACAGGTTGTTGGCCTCGATGACCACGTTGCCCAGGCGCGGGCCCGGCGGGATCTGGATGGTCGAGAAGGTCTGCGCCTGACGCGAGTTCTCCTGTTCGCGCACCATGTCCTCATAGGCGGCCAGGCGGGCCTTGGACTTGGCCTGGCGGGCCTTGGCGCCCGAGCGGACCCATTCCAGTTCGCGGGTCATGGCGCGCTGGCGAGCCTCGGACTCCGACTGCTCCTGGACGATCCGCTTGGTCTTGGCCTCCAGCCAGCTGGAGTAGTTGCCCTCGTGCGGGTGGCCCTTGCCGCGATCGAGCTCCAGGGTCCACTTGGTGACCTGGTCCAGGAAGTAGCGGTCGTGGGTGACCAGGATCACGCAGCCCGGGAAGGCTTCCAGGTGGTGCTGCAGCCAAGCCACGGACTCGGCGTCCAGGTGGTTGGTCGGTTCGTCGAGCAGCAGCATGTCTGGCTTGGAGAGCAGCAGTCGGGCCAGCGCCACGCGACGCTTCTCACCGCCCGACAGCTTGTCCACCGGCCAGTCGTTCGGCGGGCAGCGCAGGGCGTCCATGGCCATCTCGACGCGGCTGTCGATGTCCCACAGGTCGCCGGCGTCGATCTTCTCCTGGAGGGCGGTCATCTCCTCCATCAGCTCGTCGGAATAGTCCTCGCCGAGCTTGGCGGCGATCTCGTTGTAGCGGTCGAAGATCTTCTTTTCTTCGCACCAGGCGATGACGTTGCCCCAGACGTTCAGCTGTTCGTCGAGGTGCGGCTCCTGCTGCAGGTAGCCCATCTTCACGCCGTCGGCGGCCTTGGCCTCGCCGTTAAACTCCTTGTCGATCCCGGCCATGATCTTCAGCAGGGTCGACTTGCCCGAGCCGTTGACCCCGACCACGCCGATCTTGGCGTCGGAGTAGAACGACAGCCAGATGTTCTCGAACACCTTCTTGCCGCCGGGATAGGCCTTGGTCAGGCCCTGCATCTGGAAAATATACTGCTGCGCCATGAGGCGTCCGCGCTCGCTCTGCCGAAAAGATCAGGGAATTCGACGAGGGAGATACCCGCCGCGGGCGCAAGGTGCAACGTGCGGGACTCTCGGGCCCCATCGTACCCGCAGAAAAACGCCGCCCGCCACGAGCAGGAACAGAGGCGGGCGGCGGCGCCTCGACTATTTCGCGACCAGTTGTTCTTCGGCCCGGCTCCGGTCGGCCAGGCGATTGCAGGCGGCGACGTTGCGCGGCGGATGCTGGAGGATTCAAGCGCCCGCAAAGGGGCGCGGGCGGCGTTCGGGGCGCTGCTGGATCGCCTCGGCCACGGCTGAACCAAGGAACGATCGCCGCCGCGCCGCGTACTCCTTCGCACCAGTTGTGAGGAGTACGTAATGCACAAGGATCAGATCAAAGGCGCCGCCAAGGAAGCGGCTGGCTCCATCAAGCAGGCCGCCGGCAAGGCGACAGGCAACCGCCGCCTCGAAGCCGAGGGCGGCCTTGAGAAGACCGAAGGCAAGATTCAGAAGGGCGTCGGCGACATCAAGGACGCCGCGCGCGACGCGCTCAAGCACTAGCCGCGCCCCAGCATGAAAGAAGGCCGCGCCCAGCAGGCGCGGCCTTTTTCGTGTCCGCTCGACGCCCCGGGCTAGAAGTCCACCTTCACCGACAGCCACAAGCGACGCGGCTCCTGGTTGTTGGTGTACTCGGCGCCGTAGGCGACCGGCGAGCCGTACGGCAGCAGGCGCACGAAGTCCTTGTCGAACAGGTTGTAGATCGTCGCGTTGACCGTCACGCGTTCAGTCACCTGGAACGAGCCGCCGACATGGAACAGGCTGTAGGCCTTGAAGTCGCCCAGCGCCGCGCGCGCCGGCGCATCGCTGCGGAACCGCTCGCTGCGGTACTCGCCGCGCAGCCAGGCCGTCAGCCGGTCGGTGGCGTTCCAGCGCAGGTCGGCGTTGGCCATGTGCTCGGGGGTATCGGTCAGCTTCTGGCCGGCCGACGCGCCGCTTTTCTGCTCGCTGTCGGTGTAGGTGTAGTTGGCGCTGAGGGTCCAAGCCTTGAGGAAGCGGGCGCGCATCGCCATTTCGACGCCGCGGGTCACGGCCTCGTCGATATTCACGCTCTGACCGAAGGTCGCATAGCCGGGGAAGAAGCCGACATCGACACAGCCGGCCGGACGCCCGGCGCCGGAATTGTACTGGGCCTGGGTCAGGCCGGCGCTGCAGTTGGCGACGGGCACGCCGGTGGCGATCTTGTCCTTGAACTGGTTGTCGAAGACCGTGAGGTTCGCCGAGAAGCCTTCGAGGCTGTCGTAATAGACGCCGATCTCGCTGCTGGTGCTGGTCTCGGGCGTCAGGGTCGGGGTGCCCAGCAGCGGCAGGCGGCCCTGGGCGCCGAAGCCGTTGATGCCGCTGGCCAGTTGCTCCAGCCGCGGGGTCTTGAAGCCCTGGCTGACCCCGCCTTTCAGCGTCCAGTGCGGATTGGGGTTCCAGACCAGATAGGCGCGCGGGCTGAAATGTCCGCCGAACTTGCTGTGGTCGTCGTGCCGAGCCCCGAGGGTCAGGGCGAGCGTCTCGGTGAAGCGCCACTCGTCCTCGGCGTAGATCGCCCACTGCTGGTGTTCGAAGGCGCCTGGCGCCACGCCGTCGACCATCTCGGCGTCCCAGTACTGGCCGCCGACCGTGAAGGTGTGGTCGCGCCATTGCGAATAGAACTTGGTGTCGAAGATGGTGTTGGTCGACTCCAGCGTCCGCGGTCCGCCGGCGCCCTTCACGCCGTTGGGAATGATCCGGCCCTTGGTCTCGGTGACCCCGCGCGAAAGATTGCTTTCCAGCACGCCGAACGGCAGGCGCCAATTGTGAGCCAGGGCGTACTGCTCGCGATTGAACTCCAGGGCGTCGGCGTAGCCGCCCGCCGTGGTGTTGGTGCCCATCTGTCCCCTGGAGTTGTCGTACCACTGGGTTCCGACATCGGCGTCCAGCCAGAAGTCCATGTCGTCGATCGGCGTCCAACTCAGCCGCGCGCCATAACCGCGGACCTCGCTCTTGGTGGGGCTGCGGCCGAAACCGGCCACCAGCGTCGGCTGGCCGTTGACGTTCTCGAAGGTCAGGGTCGAGGCCTCGCGATCGACGAACGAGCCGCGCAGGGTCAGGCCGAGCAGTCCTGGGACCAGCGGTCCGCTGGCATAGAGGTTGCCGCCGTAGATATTCCCGAATTCATCGTCGCCTTGGAGGGTGCCGTCCAGTGTGACCGAGCCGCCCCAGTTTTCCCCGACCTTGCGGGTGATGATGTTCACGACGCCGCCCATCGCGTCCGAGCCGTACAGCGTCGAGACCGGCCCGCGAACCACCTCGATCCGCTCGATGGCGCTGACCGGCGGCAGGAAGCTGGTCGAGGTCTCGCCAAAGCCGTTCGGCGTGACGCTGCCGGCGGTGTTCTGGCGGCGGCCGTCGATCAGGATCAGCGTGTAGTCGCTGCCCATCCCGCGGATGTTGATGTTGAGCCCGCCGGTCTTGCCGACGGAACCACCGACGTCGACCCCCTCCACGGTCGAGAGCACCTCGGCCAGGTTGGTGGCCCGCATCTGCTGCAGTTCGGTGCGGGAGATCACGGTCACGCTCGCCGGCGCCTCGACGATCTTCTGCTCGAAGCCGGCGGCCGTGACGACGACGCCTTCGACGTCATTGACGTCGCTGGCCGCGCTGTCGGCGCTGACCGCTCGAACTGCTGGGGGCCTGCGGCGATCCTCGGCCTCGACCTCTGCGAAGGCGGCGCCGCCGGAAAAGGCGAGGCAAACGCCCGCGCTGGTCCTCATCAGGGCACGGGTAATCGGCGCGAACAAAGCTATCCCCTACACTCAAGCTACATGCGATTAGGTCGCACTAACATGCTTGAGCTCAGATGCAATCGCTTATGAGACCTATTCTCAATTACGTGACTTGGTTGTGATGCCTCGCCCAGGTCGCGATGGCGCCGACATTTCGCCGCAGGCCGCGCGCCAAGCTGCGCCATGGATCCCAGCCGAGAGGTTCGCCATGTCCGTGCGTAAGATGTTGCATAGCGCCTCCGTCACCAGCCTGGCGGCGCTGACGACGCTCGCCGCCGTCCCGACCGCGCCCCAGGCGCGGCCCGCGATCCGCGATGGCGTTCCGACCCCAGCCGCCTGCGAGGCGCTGGGCTTCCCCGCCCAGCCGGCCGGATATGGCGGCGCGCTGCCGCGCCAGGCCTACCGCGCGGCGCCGATGCCGGCCCCGCCGCCCATGTCCTCGCCCCGATCGGTCGAGGAACTGCGGATCCCGCCGCTGCCCGTTCCACCGGTGCAGAAGCGCGCAGACCAAGCCGAAGCCCCGATGGCCATGCCGCCCGCGCCGCCGCGCCCGGCGGTTGTCCTGCCGGGACCGTCGTTGCACCCATCGATGGACACCGAGCGTTATCCCGGCGTCCAGGCCAATCCGATCAAGCGCGTGGCCGAGGAGCCCGTCTCCACCTTCTCGGTCGACGTCGACACCGCTTCCTACGCCAATGTCCGACGCTTCCTGAACAACGGCGCACGACCGCCGAGCGACGCCGTCCGCGTGGAGGAGTTGGTCAACTACTTCGACTACGGCTACGCCCTACCCGCCGACCGGGCAGCGCCGTTCCGCCCCTATGTCGCCGTCACGCCCTCGCCCTGGGCGAAAGACCGCCAGATCGTGCACATCGGGCTGCAGGGCTACGATCTGCCGCGCGCTTCCGAGCCACCACTGAACCTGGTCTTCCTGGTCGACACGTCCGGCTCGATGTGGAGCGAGGATCGGCTGCCGCTGGCGATCAAGTCGTTGAACTTGCTGGTGGACCAGTTGCGCCCTCAAGACCGTGTGGCCATCGTCGCCTATGCCGGGTCGGCCGGCGCGGTGCTCGCCCCCACGGACGGACGGAGCAAGTTGAAGGTTCGTTGCGCGCTCGGCGCCTTGCGCGCCGGAGGCTCCACCGCCGGCGGCGAGGGGCTGAAACTCGCCTACGACCTGGCCAAGCAGAACTTCGATCCGAAGGCGGTCAACCGGGTGATCCTGATGACCGACGGCGACTTCAACGTCGGGGTCGCCGATCCCGCCAAGCTCAAGGACCTGGTCGCCGCCAAGCGCAAGGAAGGGACCTATCTGTCGGTCTACGGCTTCGGCCGCGGCAACTATAACGACGCGATGATGCAGACCCTGGCCCAAAACGGCAACGGGACCGCGGCCTACATCGACACCCTGAACGAGGCGCGCAAGCTGCTGCGGGACGACTTCGCCAGCTCGCTGTTCCCCATCGCCGACGACGTGAAGGTGCAGGTCGAGTTCAATCCGGCGACCGTCAGCGAATATCGGCTGATCGGCTACGAAACCCGGATGCTGCAGCGAGAGGATTTCAACAACGACCAGGTGGACGCAGGAGAGGTCGGGTCGCGCGCCTCGGTCACCGCCCTCTACGAGATCACCCCGGCCGGCGCCCGCGGCTCGAGCGATCGCCTTCGCTACGGCCCGGCCGAGCCGGCCGCCGCCCCCGCCGGCGCGCGGGAGCTTGCATACCTGAAGATCCGCTACAAGCTGCCCGGCGGCGCGACCTCGAAGCTGATCGAACGTCCGATCGGGGCGCGCGACGTCTATCCGACCGTGCAGGCCGCGCCGGAAGCGACCCGCTGGGCCCTGGCCGTCGCCGCCTTCGGCCAGATGCTCAAGGCCGACCCGCGCGTCGACGCCGGCTATGGCTGGAACGACGTGGCGGCGCTGGCGCAGGGCGCCCGCGGCGACGACCCCTTCGGCGTCCGCGCCGAGTTCGTGCAGCTGGTCCGCGCCGCGGGAGAGGCTGAGCCGCGAGCGGACTAACCTGCCAACGGCCGGCCCCGGAGCGCGCCAGCCGGCGGCCCCGGCCAATTCCTCCCGATCAGAAACCAAACCCTCGCCCGTTCGTTAGCCCTCAGTCCAACAAGAGGGAGGCGGCGAGTGTTCGACGTCACCGACTCGCGCTCTAAGAATCTGATACGACTCGACCCGACAGAAGCTCCGCATTTTGGTGCACCGGGTCGCATGGGTTTCCACCTGATCGACACCACCATGATGTACGCGCCGCGTTCCGGCGGCGTGAAGCGATACCTGCATCAGAAGCGCGACTGGCTGGCCAAGCGTCGTCCCGATATCAGCCACACCATGGTCGTACCCGGCCCGACGACTGGCCTGGCCGCCCATGGGATCGTCAGCGTCGCCGCCGCCCGGCTGCCGTTCGGCGACGGCTACCGGATGCCCGCCTCGACCACGAAGTGGGAAACTGTAATCCGGATGCTGGAGCCCGACATCATCGAGGCCGGCGACATGTTCGTGCCCGGCCACGCAGCGCTCGACGCCGGCGAGGCGCTCGGCGTGCCGGTGGTCGGTTTCTGCCATACCGACGCCGCGGCCCTGGCCGCCCTGCACTTCGGGGAGTGGGCCGAGGCGCCGGCCATGAAGCACTGGGCCGCCATCTTCCAGCGCTTCGACCGGGTGGTCGCCCCGAGCCGACACATCGCCCAACGCCTCTCGGAGGCCGGGGTCGAGAAGGTCAGCGTGCAGATGCTGGGAGTCGACACCGAGCTGTTCCACCCCAGTCGGGCAGACGGCGAGCGGCTGAAGCGCCGCCTCGGCTTGCCGGTAGACGCGCGGCTGCTGGTGTTCGCTGGACGCCCCGCGCGCGAGAAGAACATCGAGAGCCTGATCTGCGCGGTCGAGCGCCTGGGCGCGCCTTACTACCTGCTGCTGGTCGGGGCGGCCAAGGACGCCCACTATTCGCCGCGGGTGATCCCGATGGGCTACGAACGCGATCCGGCGAAGCTGGCCGGGATCATCGCCAGCTGCGACGCCCTGGTGCACGCCAACGAGAACGAGCCCTTCGGCCTGGTCGTGCTGGAGGCCTTGGCCGCCGGACTGCCTGTGGTCGGCCCCTCGCGCGGCGGCATTTCCGAGCTGATCGACGAGCGTGTCGGACAGCGCGCCGCCAGCGTCGATCCGGCCGGAATGGCCGAGGCGATCGAGGCGCTGTTCGCCCGCGACCTGGAGCAAGTGAAGCGCGCCGCCCGGCGCCGCGCCGAACAGCGCCATCGCTGGGACAACACCTTCGAGGGTCTCACGCGGCTCTACGGGGAGCTGGTCGCCCAGCGCAGCGCGGCCGAGATCGTGCCCTTGCGGGCCTGATCGCCGGAAAAAGAAAGGCTCCCCTCGCGGGGAGCCTTCAAGGCCGGAACGCCTCCCAACTCATCGGCGTCCAGATTTCAGCGGCCGGTCGGCATGTCCTTGAACGCCACGTCCTTGTCGACGCGGATGTCGCCCGGCAGGCCGAGCACGCGCTCGGCGATGATGTTGCGCAGGATTTCGTCGGTGCCGCCCGCGATCCGCAGGCCGGGCGCGAACATCAGCGACCAGTGGAAGGCCGCGCTCAGCGGTGCGAGGGCTTCGTCATTGATGATCCCGTACTGGTCGAGCATCTCGACCGCGGTGTTGGCTAGTTCCTGCATCTGGACGGCCGAGATGATCTTGCCGATCGAGCTCTCGGGGCCTGGGGTCTGACCACGGGACAGGGCCGTCATGGTGCGGTTGCGGGTATGCTTCAGCCCTTCGGCCTGGACGTACCAGTCGGCCAGTTTCTCGCGCACGGCCTGATCCTGCAGCGCCGAGGCGCCGTCGAGACCGGGGGTCTTGCGGGCGGTCTCCATGAACTGGCTCCAGCCAGCGCCGGTCGCGCCGCCGACGGCCAGGCGCTCGTTCATCAGGGTGACCAGGCTGACCTTCCAGCCGTCGCCCTCCGCGCCCAGCCGCTGGCTGTCCTTGACCCGGACATTGGTGAAGAACACCTCGTTGAAGCCCGACCCGCCCGACATCTGGTGGATCGGCTTGACCTCGACCCCCGGATCCTTGAGGTCGAGCCAGAACATGGTCAGGCCCTTGTGCTTCGGCACATCCGGGTTTGTTCGAACGATTACAATGCCATAGTCGGAGAACTGGGCGCCCGTCGTCCACACCTTCTGGCCGTTGATCACCCAGTCGCCGGAGCCGTCGTCGACCCGTTCGGCCTTGGTGCGCGAGGCCGCGACGTCCGAGCCGCCGGACGGCTCTGAGAACAGCTGGCTCCAGATTTCCTCACCGCGCAGAGCAGGGCCGACGAACCGCTTCTTGGTCTCCTCGTCGGCGAAGGTCATCACCGTCGGCAGGCACATGCCCAGGCCGATCTGGAACGGGTTGCCGGGGATCGGGTGCTTGGCCTCTTCCTGGTTGAAGATCACCTGCTGGACCGGCGTGCCGCCCTGCCCGCCCCATTCCTTGGGCCAGGTGATGCAGGCGTAGCCGGCCGCGGCCTTCTTGGCCTGCCAGGCCTTGGAGGCGGCCATACCGTCGCCGGCCTCGGGATCGGTCGAGCCTTCCTGCTTCTTCGGGGCGTTGGCGTCGAGCCATTCGCGGACTTGCTTGCGATAGGCGGCTTCTTCGGGAGTGTCGTTGAAATCCATGGTCCTGCTCTCCCTTAGGCGGCTTCGACGTTGCGGCGTTCGAGGTGGCTGACGAGACGCTCCTTCCAGACACGGGGCGCGCCAGCCACGAGCGAGAGCTGGCGCGAGCGCCGATAGTGCAGATGGCAGTCCATCTCCCAGGTGAAGCCGATGCCGCCGTGGGTCTGGATGTTCTCCTTGGAACCGAACCAGTAGGCCTCACTGGCCGCGATCCGCGCGGCGCTGGCGGCGACCGGCAGCTCCGGCGCGTTCGTGTTCAGGGCCCAGGCGCCGTAGTAGGCGTTCGAACGTGAGAGCTCGTTCTTGACGTACATGTCGGCGAGCTTGTGCTTGATCGCCTGATACGAAGCGATGACGCGGCCGAAGGCGTAGCGCTCCATCGCGTATTCCTTGGCCATCTCCAGGCAGCGGTCGGCGCCGCCGGTCTGTTCGAAGGCGAGCAGCACGGCGGCGCGATCAAAGACCTGCTCGAGCAGCTCGAAGCCCTCGCCAGCGTTTCCGACACGGCGGACGGGCGTGTCCTTGAAGGTCAGCTTGGCGGCGTCGCGGGTCGGATCCAGTGTCTTGACCGCCTCCCGCGCGACGGATGCGTCGGTCAGGTCGGCCAAGTAGAGGCCCGCCTTGCCGTTTTCCTTGGCCAGCACCAGCGCGACATTGGCGATATCGCCGTCGGTTACCGGGATCTTCACGCCGCTGAGCTTGCCGTCGCTGACCGTGGACTGGAGGCTCGAGGCGTTGAGGACGCCGGGCCCCTCGGATGTGGCGATCGCCCCGATGATCTCGCCGGCGGCGATCTTCGGCAGCAGGTAGGCCTTCTGCTCGTCGTTACCGGCCAGCATGATCGCCTCGGCGAGGAAGTATACCGTCGACGCGAAAGGGATCGGCGCTACGGCGCGCCCCAGCTCCTCGGCGATGACGCAGAGCTCGAGGTGGCCAAGACCGAGGCCGCCGTGCGCCTCCGGAATGGCGGCGCCGAGCCAGCCCTGCGCGGCGACCGCCTTCCAGAGATCGGCGTCATAGGCCTGGGCGTCATCGTCGAGCACCTTGCGCACCCGAGAGGTGGGGCAGTTGGCGTCGAGGAACTTGCGCGCCTCGTTCTTCAGGAACTTCTGGTCGTCCGAAAAGTCGAAATTCATTTCCGCCCATTCCGCCGTCTGTGTGGCCGGTTGATGCTTGCTTGGCGGCCACCATACGCACCGTGCGCGCCTTGAAAAGATTGACCTCGCGTCAAGAAATTCAGGGTTTTATGGCCCGTTGAACAAGGGCTCCGGAAGGCGCGCGCATGGCCAAGGCGATCTACCAGCGTAACCAGAAGGTCTGGGTCGAGAGCGTCGGCGTCTGGGCGATGATCGAGAAGATCGTGCCGGTCTGGGCCAAGGGCTTCGACGAGCCGGTGCGGGTCACCTACGACGTCGGTCTGGGCCGGGAGTTCCAGGCCCACGAATTGAGGCCAGAGCAGGAGAGCGGCGCCGAAGCCCTGGGGACAGGCGCCCCGTCCTGGCGGCTGATGCGCGCCCGCAACAAGTGGCAGACCGAAGAGGACGCCGCCCACCATCCCTATCCGGGCACCTATCCGGTGGTGGTGACCGACGCGGCCGACTGGGGCGGTTGGCGGGTGCCTGGGGCCGAATACGACCGCGACCCGCACAAGATCGAATTCCAGGCGCGGCTGATCGCACGCGCGCCGCATCTGTTGGCGCTGGCCCTCGAGGTGGTGCGGTTGGTCGACGAGAGCGCCGGCGACGCGCCGCCCGAGCTGCAGCGCATCGCCGAAGAGATCGCCAAACTGGACCGGCACTTCCGGGAAGCGCCGACGGCGAGCCCTGCTCCCGCCAGAGCGGCCGTGGCCTGAGCGCAAATCCTCGGGGACAGGCAGCGCGCCGGGACGACGGACTCTGATGGTCGGGAGGCGCCGCTTCCCGGCCCCTTCCGCAAACCAGCAACCGGCCTAGCCTCAGCAAGTCCGCGCGTTGCTAGTTCGCCATCAGTATCACCGCCAGCCCGCGCGCCCCTCAATAGTGCAAATGCCCTATGCCCCGCTGAAAGGCGGCCGCGGCGCGCGTCGTCAGGCGGCTAGAACTTGTAGCCGAACCCCGCCGAGACGACCCACGGGTCGAGCTTCACCTTGCTTTTGAGCGCCCCGCCGTTGATCGAGGCGTCGGTCTCGAAGAACACCTTCTTGACGTCGAGGTTGGCGCTCCACGGCCCTTGCAGGGCCACATCCACGCCAGCCTGCAGGGCGTAGCCGAAGCCGTCGTCGATATCGACCTTGAAGCCGTTCTCATCTTCGCCGCCGTAGAAGATCATGTAGTTGATCCCAGCGCCGACATAGGGGCTGACTTTGGCCTGCGGCGCGAAGTGATACTGCAGCGACACCACCGGGGGCAGCACCCAGGTCTCATGCACCTTGACGTCCGTGCCCGGGCCGACCGCCTTGACCTCGTGCTGGGTCGTCCCGGCGATGGCTTCAATGGCCAGGTTGTCGGTGAGGAAATAGGTCAGCCCCAGCGTCGGCATCACGTCGTCGCCGACCTTGGCCTTCAGGCCGCTGTCGACGCCGCCAGCGGTCAGGATCGGATCCTCCGCATCGGTCAGCACACCGCTGATCCGAGCGTTCAGCATCAGCAGCCCCTTTTCTTTCGGCCGGAAATCCTGGGCGGCGGCAGGCGCGGCGATGGCGAGGGCGGCGCCCAGGGCCAGGGCGAAACGAACGGTCGTCATAAATATCCCCATATTTCTTGTGGCTATTGCCAATGGAGACATCCCGCCGATCCGGCAGCTGCGCCTTGACCGACCTCAAATCGGCGTACTGGCGAACGGCGCGGCGCGTGGCTAAATGCGGCTTATGCGCACAGAAACGCCCCAGGCGATCCGGCTCGCCGACTACACCCCGCCCGCATTCCTCATCGACGAGGTGCGCCTCGACTTCGACCTGGCGCCGAACACCACGCGAGTGAAGGCCCGCCTGAGCATCCGGCGCAACGGCGAGCACGCAGGTCCGCTGGTGCTGAACGGCGAGCGGCTGAAGCCGATCTCGGTGGCGGTGGACGGCCGGGTCCTGGCCGAGGACGAACGCGCCATCGACGCCGAGTTCCTGACCGTGCCGAACGTGCCCGACGCCTTCATGCTGGAGACCGAGGTCGAGATCGATCCGGAGAACAACAAGGCCCTCGAAGGCCTCTACATGTCCGGCGGCCGCTTCTGCACCCAGTGCGAGGCCGAGGGCTTCCGCAAGATCACCTGGTATCCGGACCGGCCCGACGTGCTGTCGCGCTTCACCGTGCGCATCGAGGCCGACAAGGCGTTCCGCCACCTGCTGTCGAACGGCAACCTGCTGGAGGCCGGCGACCTGCCGGGCGGACGCCACTTCGCGGTCTGGAACGACCCCTTCCCCAAGCCCGCCTATCTGTTCGCCCTGGTCGGCGGCGAGCTCGACGTGCTGGAAGACAAGCTGGTCACCATGTCCGGCCGCACCGTCGACCTGCGCATCTTCGTAGACACCGGCATGGCGCCGCGCGCCGCCTACGCCATGGACGCGCTCAAACGCTCGATGAAGTGGGACGAGGAGGCCTTCGGCCGCGAATACGACCTCGATCTGTTCATGATCGTCGCGGTCCGCGACTTCAACTTCGGGGCCATGGAGAACAAGGGGTTGAACATCTTCAACTCCTCGCTGCTCCTGGCCGATCCGGCGACCGCCACCGACCTCGACTATGAGCGCATCGAGAGCGTGGTCGCCCACGAGTACTTCCACAATTGGACAGGCGATCGGATCACCTGCCGCGACTGGTTCCAGCTGTGCCTGAAGGAAGGCCTGACCGTCTTCCGCGACCAGAGCTTCTCGGCCGACATGCGCGGCCACGCCGTTCAGCGGATCAAGGACGTCAAGGCGTTGCGCGCGCGCCAGTTCCCCGAGGATCAGGGCCCCTTGGCCCACCCGGTGCGCCCGTCGAGCTACATGAAGATCGACAACTTCTACACTGCGACGATCTACGAGAAGGGCGCCGAGGTCATCCGGATGCTCAAGACCCTGATCGGGGCCGAGGCGTTCCGGCAGGGCATGGACCTCTACTTCGAGCGCTGGGACGGTCACGCCACCACGGTCGAGGAGTTCATCCGCTGCTTCGGCGAGACCAGCGGCCAGGACCTGACCGACTTCTTCGCCTGGTACGAACAGGCCGGCACCCCGAAGGTGTCGTTGGCGCACCGTTACGACCCGGACGCCCGGACGCTGACGCTTGAGCTTTCGCAGACCACGCCGCCCACCCCCGGACAGCCGGACAAGCGGCCCGTGCCGGTGCCGGTGATCGTCGGCCTGCTCGACGCCGAAGGCCGCACCCTGGCCTTTGAACGCGACGGACAAGCGGTGGACGAGACGCTGGTCGTCCTCGACGGCGCCGCCAAGACCGTCATCCTGACCGGCGTCGACGCCGCGCCCGTGGTCTCGGCCCTGCGCGGGTTCTCCTCGCCGGTGACCCTGCGGACCGACGCCCGCCCGACCGACCGCTATGTGCAGCTGGCCGGCGATCCGGACCTGTTCAATCGCTGGGAGTCCGGCCAGGAACTGGCCCGCGCCCTAATCATCGCCCGCGCCCAAGGCGCCCCTGACGAGGTCGGCGAGGAGCGCTTCGCCGAGGCCCTCGGCCGCGCCCTAGCCGACCAGGCTTCAGACCCAGCGTTCAAGGCCCTGCTGCTGTCGCTGCCGAGCGAGTCAGACCTGGCCCTGGCGCTCCAGCCGGCCGACCCGGCGGCCATCCACACGGCGCGCGAGGCCCTGCGCACCCGGCTGGCCCTGCACCTCACCGACGACCTGAAGCGGCTGCATATCGGCCTGCAGGAACTGGGCGAGTTCTCGCCCGACGCGGTAAGCGCCGGGCGGCGGGCGTTGCGCAACGCGGCACTGGATCTGATGGCCGCCAATCCTCGCGCCGAGATCGGCGAGCTGGCCGACGGCCACTATCGCGCGGCGGCCAATATGACCGACGCGATTGGCGGCCTCTCGGCCTTGATGCTGGTGGGCGGCGAGCTCTACGAGAGCGCCCTCGCCGACTTCTTCGACCGCTGGAAATCCGAGCCGCTGGTCATCGACAAGTGGTTCGCCCTGCAGGCCCGTGACCCGGACGAATCCGCGCTCGGCCGCGTCATGGGCCTGACAGCGCACCCGGCCTTCGACCAGAAGAACCCGAACCGCCTGCGGGCCCTGGTCTCGACCTTCGCCAACTTCAACCCGGCCCGGTTCCATGATCCGAGCGGCGCCGGCTACAGGTTCCTGGCCGACCAGATCCTCGCCGTCGACGGCTTCAACCCCATGACCGCTGCACGCCTGGTCGAACCGCTGGGCGGCTGGCGGCGCTACAAGCCCGAACTCGGCGCGTTGATGAAGGCGCAACTGGCGCGCATCGCCACCACCGAGGGGTTGTCGAAGAACGTCTATGAGCTCGCGAGCAAGGCCCTGGCCGACTAGCGACGGGGTGCGAGCCACGCGGCTCGGATCGGCGTGCGAAAGCCGGAAGGTCAAGCTAGACGGCCCGTGACGCGACCTGCCCGCTTGCGTAGACTCATCGTTAAGGTGAATCGGCGCGCAGGGGAGCAGCTGGGCTTTGGCGAATCGCGGGGGCAAGGACACGGCCAGGGCTCGGCCCGGCCACCGCGCGCCTGCGCCGGGATCGAGGCCGCTCGCCCACCAGGGCTTCGTGCGCGTCGTCATCCTGTCGACCCTGCTGCTGTTGGCCGTCTACACGGCGGTGGCGGTGGTGCGGATCAGCCGCGAGCCCCAGGCCCAGACGCTGGAGAACGCCGCGCTGCCCGGCCGCGCCGAGGCGCTGGCAGGGCGCGTCGAAACCGAGGGAGCGGCCCTGCGGGGTGGCCTGCTGGCCGCGCGCGAAACCCTGCAGCGCAAGGCAGACCCGCCCCTGGACGCCGCTGAAACCGGCCTGGCCGCAGCGGCCGGCGCCGCTTCCGCCGTCGCCATCCTCGACGACCAGGGAGTGATCGCGCTGGCCGGCAAGGCGTCAGGCGTCGATTGGCGCGCGCTATCGAGTGAAATCGAGCGCGGAGGCGATGCGATCTGGTTCGGCAGGTCGGCCCAGGCCTCGCCCGCCCTGGCCGCCTCGATTGCGGCCATGACACCCAAGGGCCGGCGCCGAATCGTCGCGATCGGCGCCCCGGCGAGGTTGGGCGCGGCCCTGGCGCCCGATCAGGCGCTGGCCACGGCCGATGGGCGCATCATCGCCGCCCTGGGCGCGGGCGGATTGTCGCAGGCCCCCGACGTCCGACGTGGCTTCAACGTCTCGGCCGCCGACCTCAGCCGGACCGGCGGCCCGCTGAAGGGCGCCAAGCCCGACGGCGCCCCGATCAACATCGTCGCCCGGCCGGCGATGGGCGGCGCGCTGCTGACGGTCGCCGCCACGCCGTCCAGCTTGCAGGAAGGCGTCTCGGCGAGCCGCGAAATCGCGTGGCTGACCGCGCCGCTGGTGGTGGCCTTCGCACTCGGCCTGCTGCTGCTGAACCAGAGCCGTCGCATCGAAAGCGCACAGCAGGCCTTCATCGACTCCGAACAGCGTTTCCGCCTCGCGGTGGAGGCAGCCCGCTGCGGGATCTGGGAATGGGACCTGACCACGGACCAGATGTTCATGTCCGACGTGACGGGCGCGATCCTCGGCTGGGGCGGCGGCGGAGTGGTGTCGGGCCAAGAAGTGCTGGACCGCGTGTCGCCCGACCATCGCGAGCGGGTGCGTCAGGCGCTGTCCACCGCGGCCATGTACGGCGGTTTCGACGTCTCGTTCCGGGTGCCCTCCTTGCAGGGTGGCCGTCCGATCTGGATCGACGCGCGAGGCCAGGCCTTCGGCCGGCCGGGTCATGACGGCTATTCACGGATTATCGGCGTGGCCCTCGACGTCACCGAGGAGCGGATGGCCCAGGCCCGCGCCCAAGCCGCCGAGGGCCGCTTGCGCGACGCCATCGAGAGCGTCTCCGAGGCGTTCGTGCTCTGGGACCGCAATGGGCGGCTGCTGCTCTGCAACCAGAATTTCCGGAGCGTTTTCTCGCTGGAGCCGCGCCTGCTGAAGCCGGGCGCCCTGCGCGACGATGTGAGCCGCTTCGCCCAGCTGGCGATCCAGCAGGAGGGGCCGAGTCCCGACGGCCGCACGGGCGTGCGTGAAGCCCAGTTGGCCGACGGCCGCTGGATCCAGATCTCGGAACGCCGGACGGCCGAAGGCGGCCTGGTGATGACCGCGGCCGACATCACCGCGATCAAGACCCAGGAGGCGGCCCGCCGCCAGAACGAGGAGCAGCTGCAGCGCGCGGTCGAGAACCTGGAGCGCAGCCAGGAGCAGCTCTCCGAGCTGGCGCGCAAGTACGAGATGGAGAAGGTTCGCGCCGAAGGGGCGAACAAGGCCAAGAGCGAGTTCTTGGCCAATATGAGCCACGAGCTGCGCACGCCGCTGAACGCCATCAACGGCTTCTCCGAGATCATGGTCGGCGAGATGTTCGGCGCCCTCGGCGACCCCCGCTACAAGGGCTACGCGCAGGACATCCTGTCATCGGGCCAGCACCTCCTGGCGCTGATCAACGACATCCTCGACATGTCGAAGATCGAGGCTGGCAAGATGAGCCTGAAGCTTGAGCCGCTGGCGCTCGAGGAGGTGGCTGAGGACGCTGCCCGGCTGGTGCGCAACCGCGCCGAGGCCGCCGGCCTGACGCTGACCATCGACTTCCCTCACCTGCCCGAGGTTGAGGCCGACTATCGCGCGGTCAAGCAGGTGCTGCTGAACCTCTTGTCCAACGCCATCAAGTTCACCCCCCGCGGCGGCCGCATCACCGTGCGCGCCGAAGGCCGGCGTGACCCGACCGGCGAGAGCATCCGCGTCAGCGTTCAGGACACCGGCATCGGCATCGCCCAGGACGACCTGGCCCGTCTGGCCCGCCCCTTCGAGCAGGTCGAAAGCCAACACTCCAAGACCACTCAGGGCACGGGCCTCGGCCTGGCGCTGACCAAGTCGCTGGTCGAGATGCACGGCGGCATGCTCGACATGCAGAGCGCCCCGGGCGAGGGCACTTTGGTGTCGTTCACCATTCCGCTGCATCAGAGCGGGGCGGCCCGGCCCGTCGGCGGTTTCGCGGCCGCCTAGGGCGAAGTCCGATCTGGCGGCGCCGGATCGGCGGAAGGTACTCTAGCGCGGCGGCCCCTCCATAGGCGGCCGCGGTCCGCGGGGCCGTTCCGTCAGGCCCCGCGCCAGGACCTTGCGATCCTCGGGCGAGAGCCCGGCCGCGAAGTCGATCATGTCGTCTTCGATCTGGCCGCGGGCGTCGGCTTCCTGGGCTCGGATGGCCGCGAGCCTGCGTTTGGCGGCGGCCGGATCGAACGGCTCCTGTCCGATCGAGCGCCAGGCCTCCATGCGGGCCGCGCGGGCCGCGCGCATCGCCTCGCGCACTTCCGGACTCTGGTCGCGCAGGGCGCTGCGATAGGCCTGCGCGCGATCGGGCGGCAGGCCGTCGCCGGCCCGCCACAGTGGCGGATTCCGACTTTGGGCCATGTGTGGACGCTCAGCCCGCACCTTCTGGCCGACGACCAGGCCGCCGGCCACAGCGCCAACCAGAAAGAGATTCACCGCCAGCGAGGCGAAGAGCGCGATCATCAAGGTCTTGCGGCTCATCTATGCCCCCTCCAGGGTCACCAGGCCCGACAGGTCGTCATAGTTGCTGAGCGCGGCGCTGACCGTGTCGTCCGAAGCCGTCGCCGCGGTGAGATCGGACAGCATTACGCCGACTACAAGGCCGGCGGCGCAGGCCGCGGCCAAGCCGGCCCCGACCCCGGCCCGCAGGAACCAGGCGTTCAGCCCCCAGCGACGTCGGGGCGTCGGCGCCGAGGCGACGACCGCCTCGCGCAAGGTCGTGGTGACTGCCAACGGCGCCCATAGGTCGAGGGCGGCGTCCAGCTCGCCGGCGTCGCCAAGCACGATCCGCGCGAACTCCGGCTCGGCGGCCATCAGCAGCGCGGCGGCGTCACGCTCGGCGGCCGGCCAGCGGGCGATGTCGCCGCCATAAGCCTGCGCCAATATCTCGAAACGTTCGTGGGTCATCCGATCAACCTCCCACCATATCCGCCAACGCCGCGCGCAAGGCGCGTCTCCCCCGCCCCAAAAGACTCTCCAGGGCCTCGACACTGACGCCCATCAAGGCCGCCGCCTCGATGTTCGAGAGCTCCTGGTAGTGACACAGCGCGATGGCCTCACGCTGCCTGTCGGGCAGGCGCTGCATGGCCGCCGCGACCCGGTCGCCGACATCCTTGGCCTCCAGGCCACGGTCCGGGGCCGGCCCTTCGTCGGCCTGCTCCGGCGGGCTGTCGGTGACCACTTCGCGCCGACGGCGGAGCCGGTCGTAGCAGAGGTTCAAAGTCACCCGGTGCAGCCAGGTGTCGAACCGCGCGCCGCCCGGCCGCCAAGTGGGCGCCTGCTTCCATGCCCGCACGAAGGTCTCCTGGGCCACGTCCTCGGCCTCGGCGGGATCGCCCAGCATCCGCCCCGCCAGGGCGAGCAACCGCGGCAGCTTGCGGGAGACGAGCGCGCGCACCGCCGCCGGGTCGCCCTCGCCCACGCGCGTCAGCAGCTCCTCGTCCGGATCGCTCAAACGTCACCTCGCCTGCGAGGGATAGGAGCCTGTAATGTTGTTCAATCGCCGTCACGGCCTCTGTTCTGGCGCAGGGCGTCCTTTACGCCCTGTCGCCTGTTCAACGCGACGTGCGGCCCGATCCGTCGCTCGGGGCCCCGACAATCGTCTCGTAGGCGCTCCGCGCGCCTTTCCGCGAGCTCTCCAGCTTGGTGCGGAGCGCTCGGAAGTCGCGCACGTCCCCGGCTCGGGCCAGCAGCGTGCGAAACGCCTTCGGTTCGTCCGTCGGATCGGCGTTGTCGCCCAGCGCGACCTTCAGCAGCTGCGTCAAGTTCTGCTGCAGGGCCCACGCCTTACGCAGGGCGGCGAGCGCGTCGGCCGGAGCGAGCCCGTCGAAGGCGGCCAGCGCCTCGGCGGTGTTCTGGCGCAGAGGACCGCCGTCGGCGGCGTGCGCCAATTGCAGGTATTGGGCCGCGAACTCGATATCGACCAGACCGCCCGGCGAAAGCTTCAGGTCCCATTCGCCCTTCGGCGGACGCTCGCGCTCCAGCAGCGCGCGCATGTCGCCGACGTCGGCCGCGGTCCGGGCCCGGTCGCGCGGGCGGCGCAGGGCGGATTCGACCGCGCCCGCAGCCGCCTCGGCGAACTGCGGCGAGCTGGCCCAGACCACGCGGGCCCGGGTCAGGGCCAGCAGCTCCCAGGTCTCGGCCTCACGCTCGTAGTAGTCCTCGAAAGCCGTGAAGCTGACCGCCACCGGCCCCTTGGTGCCGGAGGGACGTAGCTGCATGTCGACTTCGTAGAGCTCGCCCTCGCCGGTCGGGGTCGAGAGCGCGGCGATCAGGCGCTGGGTGAAACGGCCATAGAAGACGTCGGCGCTCCACTCCTTGATCGACGAGGTCGCACCCGGCTCGGCCGCCCGATAGAGGGTCATCAGGTCCAGGTCCGAACCGGCGCTCATCTCACGCGATCCGCATTTGCCGAGCGCGATGACCGCGACCTCGCCTGGAAAGCTCCCCCCAAGCCGCTCGGCCTCGGCCAGCGCCGCGGGCGCCAGGGCCTCCATGCAGATGTCGGCGAGGTCGGCGAACGCACGGCCTGCGAGCTCGGCGCTGGCGGCTCCGCTCATCACCTGCACCCCGACGCGGAACGCCTGTTCGCGATGGATACGACGCACCGCGTCCATCACCTCCTCGAACCCATCGGCGCGGCTGACCGCATGGGCCATCACGCTGCGGTCCTCCTCGCTATCGATGCTGGCGAAGAAGGCCCCGTCGAGCAGGGCGTCGAGCGCCGCCGGGCGGCGCGCAAGGGTGCTGGCCAGCCGCGGCGCGAAGGCCATGACCTGGACCATCAGCTCAAACAGCTTCGGCTGAGCCAGGAACAACGACTGCAGTTGCACCCCGGACGACAGTTTGGAGAAAAACGCCTCGAAGCGGGTGAAGGCCGCATCCGGCGCGCCGCTGGCCTGTGCTGCATCAAGCAGCCGGGGCGCCAGCCGGGTGAAGAGCTCACGCCCGCGCGCCGTGCGGGTCGCCTGGATATGGCCGTGGTGCCAGCTGCGGATGGTCTGCGAGATCGTGGCCGGATGCGAGAACCCCATCCGCGACAGCGTCGCCAGGGTCTCCGGGTCGTCCTCAACGCCGGTGAAGATCAGGCTGCCGAACCGCGAGGAGAGCTGTTCCTCGTCGGGGAATAGCTCTCCATAGCGCCCGTTGACGGTCTTCAGGGTGCGCTCGATGGCGGCGTCGAAGCTGCGCACGCGGTCGAAACCCGAGAGCGCGGCCACCCGCTTGCGCTCGCCGTCAGATTCCGAGAGCCGGTGGGTCTGCTCGTCAGCCAGCATCTGGACCCGGTGTTCGGCGCTGCGGAGCTGGCGATAGGCGTCGGCCAGCTCGTCGGCGGCCTGGACCGAGACATGGCCGGCGGCCTCCAGCGCGCGCAGCGCATCGAGCGTGCGCGGCGAGCGCAGCTCGGGGTGGCGCCCCCCTAGGATCAGCTGCTGTGTCTGGACGTAGAACTCGATCTCGCGGATGCCGCCGCGGCCGAGTTTGAGGTCGACCCCCTTGGCGGTCAGGCGCTCGTCGACCTTATGGACGTGGATCTGCCGCTTGATCGAATGGATATCGGCGATGGCCGCGAAGTCGAGGTTCTTGCGCCAGATGAAGGGCGCCAGCTCGTCGAGGA
Organism: Phenylobacterium sp. 58.2.17; assembly: GCF_026411515.1. Lineage (NCBI taxonomy): Bacteria > Pseudomonadati > Pseudomonadota > Alphaproteobacteria > Caulobacterales > Caulobacteraceae > Phenylobacterium > Phenylobacterium sp. 58.2.17. The sequence continues at coordinate 18,649 of NZ_JAPMTQ010000037.1, read as the reverse complement.
ACGCCTGGCCGCGGCCGATGTCGCCTGCCGCCGCCCGGGCCTTGATGAAGGCCGCCCGTTCCCAGTTCTGGCCGACGCTCTCATAATAATCGAAGGCCGCCGGGGCTGGCACGGCGGGCGGCGTCGACGACGGGTCGGGCCGCAGGCGCAGATCGACGCGGAACACGTACCCGTCGGCGGTCTTGTCCTGCATCATGTCGGCCAGCCGATGGGTGAGGCGGACCGCGAAGGCCTGGGTCTCGATCCCGTCGGCCAGCGGCAGCACCTCAGGCTCGTAGAAGACCGAGATGTCGATATCGCTGGAGTAGTTGAGTTCGTAGGCGCCGTGCTTGCCCATGGCGATGCAGAACCAGCCCGGGACCGGTCCCTCCTCGCCCTCGCCCAGGCGGACCAGTCGGCCGGCTTCGAGCTCCCCCCGCGCCGCCACGGTCAGCGCCGAGGCCAGCGCCGCATCGGCGAAACGGGTCAGCGAACCCGTCACCTGATCGAGGTTCCAGACCCCGCCGAGGTCGGCCAGGGCGATGAGCAGGTGCGCTTCGGCCTTCAGCTTGCGCAACCCGGCCTTGGCGGCGTCCCAATCGGCCTGGGCCAGCGCCGCCGTCCGCTCCAGAAGGTTCTCGAACCGCGTCTCCGGCTCGCTGTCGAGCAGATCGCGCAACCGGCCAGGGTCGCGGCGCACCAGGCTGGTCAGGTAGGGCGAGGCGCCGAACACCGGCGCCAAGGCCGGCCAGGCGCGTTCCAGCTGCGTGGTCCAGCTGTCGCGAGCCGCGGCCTCTTCCAGCACATTACGGGCGCGCTCGGCGGCCTTCTCGTCGGCGATCGGACCGCAGGGGCGGATGGCGTCTATCAATCGAGTCATCGGGGAACGACATTAGCCGGGCGACGCCGCCACGCCACCCACAGCGAATGCCGATCAGGCCGCCCGCGGCAGGATCAGCGCCACCCGCAGGCCCGGTCCCATCTCACCGACCTTGCCCGGCCCCTCCGATAGCTCGAGCCGACCGCCATGCGCCTCGGCGACGGCGGCGACCAGCGAGAGGCCGAGCCCGGAACCCGGCTCGCTGCGGCTGTTCTCCAGGCGCACGAAGCGCTCGACCACGCGGGCGCGGTCCTCGTCGGGCACCCCCGGTCCGGTGTCTGTGACCGAGAACTCGATCTCGCCGGACGAGCGACGGCGTACGCGCAGCATGATCGCCCCGCCGGCCGGCGTGTACTTCACCGCGTTGTCCAGCAGGTTGGCCAGCGCCTGGGCCAGGAACTCGCGATTGCCGCGAACCTGGAGGTTCCTGGCGAACTCGGCCCCGAACTCCAGGCCCTTGTCCTCGCAGGTCGGCTCGTAGAGTTCGGCCAGGTCGGCGGCCAGCTCGGCCGGATCGAACAGGTTCTGGTCGGGCGCCTGGCCGGCAGCCTGCAGCCGGGCGATGGCCAGCACGGCGCCGAAGGTTTTCAGAACACCGTCAGTGTCGTCGAGCGCCTGGGCCAGGGCCTCCTCGGCGTCGCCCTTGCCGGCCTCGACATCGAGATAGGCGGTCTCCAGTCGCGCCCGCAGCCGGGTGAGCGGCGAGCGCAGGTCATGGGCGATGGCGTCGCCGGCGTGACGGTGACCGGCCATCGATCGCTGCAGGCGGTCGAGCATCTCGTTGATGCCTTCGGACAGCTCGTCAAACTCGTCGCGGGCGCCGCGCACCGTGGCGCGGGCGTCGAAGTCGCCGTTGCGGACCGCCGCCACGACGTCGTTCAAGGCGCCCATGCTGCGCGAGACGTTGCGGCTGACCAGCAGGCCGCCGGCCAGGCCGAGCACGATGACCAGCGCTCCGGCGCCCCAGAGCGCGCGGGTGATCTTCACGACGTAGGCTTGGTCTTCGCTGATGTCGGCGCCGACGAACAGGATCTCGCCGCCGCTCAGCCGCTCCTGGATGCCCCGGGCCGGGTGCTTCACGAGCCGGCCCTGCGCGTCCTCATCGGTGACCGAGAAACTGGCGCGGGTGGAGACCCCGACCGCCGCGCCAGCGTCCTCGATCGGCGACTCGGCGATCGAGCCGGAGATCCGCGCGCCGTCCGGCTTCATCAGCAGATAGAGGAAAGGCCGCTCGCTGGCCGCCCGCTCGATCAGCGACTGGTTCACCGCATCGACGCCGGCCCGGTCGTAGGCCGCCACCAGCGAGCGCATCTCGCGCGTGATGTTCTGGTCGGTGCGCCGCGTCGCCTCGCCCGCGGTCGCCAGGTAGATGTAGGCCAGGAACGCGCTGGCCGCCGCTGCGAACAGCGCCAGGAACAGCAGCGTCAGCCGGAACGGCGTGGTCCGAAAGAGCCTCGGCAGGCGCATGGCGCGCGCCCGACCTTAGGGATCGAGGCGGTAGCCCGCCCCGCGGACGGTCTGCAGCATCGCTCGGTCGAAGCCCTTGTCGATCTTCGAGCGCAGCCGCGAGACGTGCACGTCGATGACATTGGTCTGCGGGTCGAAATGATACTCCCAGACCTTCTCCAGCAGCATGGTGCGCGTCACCGACTGGCCGGCGTGGCGCATCATGAACTCCAGCAGCTGGAACTCACGCGGCTGCAGGTCGATCTCCTTGCCCTGGCGATGCACCGTGCGGGCGATCAGGTCCATCTCCAGTTCGCCGACCCGCAGCAGGGTCTGAACCGAGCCGGTCTCGCGCCGCCGCGACAGCGCCTCGACCCGGGCGATCAGCTCGACGAAGGCATAGGGCTTGACCAGATAGTCGTCGCCGCCGGCCTTGAGGCCCTCGACGCGGTCGTTGATCTCGCCCAGCGCCGACAGGAACAGCACCGGGGTCTGGTCGCCCTCGCGCCGCAACGTCTGGACCATCGAGACGCCGTCCATCCGCGGCATCATGCGGTCGACGATCATGACGTCGAACTCGCCGGCCTGGGCGGCGGAGAGGCCCGCCTCCCCGTCGCTGGCCCGAACGCACTCGTGGCCGGCCTCGGTGAGGCCGCGGTCCATGACCTCGGCCGCCTCGAGATCGTCTTCGACAATCAGAATCCGCATCGGTTCAGGCCCCCAGGATTGAACGCAGCCTAGCCGGAGATCTTCAGCGGCAGGAAGGACGTGCGACCGCCGCGATGCACCCCGACCAGGATGCTCTGACGACCGGCCTTCTTGGCGGTGGTGACCGCCGCCGAGAATTCCGCCGCCGTGGTCACCGGCTCGCCGTTCGCCTGAACGAGGATGTCGTCCTTGCGCAGGCCGCGCTGCGCGGCGTCCGACGACTGGTCGACGCCGGCGATCAGCAGGCCCTTGAAGCCCGGATCGAGGTTGAGGCGCCGCCGCGACGCCTCGTCGAGGGGCGCCAGGGCCAGACCGAGCACGACCGGACGCTGAGCCTGAGCGTCGGGCTTGTCGCCGACGCCGCGGTTCGCGCCGCCCTGCTGGTTGTCGTTGGCCGCCAGCTCGCGTTCGGTCGGACGCACGCCTGAGCGGATCTCGACGGCCTTGCGCTTGCCGGCGCGCAGCACGTCCAGCCGCAGCACGTCGCCGGGCTTGGCCTTGGCCACCTCGCGGGTCAGCTCGGACGAGGTCTTGACGTTGACGCCGTTCACCGAGGTGACGATGTCGCCCGACTGCAGGCCGCCGCGCTCGGACGGGCCGCCCGGGGTCACGTTGGCGACGATCGCGCCGCGCTGGGCGCCCAAGCCCTGGGCCTCGGCCATCTCTGCGGTGAAGTTCTGGATCGAGGCGCCGATGTAGCCGCGGGTGATCTTGCCGCCCGCGATCAGCTGCTTGGTGATCGAGTCGGCGACATCCGCGGGGATCGCGAAGCCGATGCCGACCGAACCGCCCGACGGCGAGAAGATCGCGGTGTTGACGCCGATCACCCGGCCATAGACGTCGAACGTCGGGCCGCCCGAGTTGCCCCGGTTGATGGGCGCGTCGATCTGGATGTAGTCGACGAAGGTCTCGCCGATGTCGCGCCCATAGGCCGAAATGATGCCGGCCGTCGCCGTGCCGCCGAGACCGAACGGGTTGCCGACCGTGATGACCCAGTCGCCGACGCGCGGCTTGCCGGCGTTTTCGAAGTTCACATACGGAAAGCCGTTGCCCTTGACCTTCAGGACGGCCAGGTCGGTGCCCTCGTCGCGACCGACGACGACGGCGTCGAGTTCGCGCTCGTCCTTGAGCACGACCTTGATCTCCTTGGCGTTCTCGACGACGTGGTTGTTGGTGACGATGTAGCCGTCGGACGAGATGAAGAAGCCCGAGCCGGACGACTGCTGGCTGGGCAGGCGCGGCTGGCCGCGCCCTTGGCCTTGCTGCCCCTGCTGGCCTTGCTGGCCCTCCTCGTCGTCACCGCCGCCCGGCCCCTGGCGCGGGACGATGTCGAAGGGGAAGTTCTCGAAACCCGGCACGCGGCGCAGGGCGGACGGGTCGACGTCGGAGGTGACGTTGATCGAGACCACCGCCGGCGAGACCTTTTCAAAGATGTCGGCGAAGGACAGCGGCGCGCCCGGCGGCGGGGCGAAGATCGGCGCGGTCGAGGTGCGCATCAGCAAGCCGCGGTCGACGCTGGACTCCGCTCGCGGCTGGTCGGCGAGATTGGCGCCGGCGAGGGCCGCCGTCGCGACGCCGACGCCCGCCAGGGCGCCGAGGAGATAGCCGGTCTTCTTCGAGGTCATAAGCCTTCAATTTCCCTGTGGGCGCCCAGTGTCAGATAGCACGGGCACGTCCCCGACAACCTATGTTCGATGCCAAAGAGCGCAATGTCTCTCAAGTTACGTTTAGGTCACGCTCGGCTCTTCATAGCGTTCAATGTTTGGCGCAATCTTGTCACGCGGCTCAATCGCGCGACAGGTCGTCCAGGCGCGCGGCTTCCTCAGGCGACAGCGCCTCGTCCGCCGGGCGGTTGCTCAGGGTGCGCATCAGCAGCCACAGGCCCAGCAGCAGCACCACCACCGGCGCGCCCCAGAGCGCGGCGTTGCCCAGTGAGAAGGCCGGCTTGAGCAGCACGAACTCGCCGTAGCGGTCGGTCAGGTGTTTGCGCACCTCGGCGTCGGTCTTGCCGGCCTTGACCTCCTCGCGCACCAGCCGGCGCAGGTCGGCGGCCAGTTCGGCGTTGGAATCGTCAATCGACTCGTTCTGGCAGACCAGACAGCGGACCTCGCGGAAGAGTTCGCGCGCGCGCGCCTCCTGCGCCGGATCGGGCAGCCGCTCGGCCGGGTCGGACGCCGCGGCGATGCAGAGCACCGCGCCCAGGATCGCCGCCAGCCGCTTCATGCGGCGACCGCCTCCTGCTTGCGGCCGGCCGCCAGGCGCAGCCGGCGATCGGACAACGAAACCACGCCGCCGAGCGCCATGATCGCCGGACCGATGAAGATCAGCAGCGCCCAGGGATTCCAATAGCCGCGCACCAGCCAGACCGGTTCGCCAGCGGCGTCACGCCGTTCACCGAGCACGACATAGAGGTGATCCAGACCGCGTGTGCAGATCGCCACCTCCGTCGTGGTCTGACCGCCGGCCGGATAGAAGCGGCGCTCGGGCTTGGGGGCGCAGATCTGAGTCTCGCCCTTGAAGGCCCGCAGCAGGCCCCGCTCGGCCTCGTAGTTCGGCCCCTCGACGCCACGGATGTCGTCGAGCACGAGGCTGTATTCGCCAAGGTTCAGCCGCCCGCCGATCGGCAGGGTCTCTGCGGCCTCAAGTTTCCATCCGGTCTCGAAGCAGGCGCCGAGCACGAACACCCCCAGGCCCAGGTGCGCCAGGGTCATGCCCCAGGCGCCGCGCGGCAGGCCGCCAAGCCGCCGCAAGGTCTCGGCCGCCGAAGCGCGGAACATCCGGGTACGCTCGGCCAGCTCGACCAGCGCCCCGATCACCAGCCAGGCGCCCATCGCCACGCCCGCGGCGGAGAACGCCTTGCGCGGGCTGATCAGGGCATAGGCGGCCAGGCCGCAGGCGAGCGCGATCAGCGCGGCCAGCCAGAGGCGCTGGACGACGCCGTTCAGGTCGCCGCGCTTCCAGGCCAGCAGCGGCCCGGCGGGAAGGATGATGGCCAGGGCCGCCATCAGCGGGGTGAAAGTCAGGTTGAAGAACGGGGGTCCGACCGAGATCGCCTCCCCGGTCGCCGCCTCGCGCATCAGCGGGTAGAGCGTGCCCAGCAGGACCGTGGCGGTCGCCGCCGCCAACAGGATGTTGTTGAGCACCAGCGCGCTTTCGCGGCTGACGGGGGCGAAGACCCCGCCGCGGGCGAACAGCGGCGCGCGCCATGCGAACAGCGCGAAGCCCGCGCCGGCGGTGACGCCCAGGATGGTCAGCAGCAGCACCCCGCGAGTCGGGTCGACCGCAAAGGCGTGTACCGAGGTCAGCACCCCCGAACGCACCAGGAAGGCTCCCAACATCGAGAAGGTGAAGGCCGCCAGCGCCAGGAACACGGTCCAGCCGGCCAGCGCGCCGCGCTTTTCGGTGACGATCGCCGAGTGCAGCAGGGCCGCGGCGATCAGCCAGGGCATGAAGCTGGCGTTCTCGACCGGGTCCCAGAACCACCAGCCGCCCCAGCCGAGTTCGTAGTAGGCCCAGAACGCGCCGAGCGTGATGCCCACGGTCAGGGCGCTCCACGCCGCCAGGGTCCAGGGCCGCACCCAGCGCGCCCAGGCCGCGTCGACGCGGCCTTCGATCAGGGCGGCGACCGCGAACGAGAACACCACCGACATGCCGACATAGCCGACGTAGAGCGCCGGCGGGTGGAAGGCGAGCGCCGGGTCCTGCAGCAGCGGATTGAGCGAGCGCCCTTCGACCGGCGCGTTGAGCATGCGGTTGAACGGGTTGGAGGCGAAGACCGTATAGGCCAGGAAGACAACGCCCAGCAGCCCCTGCACCGCGATGGTCAGGGTCTTCAAGCCCGCCGGCAGGTCGCGGCCATACAGCGCCACCGCCGCGCCGCAGCCGGTCAGCGCCAGACACCACAGCAGCATCGAGCCTTCGTGGCTGCCCCAGGTCCCGGCCACGCGGTAGAGCAGCGGCTTGGCGGTATGGGAATTGGCCGCGACGTTGGCGACCGAGAAGTCAGAGGTCACGAACGCGTACATCAACGCCGCGAAGGCGACGAGCAGCGCTACGAACGCGCCGATCGCCGCGCCCTGCGCCGCGCCAGCCATCACCGGCGAGCGCCGCCAGCGGGCGAGCCCCCCGACCAGCGCCTGAGCGACGGACAGCGCCAGGGCCAGCGCCAGCGAAAACGCCCCGATTTCGACGATCATCGCGCGGCCGGCCCCGCCGAATAGCTGGGCGCCGGCGCGCCTTCGCCGCGCCACTCGCCCTGCTCCTTGATGGCCTTGGCGACCTCGCGCGGCATGTACTTCTCGTCGTGCTTGGCCAGCACCTGCTTGGCCTTGAAGTCGCCATCGGCCTGGAACGCGCCGGTCGCGACAATGCCCTGACCTTCGCGGAACAGGTCCGGCAGGTCGCCGGCATAGCTGACCTTGGTCGAGGCCAGTTGGTCAGAGACCACAAACTCGACGCGGCCGTCCGGATGCTTGACGACGCTGCCCGGCTGCACCAGCCCACCGAGCTGGATCGAGCGGCCGACCGGCGGCTTGGCCTCGGCCGCCTGGGCCGGGGTGTAGAAGAACGAGATCGAATCCGAGAGGCCCCACAGGGTCAGCCCGACCGCAAGCGCCAGCACCGGCGCGATGGCGGCCACCAGATAGAGGCGCCTACGCGCCTTCGGGGATTTGGGCAGCCAGCCGCTCATCGCATCGGTTCCGTCTTCGCCGCCAGGTCCAGAGCCTTGAGAACATCGGCCTTGCCGGCGTAACGCGCCTTGGCTTCCGTCAAAGTCGCATCGCGCTTGGCCGTGTCGCCGAGCACCGCGTAAGAGCGAACCAAGCGCACCCAGCCCTCAGGGTCGTCAGGCTCGGCCTCGAGCTTGGCGGCAAGGCTGGCGACCATGCCCTCCACGGCCGCCATCTGGGCGTTGTCGAACTTCGGCGCCGGCGCACCCTCGGCCTCGGCGATGACCTGTTGCACGGCCGCGCGGCGCGGATCGGTCGCCGGCAGCTCCGCCGCGAGCGCGCGCCAGGCCGCCAGACCCTCGGCCCGCTGGCCTGCGGCGACCTGAGCCCGGGCCAGGTGGAAACGGGCGCTGACCGACTTCGGATCGCGCTTCACCGCCTCCTGGAAGGCGCGCTGCGCCTGGGGCGTGACCTCGCCCTCCGCCTGGACGACCAGCACTTCGCCCAACCCTTCCCAAAGATCTGCGCGGCCCGGGGCTAGCTCGATCGCACGCCGCAGCGCGCGCGCTGCGGCATCGGGATTGTCGGACGCCATCTCGGCCTGAGCAAGGAACCCATAGGCCTCGGGGTCGCCCCCGCGCTCGGCGATCAGCGACTTCAGCACCACCGCCATTTCCGGCGGCGTCAGGGCGGACGGATCAGCGCCGCGCCAGGCCGCAACCCGCGCCTTGAACGGCTGGTCAGCCATTCCCGGCGAGCCGACTGCGAAGTAGAGGCCCAGCGCCAGCAGCGGCGTCAGGGCTGCAAACGCCAGCACCGCCTTGCGTTGCGAGAGATCGACCGTCCAGGGCGAGGCTTTGGCGTCGGAAGCGCCAAGCAGGCGGCGGGCGGCCTCCGCATGAGCGATGGCCCGCTCGGAAGCGGGAATGAGGCCACGCTCGGCCAGATCGTCGATTTCGCGCAGCTGGCGGCGGTAAACCGCCGCGGTCGGATCATCGGCGCCGGCGAGCGCCGCCGCGCGGGCCGACTTCCAGAGAACGAGACCAGCGCAGAGCGCAGAAAGCACGCCCGCAACCACCCAGAACGCGATCATGGCGCGGCTTTAGCCGAAAGACCGCGCCAGTTCCACAGGTCCGATGGGCGCAGGCCCAGTTTACAGGGGCCGGGCCGGATCCTCCCAGGCCGGTCGCGGCGCCGTGACCGCGCCGAACGCGCTGGCGGCGCGACGCCGAACAATCTCGCGGGCGCGCGGTTCGTGGATCAGGCCGGCGAACTCGGCGGCGACCTGCAGCCGCAGAGCCGCGACCTCGCGGTCCGCCGCCTCCCCGTCGCGGACGCGGGCCAGCACGTCCTCGACATATTGATCGAGCGCCTCCCCGGCCGCCTCCATCACCTTGGCCCGCGTGGAGGCGAAGCCGCCATAGTTGGCGCTGGCGCGGATTCCCTCGGCGAAGCTGAGCAGGCTGCGGCAACGCTCCACGTGGCCTTGATCCGGGGGCGAGGTCAGCTCCGGTTCCGTGACCAGGGCCCGCGCCACCCGTACCTTCTGGCTCGGCAAGGCCGCCGCCTGCAACCGCGACAGCTCGCGCAGGCGCTTCTCGACCACCCCAGCCAAGGATTGCTTCTGCTTCTGGATTCGAGCGCCCCAGCCGCCCTCACGCGCCAGGTCGATGGCGTTTTCCAGCTCGGTGACCTGCAGGGTAAGGGTCTCGACCGTGGCGGCCGCGGCCTCGCCGGTCGGCGCGCCCCCGTTCAGGTCGAAGGCGTCCACGAGCTTCAAGTTGGCGTCGACCGAGTCCATAAGCCGGGTGGCGAACGCAGCCAGCTCCGATCCGGACAGGTAGCTTTCGGTCGGATGGTCCATGACCGCCGAGACAATCCGCAGGATGGTCCACGGCTCGGCGAGTTGGGCGCCCAGCATCTCAAAGAACCGCGGCCCGGCGTCGTCGCCGGCGCGGCAGGCGTCGCGATAGGCCAGCCGCGCGGCCGCGGCCCGTTCCTGCGTGGTGCGGCTGATCCACTCGGGCAGCTTCTCGGTCGCTCTGCGCACCACCGGCGACATCGCCAGGCAGCTCCGCAGCGTCGCCGCGCCGCCCGCCTGGTCCGCTTCCACAACGTCCAGGGCTGCGATGATGTCGCGCTGGCGGCGCGCGTCGATCTCCTCGACCAGCCGCGCGGTCAGCCGATCGAACGCCTCGTTCGAGGTCACGCCGGGTTCGAAGTCGGCCATGACCAGGGCCGCGCTCGCGACATCCTCGGCGGCGACGTCGCGCAGGCCGCGCCAAAGCAGCGGCAGGGCGCGCGGCGGGAACGCCAGGCGGTCGGGATCGCCGCGCCTATCGACGAACAGCGGCGCGATCGGCTGCAGCGCCTTGTTGCGCAAGGTCCGCTCGGCCACCTCGGCCTCGACCACCCGGCGCACCCCGGCCAGGGCGGTGTCGCCGTCAGCCGCCGCCAGCGCGTTACGCAGGCCGCTGACCACCTTGTCGGGCGCGCCGGCCACGAGGGTGCGGACAATGTCGATCTTGGCGTCGGGCAGGCCGGCCATTTTGCAAAGTCGCTCCACTGCGGGCGCGCGTCTCCCGCATGTCGTGAACATCGCGCGGCCGAGTTAAGGCTTTACGAAATGTCCTGCAAAATCAGGCCTCAGCGCGCGGCAGATCGAGCTCGACCAGAAGACCGCCCAGCCGCGCCTCGCCCAGCTTCAGCGAACCGCCATAGGCTCGGGCCAGTTCATCGACGATCGACAGGCCAAGCCCCGAGCCCGGCGCGCTTTCGTCCAGCCGCTCGCCGCGCCGCACGACCGCCTCGCGCTGTTGCGGGGTCAACCCCTCGCCGTCGTCTTCGACCGTCAGGCGCAGGCGCTCGCCTGGCGCAGCGGCGGCGCGGACGCGGACCCGCCCCTTGCACCACTTGCCAGCGTTCTCCATTGCGTTGCCGGCCAGTTCCAGCAGGTCCTGGCGTTCGCCGAGGAAGTACAGGTCGTCGTCGGCGTCCCAGTCGATCTCAACGCCCTTGTCCATGAAGATGCGCTCCAGGGTCCGCGACAGCTCGTCGAGCACGTCGGCCACCGAGGTACGCTCGCCCGAACCCTGGGTGCGGGCCGCGGCCCGGGCCCGGCGCAGGTGGTGGTCGACCTGCATGCGCATGGCCTCGGCCTGGCTTTCGACCACGTCGGCCAACGGCCCGCCGGTCTGGCGCGCCTCGGTCAGCATTACCGACAGCGGCGTCTTCAGCGCATGGGCGAGGTTGCCGACATGGGTCCGCTGGCGCTCGACGACCTCCTGGTTGTGTGCCATCAGGGCGTTGAGCTCGTCGGCCAGCGGCGACAGTTCGCTCGGATAGGCGCGCTGCACGCGTTCGGCCTTGCCGCGGCGCACCGAAGCCACCTCGCGGCGCAGGGCGAATAGCGGGTTGAGGCCGACCCGGACCTGAATGACCACCGCGGCGATCATGCCGACCGCCAGCAAAGCGAAGGCGATGGCGGTGGCGGTGACGAAGCCGCGCACGTCGCGGTCGACGGGGCTGCGGTCCTCGGCGGCCATGAACACCACCGGCGCGGCGCGTCCCGGCAACTTGGCCTGGGTCGCCATCGCCCGCAGCGGCTCGTTGAGCGGGCCGAAGGTGTCATACGAGATCGGCTGGCCGGGCTCGGCGTCGAGGCGGCCGACGATGTCGGGCGGAGACTTCAGTTCGCTGTCCCAGAGCGAGCGCGAGCGCACCAACACCCGCAGCTTGCCGCCCTCGCCCGGCTCGGCGATCTGCCAGTACTTGCCGGAGAACGCGCGCAACGCGCGCAGGTCGGTCAGGGCCGGCGCGACCACCTCGCCCTTCTCGGCGATGGTCGTGCCGGCGGTCAGGTTGTCGATCAGTTCGGAAAGTCCCTGGTCGAACCGGCGCAGCGCCGCCTGCTGGAACAGCAGGGCCAGCACCAGCGCACAGACCACCAGGACGGCCAAGCTCCAGCCCGCGGCCAGGATCACCAGCCTCCGGACGAGCGAAGGCTGGCCGAGGGTCGGCATGGTCACGAGCCGGCCGCCCCGCCCCCCAGTTCCTCGGCCGGAGCGGTCAACCGGTAGCCGAGGCCGCGGACGGTCTCGATCCGGTCGGCGCCGATCTTCTTGCGCAGCCGGCCGATGAACACCTCGATGGTGTTGGAATCGCGGTCGAAGTCCTGATCATAGAGGTGCTCGACCAGTTCGGTCCGGCTGATGACCCGCCCCTGGTGCATCATCAGATAATGCAGCAGGCGGTATTCCAGCGAGGTCAACCGCAGCGGCTCGCCGTTGACGCTGGCCCGGGCCGCACGCGGATCGAGGCGCAGGCCGCCCAGCGACAGGCTCGGCGCTGCATGGCCGGCCGACCGGCGCAGCAGGGCGCGCAGGCGGGCCAGCAGTTCCTCGGTGTGAAACGGCTTAGTCAGATAGTCGTCGGCCCCGGCGTCGAAGCCGGCGACCTTTTCGCTCCAGGCCCCGCGGGCGGTCAGGATCAACACCGGCACGGCCATGCTCTCGCGCCGCCAGCGCTCCAGCACCGAGACCCCGTCTACCTTGGGCAAACCCAGGTCCAGGATCACCGCGTCATAGGGTTCGGTCTCGCCCAGGAACTGGGCCTCTTCGCCGTCTGGGGCATGGTCCACCGCATAGCCGGCGTCGCCGAGCGCCGCCTTGAGCTGGCGCGACAGGTCCGGATCGTCCTCGACCAGTAGAATACGCATGGAACTCCTCAGCCGCCCTGGCGCGAGATGATCTGGCCGCTCTGGGCGTCGACCACGAAGATGATCACGCGGCCGTCGTTGGTCTGCCACTGCACGAAGTAGGCGGGACGCCCACCCGCATCGCCCTGGGTCGTGTTGAGCTGACGGCCCGGCGTGCGCTCGGCGATATTGGCGATCACCTGCGACAACGGCACCTGGCGCCCCCCACGCACAGCGTCGCGGGCCGCATCCTGATCGTGCCGCCCCCCGTAAGATGGACGGCCATAGTCAGGGTACGGCTGGGCGACCGCAGGCGCGGCCGCCAGCATCGCGGCGATGACAAGGAGGCGTTTCATGAACCGCAGCATTAGATCCAGATCACTGAACCGAGCCTGAATACGGAAGTTATGAAGGCCTGCCCCGACGCTGTCACGGGCGGCTACTTCTTCCTCGGCGTGTACGGACGCTCCTTGCGCCAACGTTCGGCGAAGCCTTCCAACTCGGGGTCGGGCTTGTCCGGCAGCATCAGCACGATCCGCGCCAACAGATCGCCGCGCTTGCCGCGGCTGTCCGACAGTCCTTTGCCCTTCAGCCGCAACGACTGGCCGCTGTTGGCGCCCTTGGGGATGGTCAGCGTCACCGCGCCGTCAGGCGTGCGCGCCTCGACCTTCCCGCCGAGCACCGCGTCGGGGATCGACACCGGCAGATCCATCACCAATGCCTCGCCCTCGCGGCGGAAAATCGGGTGCGGCCGCATGACCAGTTCGATGAAAGCGTCGCCGGGCCCGCCACGTCCAGGTGATCCCTGTCCCTTCAGGCGCAGGGTCTGGCCTTCCTCGGCGCCCTTCGGAATGGTGACGTCGATCGTCCGGCCGTCCGAAAAGGCGATGCGCTTCTTGGCGCCGTGGATCGCCTCCTCCAGATCGATCTCCAGTTTGGCGCGCACATCCGAGCCGCGCTGCGAAAAGCCGCCGAAGCCGCCACCGCCGCCGCGCCGCCCGAGAATCTCGCTGAACAGGTCGCCGAGGTCGCCGCCTTCCATGGTCTCGGAGTAACGCCCCTGCCCGCCCCACGGGCCTCCCTGCTGGCCGAACGGACCGCCGCCGCCGCCGAAACCGCGCATGGTTTCGCGGCCGTCGGCGTCGATCTCGCCAGCGTCGAACTTCTTGCGCTTCTCGGCGTCGCCAAGGATGTCGAAGGCCGCGCTGACCTGCTTGAAGCGCTCCTCGGCGGCCTTGTCGCCCGGATTGGTGTCAGGGTGGTGCTGCTTGGCGAGCTTGCGGAACGCCTTGCGGATCTCGTCAGCGCTCGCGCTGCGTGAGACGCCCAGCTCCTGATAGGGGTCGCGCGCCAAAGAAAGGACCTCTCAAAACCTTCGGGGGGAACTACGGGTCACTCAATTAGGCCGTTTGGCGGACGGCGCAAGCCTCATTGTGACATATTTACCACAATCAGCCCGGCGCCCTAGTCGCGGCCGCGCTCTTCCAGAAGATCCCAGGCCGCATACTGGATCGCGTCCTCCGGATCGTCCAACTCCACTTCACTGATGGTCTCGCCGCGGATCGAGACCCCGGCCTTGTGAACGCTTTCAGGGTCGCCCGAGATCAACGGATGCCAATCGGCCAGGCCGCGGCCCTCGTTGATGCGGCGATAGGCGCAGCTGAGCGGCATCCACTGCAGGGCGTCGATGTTCTGCGGCGTCAGCTTGATGCAGTCAGGGACGTGCTTCTTGCGCTCCGGGTAGTTCGTGCACGTGCAGCGCTCGGAATCGAACAGCTTGCAGTGCACGCGGGTCGGAAAGATCTCGCCGCTGTCCTCGTCCTCGAAACGCACCAGGCAGCAGAGCCCGCAGCCGTCGCACAGGCTCTCCCACTCGCGCACCGTCATCTGCTCGAGCGACTTCGTTTCCCAGAAAGGCCTCGAAGGCATGCTACAGGCGTCCTACACAATCCACGTCCAGCCGCCCCAGATTACCCGTGACCGACGACAACAACGACTCCCACGGCGCCAAATCGCCTTTCGGCCAGCGCCGGGAGCCTCCCGAGGCTGACCTGACCGGTTCGCCGACCAAAGGCAAGCGCGGCAGGCGGTCGCGACTGTGGGCGGTGCTCAAATGGACCGGCGTCGCCATGCTGGTGCTGCTCGCAGCCGGGCTCGTCGCCGCCGGCATGGCCTGGAACCACGTCAACAAGACCTACCTCCAGGATCTACCGCAGGTCCCGACCCGCCAGGAGCTCTATGCCTCCACCCGCGCCCCGGCGATCAAGTTCTACGACATGAACGGCCAGTTCATCGCCTCGCGCGGGCCGCAGTACGGCGAGAACATACGACTTGCCGCCCTGCCCGACTATGTCCCCAAGGCGTTCCTGGCGGCCGAGGATCGGCGCTTCTACCAGCATGGCGCGGTCGATCCGTGGGCGATCGCGCGCGCCGCCCGCGCCAATCAGAAGGCCGGCCGCGTCGTCGAGGGCGGCTCGACCATCACCCAGCAGCTCGCCAAGGGGATGTTCCTCAGTCCCGACCAGAACCTCAAGCGCAAGATCCAGGAGGCGGCGCTCGCCTACAAGCTCGAGCAGATTCTGAGCAAGGACGAGGTGCTGGAGCTCTACCTTGACCGCATCTATTTCGGCGCCAACACCTTCGGGCTGGACGGCGCCTCGCGCACCTATTTCGGCAAGCCGGCCACCCAGCTGAACCTCTCGGAAGCCGCGCTGCTGGCCGCGCTGCCCAAGGCGCCGTCGAGGATGGCGCTTCACCGCAACATGGACAAGGCGCTGCAACGCCAGCGCCTTGTGCTGGAACGGATGCGCGGCGAGAACTGGATCAGCGACGCCGAGATGCGCGCCGCCCTCGCCGCCCCGCCCAGGCTGGCGGCCACCGCCTTGGCCAATGAAGGCGACAACGGCTACCTCATCGACTACGCCCAGGCTGAGGTGCTGCGGATGGTCGGCCAGAACTCGCCGGACCTCAACGTCACCCTGACCATCGACCCGCGTCTGCAATCGGCCGGCGCCCAGGTGCTGCGGCGGATCATCGAGGTCGACGGCAAGGCCAGCGGCGCCAGCCAGGGCGCGATGATCGCCCTGGATTCGACCGGCGCCATCCGCACCATGGTCGGCGGCGTCGACTACACCAAGAGCGTCTTCAACCGCGCCGTCCAGGCCAGGCGCCAACCTGGTTCCAGCTTCAAGCCGTTCATCTATGCGGCGGCGCTGGAAAAGGGCGTGCTGCCTACCGACACCCGCGTCGACGAGCCCGTGAAGATCGGCGACTGGGAGCCCAAGAACTACGGCGGCAAGTACGCCGGCACGGTGACCGTCGAGGCCGCCCTGGCCCGCTCGCTCAACACCGTGGCGGTCAAGCTGGGCGAGGAAGTCGGACCGGCGGCGATCGCCAACCTGGCCGGACGCTTCGGCATCACCACCCTGCCGCCGAGCCCGAACCTCTCGGTGTCGCTGGGCGCGTATGAGGTCCCGCTGATCGAGATGACCTCGGCCTACCAGGTGTTCCAGCAGGCCGGAAACCGGCTGCGGCCCTACATCGTCGCGCAGATCCAGACCACCGACGGCCAGGTGATCTACACCCATCAAACCTCGTCTCCCGTGCCGGCCTACGACATCCATTGGGCCAGCATGATGGTGAAGATGATGCAGAAGGTGGTGACCGGCGGCACCGGCACGCGGGCCAACTTCGGGCGGCCGGCGGCAGGCAAAACCGGCACCAGCCAGAACTTCCGCGACGCCTGGTTCATCGGCTTCACGCCCGACTACGTCGCCGGGGTCTGGGTCGGCAACGACGACGACAAGCCCATGAACCAGGTGACCGGCGGCCAGGTCGCCGCGGCCATCTGGAAGGATTACATGGTCACGGCTCACATGAACCTGCCGAGCCGTGAGTTCGAGTGGCTGCTGCCGGACCCGGAGCCGGTCTACGAAGACGACCCGCGCAACGGCTTCTACGAGGGCCTGGCCTACGACTTCGAGACCACCGAGCACGACGCCGCGCCGCTGCCGGAGCTCTTCTCGCAGCCGCCGGTCCCCGACGTCGTGGGGCCGGACGCCGAGCCTGCGCCGAACTGAGGGGTCGCCTCGGCGCGCGGCTCCCTATATGTGCAGGCGCCCATGAAGCCCCCTGTTCTCGCCCTCAAGGACGTCCGCCTCGCCGACGGTCCCAAGATGCTGTTCGACGGCGTCGACCTGGCCGTCGAGCCGCGCTCGCGCGCCTGCCTGGTCGGCCGCAACGGCGCGGGCAAGTCCACCCTGCTGAAGATTCTGGCCGGCCAGATCGCCGCCGACGAGGGCGAGCGCACGGTCCAGCCCTCGATCCGCATCGCCTACGTTCCCCAGGAGCCTGACATCGCCGGCGAGACCCTGTTGGACTATGTGGTCGCCGGCGGAGCCGAGCCGCACCGGGGCGAAGCGGCGCTGGAGCTGTTCGGCATCGACCCGGCCAAGCCCGCCAAGGGTCTTTCGGGCGGCGAAATCCGCCGCACGGCCCTGGCCCGCGCCTTCGCCGAGGAGCCGGACGTCATCCTGCTGGACGAGCCGACCAACCACCTCGACATCCTGGCCATCGAAACGCTGGAGGCCGAGCTCGCGAACTCCCGTGCGGCGCTGGTCATCGTCAGCCACGACCGGGCCTTCCTGGAGCGGGTGACCAACCGCTGCTTCTGGCTGGAGCATCGCAAGGTGCGTCGCCTGGAGAAGGGCTTCGCCGCCTTCGACGAGTGGGTGGAGCGCATCCTGGCCGCCGAGGCCGAGGAGGGCCGCCGCCTCGATAAGCAGCTGGAGAAGGAAGAATACTGGCTGCGCCGCGGCGTCACCGGCCGCCGCGCCCGCAACGAGGGCCGCCGCCGGGCGCTGATGGAGCTGCGCAAGACCAAGGTCGAGCGCATGCGCGAGGTGCGCGGCGAGCTGTCTATGGGTCTGGCGTCATCCGGCCTCTCGGGCCAACGCGTGGCTGAGGTCAAGAACATCGCCAAGGCGTTCGGCGACCGCACCCTGGTCAAGGACTTCTCGACCCGGATCCTGCGCGGCGACCGCGTCGCCATCGTCGGGCCGAATGGCGCGGGTAAGACCACCCTGGTCAAACTGCTGCTGGGCGAACTGCCGCCCGACAGCGGTTCGGTGAACCTCGGGGTGAACCTGGAGATCGCCTATATCGACCAGGGCCGCGTGGACCTGAAGCCCGAGATGACCCTCCGCGACGTCCTGACTCCGCTCGGCGGCGACCAGGTCATGGTCCGTGGCCAGCCCAAGCACGTGGCCGCCTACGCCAAGGAATTCCTGTTCACGGACAACCAGTTGCGCCAGCCGGTTCGCAGCCTGTCGGGGGGCGAGCGCAACCGCCTGCTGCTGGCCCGCGCCCTGGCCACGCCGGCCAACCTGCTGGTGCTCGACGAGCCGACCAACGATCTCGACATGGACACGCTCGACCTGCTCGAGGACCTGCTGGCCGACTATGAAGGCACGCTGATCCTGGTCAGCCACGACCGCGACTTCGTCGACCGCCTCGCCACCTCGACCATCGCCCTGGACGGTCACGGCCGGGTCGTTGAGACGCCCGGCGGCTGGCAGGACTTCCTCTCGCAGAACCCGGGCTTCTTCAAATCCGTCGCGGACGGCGCGGCCCCGGCCCCCGCTGCGCCGAAGCCGGCCGCGACGCGGGCCGAGCCGCCCAAGCCGAGCAAGCTGTCCTACAAGGACCAACGCCGCCTGCAGGAGCTGGATGCGGCCATCGCCGCCCTGCCCGGCAAGATCGCCAAGCTCGAAACCGACATGGCCGATCCGAGCCTCTACACGCGCGATCCCTCCGGCTTCGCCAAGCTCAGCGCCGCGCTCGAAGCTGCGCGGCAGGAGCTCGCCGCGTCCGAAGAGGAATGGCTGGAACTGGAAGAGCGCCGTGAGGCCCTCGCCCGCTAGCGGGTTCGGCGGCTAGCGCACGAAGCAGTCGCCCTTCAGGCCGTCGCAGAACGCCTGGGCCTCGGCCCGGGTCTGGAAGCCGATCACCAGAGCGCGGTGAAAAGTCTTGCCGTCGACCACGACGCTGCGCACGGCGCTGGAGAGCGGCGGCGTCACCTTGCGCTTGATCTTGGCCAGGGCCTCGCGGGCCAGCGGCTCGCTGGAGGCCGCGGCGATCTGCACGGCGACCTTGCCGGCTGTCTTCGGCTTAGCGGCCAGGACCGGCTTGGCGGTCGCCTCGCGCACGGCCGCGGGGGCCAGAGGCCGCAGGGCCAGGGCCGGGCGCGACGCAGCTTCGACCGACGGCGCG
>NZ_JAPMTQ010000036.1:0-43605 GCF_026411515.1 Phenylobacterium sp. 58.2.17 | reverse complement strand
AGCGCCGGCTGCCGCCGCCCCGCCCGCCTGGGCCGTGCTTGTGCGCCCCCGGGGCGCCCCCCCCCCCCCCCCCCCCCCCCCCCCGGCCCCCCCCCCCCCCCCCCCCCCCCCCCACTCCCCTCCCAGACTTTGCAGGGCGGCTCCGCAAGGCGCCGCCCTTTCTTTTGGCCTCAGAACGCGCCGTGCCGTCCCTGGCCGGAAGTGAAGCGGGTCGCGCCGTCGCGCGCCTCGCCGCTGGCCAGGGTGGCGCGGCCCAGCTCGACCTCGAAGCGGGTGGCGCTGTCCCAGTCCATCGACCATTGGGCGATCGCCGAGGCCCGGTCGTTGCGCAGGCAGGTCTGCGGGAAGGCTCCGATCTGCGCGGCCAGCTCCAGCGCCGCCTCGAGCGCTCCGCCGCTGGGGGCCAAGCGGTTGGCGAGCCCGATCTCGAACGCCTCGCGCGCGCCGACCGGACGCCCGGTCAGGATCAGGTCCATGGCGCGCGAGTGGCCGATCAGCCGCGGCAGCCGCACGGTGCCCAGATCGATCAGCGGCACGCCGAACCGGCGGCAGAACACCCCGAACACAGCGTCCTCGGCGGCGACGCGCAGGTCGCACCAGGCCGCGACCTCAAGCCCCCCGGCGACGGCGTGGCCTTCGACGGCGGCGATGACCGGCTTGGAAAGGGCCAGGCGCGTACAGCCCATCGGCCCCAGGTCTCCGTCGCGGTGGACCGGATTGCCGCGCCCTTCGCTGACGCCCTTGAGATCGGCGCCGGCGCAGAAGGCCCCGCCGCGGCCCTGCAGCACCGCGACATCCAGCGCCTCGTCGGCGTCGAAGGCCTTGAAGGCGTCGTAGAGCGCCTGGGCGGTGGCGCCGTCGACGGCGTTACGGCGCTCGGGCCGCTCGATGGTGACGACCGCTGTGCGGCCGCGGACTTCAACACTGACGGTTTGCATGCGGCGCTCTCCCTGGCTGAAGCCGAGGATAGCCTCTTGCCCGGGCGTCAGCCCAAGCCGCGTCAGATCACGTCTTCGAGCCCGCGCGCGCCCCACTTCTGGGCGTTTGTCAGATTGGCGTTGCGCACCATGGCGCTGGTGAAGTTCGCCCGGCTGAGGTCGGCGTCGACGAAGATCGCGTGGCGGCAGTCGGCGCGCGCCAGGTCGGCGTTCTTCAACGTCGCCCCGGTCAGGTTGCTCGGCAAGGTGCGGTCCGCCCCCAGCAGCAGCGGGCCCATCTGGGCGTCGCGCAGGTCGGCGCCCGACAGCTTGGCCCCGATCAGGCGCGCGCCGCGCAGGTCGGCGCGCCGCAGGTTGCAGTTGCGCAGGTCCGCGCCGTCGAGCTGCGCGCCCTGCAACTGCACGCCCTCCATGTCGAGGCCATAGAACACCGCGCCCTTTGCCGACAGGGCGGTCAGGTTGAAGCCGCGGATGGTCTCCAGCGCCCGCAAGTCGGCGTTGTCGAAGACGCTGGGCGTGCCTTCGGCGCCGCCGGTCTCGCACCACTTGGCGTGGTCTCGGATCATCGTCTTGTAGGGCAGGTCCTGCACCGACTTGCCGACCGGATCGTCGGTCAGCACGCCGCGCATATCGGCTTGGCTGACGTTCCAGGCGAAGGTCTTGGCGCCGACCAGGATGACGTCACGCAGGTCCGCCCCGGCCAGGTCCGCTCCCGACAGGTCCGCGCCGGCCATATTGGCCCCGGACATGTTCGCCTGCTTCAGGTTGGCCCGGACCAGCTTGGCGTCCTTGAGGATCGCGTCGCTGAAGTCGGCCTTGATCGCCATCACGCCCGACAGCCGCGAGCGTTCGAGGTTGGCCCCAGCCAGGATCGCGCCCGACGCTTCGCCGACCCGGTTGATGTGTTCGAGCACGCGCAGGCCCTTGTCGCGGTCGCCGACGGCGATCGAGCCTTCGCGCAGGTCGGCCTCGAACATGTCGGCGCCGGTCAGGTTGGCGTTGCGCAGGCACGCGCCGCGCAAGTCGGCCCGGCGCAGCGAGGCGTCGGTCAGGTTGGCGTTCTGCAGGTCGGCGCCGAACAGGTTGGCGTGGTCCAGCCGGACGCCCTGCATCTGGCAGTCGGCGAGCACGGCGCCGGTCAGGTCGGCGTCACAGAGGTTCTTGCCGCGCAGGTCGAGCCCCGAGAGATCCTTCCAGGCGAACACGGCGCGGGCGCCGCCCGGCTTCGAGGTCCAAAGGCGGTCGTGCTTGGCGCAGACGGCGTCGAGCTCATGCTGATCGAGCCTGCGCAACTCCTGGGCTGGAGCGCTCTGGGCGGACATCGGAAACCCCACTGACTTTCAGGGTCCGATCCTAGGCCCGCGTAATTAACACGCTCTTTCCGCAGGTTAGGCTGCGGTGGTTAATTGCGGGGCGGCCGGTAGGTTTCATAGAGGCCCGCGGCCTCGTCGGCGAGCACGCCCAGGCGCACCGGGACGCCGGCCGCCGTCAGCCGCTCAGCCCCCTGTCCGGAGGCGTACGGCGAGGCGTCTTCGCAGGCGATCACCACCTCGGCGACGCCGGCCGCGACCAGCCGCTGCGAGCAGGACGCCGCGCCCGACGAGCGCGCGCCGCACGGCTCAAGCGTCACGTAGGCGACCGCGCCCCGCGCGTTTTCACCCGCCTTTTCAATAGCCTGCTCCTCGGCATGAGGGCGACCACCGGCGGCGGTGACCCCTTCGCCGACGACGACGCCGTTCTTGACCAGCACGCAGCCGACGCTGGGATTGTCCCCGGTCTGGCCGACATGCGTCCGCGCCAGGGCGATGGCGCGGCGCATGTGCGCAAGGTCGGCGCCCGAGGTCATGCGACCGGCGGCAGGGCCGTGGCCCGGGCCTCGTCGAGGTAGCGCGCCGAGGTCGGCTTAAGGTTAGCGTCGAGCTCGATCAGCAGCGGGTTTCCGGTCGGGATTTCAACGCCGATGATGGCCTCGTCCGACAGGCCGAACAGCAGCTTCACAATCGCGCGTAGAGAATTGCCATGCGCCGCAACCAGCAGGGTCTCACCCGCCTTCAAGTGCGGGGCGATCTCGGCGTCCCAGTACGGCTGCACGCGGTCGAGGGTGGTCTTCAGACTCTCGGTGTCGGGCAGCGTCGCGCCGGCATAGCGGCGGTCCTTGGAGAAATCGAACTCGCCGCCCGGCGCCAGCGGCGGCGGCGGCACGTCGTACGACCGGCGCCACACCTTGACCTGGTCATCGCCGTGCTTGGCGGCGGTCTCGGTCTTGTTGAGGCCGGTCAGCCCGCCGTAGTGGCGCTCGTTCAGACGCCAGTCCTTGGTCTCGGGCACGAACACCTGACCGGCGGCGGTGAGGGCCAGCCATAGGGTGCGGATGGCGCGGGTCAGCACCGAGGTGTGAGCCCGGTCGATCTGCAGCCCGGCCGCCTTGATCAGCTCGCCGCCCTTCCTGGCCTGGGCCTCGCCCTCGGCGGTCAGGTCGACGTCCACCCAACCGGTGAAGCGGTCTTCGAGGTTCCATTGGCTCTGGCCGTGGCGAAGAAGGATCAAGGTGGGCAAGGCGCGGCGCTCCGTCTGCAGGTTGCCAGCGGGCTAAGGCCCGGCGCCCCCAGCGTCAAGGTCCGCTGGCCGATGAGGACGGCGCTGTCTATATGAGCACCCATGTCCGATCGCCTGTTCTATCCGCTCGCCGCGATCCTGGCGCTCGCCCTTGTGGCGCTGGCCGCCGTCTGGCCCCAGGGCCTGGGCGCCCGCTCGCCCGGACCGTTCGGCCACACGCCCGTGCAGCAGACCGCCCAGGCCAAGGCCGCCATGCAGCGCGAGACGCAAGCCTCCGAGCAGCGGATCAAGGCCGCGCGCGAGGCGGTCGCCGACATCCAAGCCCAGAAGCTCAGCCCCACGAAATGACGGACGCCGCCCAGATGACCAAGTTCGACGCCGTCGCCGTGGGTCGGCGTGTGCTGACCGCCGAGGCCGACGCCCTGCGCCTGCAGGCCGACACCCTGGGGGAGGCCTTCGAGAAAGCCGTCGACCTGCTGTTCGCCGCCAAGGGCCGGGTGATCTGCACCGGCATCGGCAAATCGGGGCATGTGGCCAAGAAGATCGCCGCGACCTTCGCCTCGACCGGGGCTCCGGCCTTCTTCGTGCACGCCAACGAGGCCAGCCACGGCGACCTGGGCATGATCGCCGAGGGTGACGTCATCCTGGCGCTGTCGAAGTCCGGCCAGAACCAGGAACTGGCCGACGTCATCGCCTACTCCCGGCGCTTCCATATCCCGCTGATCGCGCTGACCGCCTTCGCCGACAGCCCGCTGGGCCAGGCGGCCGACGTGGCGCTGCTGCTGGCCGACGCCACCGAGGTGACCTCCGAGGTCAAGGCGCCGACCACCTCCACCACCCTGCAGATCGCCATCGGCGACGCGTTGGCGGTGTCGCTGCTGGAGCGGCGCGGATTCAGCGCCAAGGACTTCAAGATCTTCCACCCGGGCGGCAAGCTGGGCGCCATGCTGCGCACAGTCGGCGACCTGATGCACGGCAAGGACGAGCTGCCGCTGGTCGGCGAGGCAACGCCGATGTCCGAGGCGCTGCTGGTGATGACCGAAAAGGCGTTCGGGATCGTCGGGGTGACCGATGCCAGCGGCGCGCTGAAGGGCGTGATCACCGACGGCGACCTTCGCCGCCATCTCGACGGCCTGCTGACCCATACCGCCGGCGAGGTGATGACTGCGGGCCCCAAGAAGACCGCGCCGCCGCAGATGCTGGCCGCCGAGGCCCTGGCGCTGATGAGCGACCCGCTGCCGATGGTCACAGTGCTGTTCGTGGTCGAGGACGGGCGGCCGGTCGGCATCCTGCGGGTGCACGATCTGGTTCGCGCCGGGGTCTGACGGATCGTTACGAAACGTCCGTCGAAGGTTCGCGTTCGCATGGTCTTAAGGTCTGCGGGCCTTTAAGAGCCACGAGACAGAGATAACGGAGTTACGATGCTGCCCGTCCCGCGCGCCGATCTCACGCCCAATACGTTCGAATACGAAGTCACCCCGCTGGTGAAGGCGACGGGCTTCCGCGAATACGACGCGCGCTGGCTGTTCGGGCCCGAGATCAACCTTCTGGGGATCGAGGCGCTGGGACTGGGTCTCGGGACCTACATCCAGGAACTCGGCCAGACGAAGATCGTCGTCGGCCACGACTACCGATCCTATTCGCTGTCGATCAAACAGGCGCTGACCGTCGGGCTGGTGGCCGCCGGCTGCGAGGTGGTCGACATCGGCCTGGCGCTATCGCCGACCGCCTATTTCGCCCAGTTCGCGCTCGACGCGCCCTGCGTGGCGATGGTCACCGCCAGCCACAACGAGAACGGCTGGACCGGCGTGAAGATGGGCGCCCAGCGGCCCCTGACCTTCGGCCCGGTCGAGATGGGCCGCCTGAAGGAGATCGTGCTGGGCGGCGAGGGCAAGACCCGTCCCGGCGGCTCGCTGACCCACGTGCAGGGCTTCGCCCAGACCTTCATCGACGACGTCTCCCAGCGCGCGCAGATCAAGCGGCCGCTGAAGGTGGTCTGCGCCTGCGGCAACGGCACGGCCGGGGCCTTCGCGCCGCAGGCCCTGCGCAACATGGGCGTCGAAGTCATCGAAATGGACTGCGATCTCGACTGGACCTTCCCGCGCTACAACCCCAATCCGGAAGACCACGAGATGCTCAAGGAGATGGCCAAGGCCGTCAAAGAGCATGGCGCGGACCTGGCGCTGGGCTTCGATGGCGACGGCGACCGCTGTGGGGTGGTCGACGACACCGGCGAGGAGATCTTCGCCGACAAGATCGGCCTGATGCTGGCGCGCGACCTCTCGGCCCTGCACAAGGACGCGACCTTCGTGGTCGACGTGAAGTCCACCGGCCTGTTCGCCACCGATCCGGTGCTGAAGGCCAATGGCGCGACCACCGTCTACTGGAAGACCGGCCACAGCTACATCAAGCGCAAGACCGCCGAGATCGGCGCCCTGGCCGGGTTCGAGAAGAGCGGCCACTTCTTCTTCAATCCGCCGCTGGGCAACGGCTACGACTGCGGCCTGACCGCAGCGGCCGCGATCCTGTCGATGCTGGACCGCAACCCCGGCAAGACGCTCTCGCAGCTGAAAGCCGCCCTGCCGGTGGCGTTCACCTCGCTGACCATGTCGCCGCACTGCGCCGACGAGGAAAAGTACGGCGTCGTCGACGACGTGGTCGCGGAGTACGAAGCCCTGGCCGCCTCGGGCGGCACGATCCTCGGCCGCAAGATCGTCGAGGTGATCACCGTCAACGGCGTGCGCGTGGCGCTGGAGGACGGCTCCTGGGTGCTGGTGCGGGCCTCGTCCAACAAGCCCGAGATCGTCGTGGTGGTGGAAAGCACGCAGTCCGATGACGACATGCGCGCGCTCTTCCGCCAGGAAGTAAAGCCGCGACTGGCCAGACGTCCGCAGGTCGGCGCCTACAATCAGGAAGTCTAGCGCCGCTGGCGCGCAGCTTGCTTACTCAAAACACCATTGTTCCGTTCTGGATCGACGTGCGATTGCGGGGGCGCTCGCAGCGTGGTGAAAAACGGGGCGGGAACGGATCTCAAGGATAACCCATGCACGTCACGATGATCGGCACCGGCTATGTGGGCCTGGTGAGCGGGGCCTGTTTCGCCGACTTCGGTCACACGGTGACCTGTATCGACAAGGACGCCAGCAAGATCGAGCGCCTGCGCGCCGGCGGCATTCCGATCTATGAGCCGGGGCTCGACGTCCTGGTGGCCAAGAACGTGCAGGCCGGCCGCCTGTTCTTCGACACCGACGCGACCGAGGCGGTTAAGAAGGCCGACGCGGTGTTCATCGCCGTGGGCACGCCCACCCGCCGCGGCGACGGCCATGCCGACATGTCCTACGTCCACGCCGCCGCCGAGGAGATCGCCGGCCTGCTGGACGGCTTCACCGTCATCGTCACCAAGTCGACCGTGCCGGTCGGCACCGGCGACGAGATCGAACGCATCGTGAAGGCCAAGCGGCCCGACGCCCAGTTCGCGGTGGTCTCGAACCCTGAGTTCCTACGCGAAGGCGCGGCGATCGAGGACTTCAAGCGCCCCGACCGCGTGGTCGTCGGCATGGAGGACGAGCGCGCCCGCCCCGTGATGACCGAGCTCTACCGCCCGCTGTTCCTGAACGAGACGCCGATCCTGTTCACCGGCCGGCGCACCAGCGAGCTGATCAAGTACGCGGCCAACGCCTTCCTCGCCATGAAGATCACCTTCATCAACGAGATGGCCGATCTCTGCGAGGCGGTGGGCGCCGACGTCCAGCAGGTCGCTCGCGGCATCGGCCTCGACAAGCGGATCGGCAGCAAATTCCTGCACGCCGGCCCCGGCTACGGCGGCTCCTGCTTCCCGAAGGACACCCTGGCCCTGGTGCGCACCGCCGCCGCCGCCGGCGCGCCGACCCGGCTGATCGAGACCACCGTCGAGATCAACGACGCGCGCAAGAAGGCCATGGCGACGAAGGTCGCAGACACCATGGACGGCGACCTCACCGGCAAGACCGTCGGCGTGCTCGGCCTGACCTTCAAGCCCAACACCGACGACATGCGCGATGCGCCGAGCCTGGACATCATCCCGGCCCTGCAAGCCATGGGCGCCAAGGTCCAGGCCTATGATCCGGAAGGCGCGCACGAGGCCAAGCACATGCTGCCCGGCGTCGAGTTCAAGTCGGATTCCTACGAGGCGGCGGCCGGCGCCGACGCCCTGGTGATCATCACCGAATGGGATCAGTTCCGCGCGCTCGACCTCGACCGCGTGAAAGAGGTCATGAAGACCCCGGCGCTGATCGACCTGCGCAACATCTATCGCCCGGACGACGTGCGCGGCCGCGGCATCAAATACGCCTCGATCGGCCGCGCCTAGGGGGCCCGGTCCCGATACAATGAAGGCGGCGCTCGCAGGGGCGCCGCCTTTTTCGCGTCAGCCGGCCAACAGGTGGATCAGGGTGTTGCCGATCCAAAGAGCGCCGGCCCAGAAGGCGATGGCGAGCATTCCGACAAAGGCGAGGCAGGCGATCGAGGTGAGGCCCCGAGCAGCTCCCCGCGATGCGCCTCCAAAGGCGACGGGTCGTGGCATGTTTCGCTCCCAGACTTTTCTTTGATCCCTGCCGGTCGAGCGGCGGGGACGGGAGAAGGCTGACACGGATTAACCGATCTGCAAAGTCCCGTGCGACTTTGCGACGAATAGGCGCAAGAACAGAGGCCGCCGGCTCGTCGATCTTCACTGTGGATAACTCGACCGACCGAGGATCTTCCTGCGATTACGCAACGCGCCGGGCGAGCTAGAGTTCAGGTTCTCGGCGCTGTTGGTCGCGCCTGCCAGGGAGCCCGAACGCATTGCTTCCGCTGATCGGCATCGCCGTCGTCGTGGTCGGGTTCATGGCCCGGCTCAATCCGCTGCTGGTGGTCACGCTCGCAGCGCTGGTCACGGGGCTCGCCGGCGGCATGGGGCCGGTCGAGGTCATCGAGACCTTCGGCAGGGCCTTCAAGGAAAACCGTTACGTTTCCGTGGTATGGGTGGTTCTTCCGGTCATCGGCCTGCTGGAGCGGGCCGGCTTGCAGGAGCGCGCCAAGAGCCTGATCGGCCAGGTCCGCGCGGCCACGGTCGGACGCCTGCTGCTGCTCTATTTCATCCTGCGCCAGGCGACCGCGGCACTGGGCCTGACCTCGCTGGGCGGCCACGCGCAGATGGTGCGCCCGCTGATCGCGCCGATGGCCGAGGCCGCCGCCGAGACCCACCACGGCCCGCTCGCCGACGATATCCGCCAGACCATCCGCGCCCACGCCGCGGCCGCCGACAATGTCGCGCTGTTCTTCGGCGAGGACATCTTCATCGCCATCGCCTCCATCCTGCTGATCAAGGGCTTCCTCGAGCAGAACGGAATCATCGTCGAGCCCTTGGAGCTCTCGGTCTGGGCGATCCCGACGGCGATCGTGGCGCTGCTGGTGCACGGGACGCGGCTGATGCTGCTCGACCGGCGGCTGGCCCGGGCCCTGGCGCAGGGGCGGCCATGATCGGGCTGGAGGTCCTCTATGTCGTCGGCGGCGCGTTCTTCGCCGCCGTCGCCGTGCTCAGCGCCCGCGACGCCAGCAACCCCAAGCGCTGGAAGAACACGGCGTTCTGGGGCCTGTTCGCAATCAGCTTCCTGTTCGGCTCGCACCTGCCCGACCTCGCCAATGGACTGGTGGTCATCGCCATGGTCGCGGTCGCCGGGTTCGGCGGCCTGGGCCGCGGCGAGCCGGCGACCACCGGCCCGGCCGAGCGGGCCGAGAGCGCCGCGCGGCTGGGCAATCGCCTGTTCCTGCCGGCCCTCGCGATCCCCGCCACGGCCCTGGCCGGGACCTTCCTCTTCAAGCGACCGGAACTGGCCGGGCTGGTCGATCCCAAGCAGGCGACCCTGGTCTCGCTGATCCTCGGGGTGTTCGTCGCCCTGGCCGTCGCCATGCCGATGCTGCGCGCGCGGCCTGCAGCCCCTTTGCAGGAAGGCCGCCGGCTGCTCGACACGGTCGGTTGGGCCGCGGTGCTGCCGCAGATGCTGGCGGCGCTGGGCGCGGTGTTCGCCGCCGCCGGGGTCGGGGCGGTGATCGGCCAGCTGGCCGGCCAGTGGCTGCCCGACGGAAGCCGGCTGGCGGCGGTGGCGGCCTATACCTTCGGCATGGCGATCTTCACGATGGTCATGGGCAACGCCTTCGCGGCGTTCCCGGTGATGACCGCAGGCATCGGACTTCCCCTTATCGTTCAAAGGTTTGGCGGAGACCCGGCGATCATGGGCGCGATCGGGATGCTCTCGGGCTTCTGCGGGACGCTGATGACGCCGATGGCCGCCAACTTCAACATCGTCCCGGCGGCGCTGCTGGAGCTCAAGGACCGCAACGGCGTGATCCGCGCCCAGGTCCCGACCGCCCTCACCCTCCTGCTGGCCAACACGGCGCTGATGTATGCCCTCGTCTTCCGTTTCTGAGCTGAATCAAGAGCTTGCCATGAAGTTCGCGCAGTTGGCGCTGGGCCATGTGCGCAGGCCCTACCCGTTCAAGCTCGACCAGGTGTTGGCCGGAGACGAGGACGTGCTCCCGCCGCGGATGCTGCACCCGATCTTCCACGGCAGCTTCGACTGGCACTCGTGCGTACACGGCTACTGGCTGCTGGCGCGGCTCTACCGGCGCCTGCCGATAGAACCTGCCGCAAGCGAAATCGTCAGCCTGTTCAATGAGATGCTGACCCCTGAAAAGGTCGCCGGCGAGCTCGCCTACCTGCAGCGGCCGACCAGCGCCGGGTTCGAGCGGCCCTATGGCTGGGCCTGGCTGCTGATGCTGAGCGCCGAATTGGAGCGTATCGAGGGCCGGCCCTGGGCCGAAAATCTGCGGCCGCTGGCCCACGCCTTCGCCGACCGCTTCAAGGCCTTCCTGCCTAAGGCGACCTACCCGATCCGCACGGGAACCCATTACAGCACAGCGTTTGCGCTCGCCCTGGCGCACGAATACGCGGGCGAGGTCGGCGACCACGACCTGACCCGACTGATTGAGACCACGGCCCGCGGCTGGTACCTCGGCGACGCCGGGGCCAACGCCTGGGAGCCCAGCGGCGACGACTTCCTGTCGCCGACCCTGATGGAGGCCGAATGCCTGCGACGGGTGCTGCCATCGGCAGATTTTCGGGTGTGGTTCTCCAGGTTCCTGCCGGACGCTGCCGAGCGTCGTCCCGCGAGCCTGTTCACCCCCGCCACGGTCAGCGACCGCAGCGACGGCAAGATCGCCCATCTGGACGGTTTGAACCTCAGCCGGGCGTGGTGCTGGCGCGCGATCGCCCGGTCGCTGGCCCCGAGCGACCCAGTCCGGGACGTGGCGCTGGCCGCCGCCGACGAGCACCTGGCCGCCGGGCTGGCGCACGTGGCCGGGGACTATATGGGCGAGCACTGGCTGGCGACCTTCGCGCTGCTGGCGTTGGAGGCGTAGCTTCAGGTGTCATCCCCGAAGCCGCGCAGCGGCTGTCCGGGATCCATTTGCGCGGCGCCAGCGGCGTTGGCCAGACCGAGCCGCTGGGTCCCGGTCTTGCCTCGCAAACCAGGATGACACTCGCGAGTGCTAGTTCGCCGCCACGTAGGCGTCGATGTCGGCGAGGTGGCGGGCGATTTCGTCGGGGGCGAGGAAGGAGCCGGTGAAGCTGTTCTTCGCCAGCACGATCAGCTCATCGCGCGAGAGGTCGAGGGCCTCTGCGGTCTCGATCCAGTTCTGGCCGAGATAGCCGCCGAAATAGGCCGGGTCGTCGGAATTGACCGTCGCGCGCAGGCCGAGGCGCAGCATCCGCTTGAGCGGATGGGCGGTCAGGTCGCCGACCACGCAGAGCTTGAGGTTCGACAGCGGGCACACGGTCAGGGTCATGCCCTCGCGGACCAGCCGCTCGGTAAGGGCGTCGTCCTCCAGGGCGCGGTTGCCGTGGTCGATGCGGTCGACCTCCAGCAGGTCGAGGGCCTCGTAGACATAGTCGGGCGGCCCCTCCTCGCCGGCGTGGGCGACGACCTTGAGGCCGAGCTTGCGGGCGGCGGCGAAGACCCTGGCGAACTTGGCCGGCGGATGGCCGACCTCTGAGGAATCCAGCCCGACCCCGGCGATGCGGTCGAGCCACGGCTTCGCCTGTTCCAGGGTCGCAAAGGCCGCTTCTTCGGAGAGGTGGCGCAGGAAGCAGAGGATCAGCTTGGAGGTGACGCCGAGGGTCTGCTCGGCCTCGTCAATGCCCGACAGCAGCCCCTCGATCACCACCGCGAACGGCACGCCGCGGTCGGTGTGGGTCTGGGGATCGAAGAAGATCTCGGCGTGGCGCGCGCCGTCGGCGGCGATGCGGCGGAAATAGGCCATGGCCAGGTCGTGGAAGTCGGCCGTCGTCAGCAGCACCTGGGCGCCCTGGTAGTAGATGTCCAGGAAGTCCTGCAGGTTCGAGAAGGCGTAGGCGGCCCTCACCTCCTCGACGCTGGCGAAGGGCAGCTGCACGCCGTTGCGACGGGCGAACTCGAACATCTGCTCGGGCTCGAGGCTGCCCTCGATGTGCAGGTGCAGCTCGGCCTTGGGCAGGCCGCGGACGAAGGCGGCCAGATCGCCCATCAAGCCGCCGCCTTCTTCACCGCCCCGACGATGTCCTTGACCACCTCGTGGACCAGCTTTTCGTCGTCGCCCTCGGCCATGACGCGGATCAGCGGCTCGGTGCCCGAAGCGCGGACCACGATGCGGCCGGACCCGTTCAGGCGCTGCTCGGCGTCGGCGATGACGCCCTTGACGTGCTCGGTCTCCAGCGGCTTGCCACCGGCGAAGCGGACATTCTCCAGGATCTGCGGCACCGGCTCGAACTGGCGGGCCAGCTCGCTCATCGGCTTGTTCGAATCCTTGAGCACGGCGAGCACCTGCAGCGCAGCCAGCAGCCCGTCGCCGGTGGTCGAGAAGTCGGACATGATCATGTGCCCGGACTGCTCGCCGCCGAGATTGAAGCCGCCCTCGCGCATCCGGGCCATGACGTAGCGGTCGCCGACCTTGGTGCGTTCGAGCTTGAGATTGCGGGCGGCCAGGAAGCGTTCGAGGCCGAGGTTCGACATCACCGTGGCGACCACGCCGCCGCCGTTCAGGCGATCGCGCCCCGCCCAGTAGTCGGCGATCAGGGCCATGATCTGATCGCCGTCGACCACGTGGCCCTTTTCGTCGCAGATGATCAGCCGGTCGGCGTCGCCGTCGAGGGCCACGCCGATGTCGGCGCGGAACTCCTTGACCGCGCGGGCCACGGCTTCCGGATGGGTCGAGCCGCAATCCTCGTTGATGTTGGTGCCGTCGGGGCTGACCCCGATCTTGATGACCTCGGCGCCCAGTTCGTACAGCACCACCGGGGCGACCTTGTAGGCCGCGCCGTTGGCGCAATCGATGACGATGCGCAGGCCCGACAGCGACAGCCGCCGCGGGAAGGTCGCCTTGGCGATCTCGACATAGCGGGCCTGGCTGTCGTCGACGCGGGCGACGCGGCCGAGCTCGGTCGGCGGGGCGAGGCCCACGTGCAGGTCCTGGCCCATGAGGGCTTCGATCTCGAGCTCGCGGTCGTCGGAGAGCTTGTAGCCGTCCGGGCCGAACAGCTTGATGCCGTTGTCGGTGTAGGGATTGTGCGAGGCCGAGATCATCACCCCGAGGTCGGCGCGCAAGGATCGGGTCATCATCGCCACCCCTGGGGTCGGCATCGGCCCCAGCAGGCGCACGTCCATGCCGACGCTGGCGAAGCCGGCGACCAGGGCTGGTTCGACCATGTAGCCCGACAGCCGGGTGTCCTTGCCGATCACCACCAGGTGGCGGCGCTCGTCCTGGGATTTGAACAGCTTGGCGGCGGCCAGACCGACGCGCAGGGCGACTTCGGCGGTCATCGGATGGCTGTTGGCCTGACCGCGGATACCGTCGGTGCCGAAATAGGCGCGTTTGGACATTCGTGTTCCCGAAACGATGCGAAACTCAGATTTAGTCGACGCCGCGTTTGCGAATGCTAAAGGCGACGCAGGATTATCACGCTTTCGAGCGGCGAAAGGAACCAGGACGGCATGTGCGGCATCATCGGCATCGTCGGCAACATTCAGGTCCAGGACCGGTTGCTCGACAGCCTCAAGCGCCTGGAATACCGCGGCTATGACAGCGCCGGCATCGCCGGCGTGGTCGGCGGCAAGGTCGAGCGCCGCCGCGCCAAGGGCAAGATCCGGGCGCTGGAAGACGTGCTCGTCGGCGATCCGCTGAACGCCAGCGTCGGCATCGGCCATACTCGCTGGGCGACCCACGGCGCGCCGTCGGAGCGCAACGCCCACCCGCACACCGCCGGCAAGGTGACCCTGGTCCACAACGGCATCATCGAGAACTTCGCCGAACTGCGCCACGAGCTGGAAGCGGCCGGCCGCACGTTCGAG
Organism: Phenylobacterium sp. 58.2.17; assembly: GCF_026411515.1. Lineage (NCBI taxonomy): Bacteria > Pseudomonadati > Pseudomonadota > Alphaproteobacteria > Caulobacterales > Caulobacteraceae > Phenylobacterium > Phenylobacterium sp. 58.2.17. Next base: position 29,711 of record NZ_JAPMTQ010000036.1, on the reverse strand, counting down.
AGCGACACCGACACCGAGGTCATCGCCCAACTGCTGGATTCCGAGCTGGCCACCGGCTTGGAGCCGCTGGCGGCGCTGAAGGCCACGCTCGACCGGCTGACCGGCGCCTACGCCATCGGGGTGCTGATCGAGGGCGAGGACAACCTGGTGATGGGCGCGCGCCGCGGCAGCCCGCTGGTGGTCGGCTATGGCGACGGCGAGATGTTCATCGGCTCCGACGCCCTGGCGGTCGGCCCGTTCACCAACAAGATCGCCTATCTGGACGAGGGCGATTACGTCGCCATCGACCACAAGAGCGCGCGCATCTTCGACGAGACCGGCCGGCCGGTGGAGCGCAAGACGCAGGTGGTCTCGGCGTCCGCCGCCCTGGTCGAGAAGGGCAACTACCGCCACTTCATGGAAAAAGAGATCCATGACCAGCCGGACGCCGTGCAGCGCACGCTGTCGGCCTATATCGACCCGGTGTCGGGCACGGCGACCGCGCCCGACGGCGTCGATTTCGCCAAGATCGACCGTCTGCAGATCGTCGCCTGCGGCACCGCCTATTACGCCGGCCTGATCAGCCGCTATCTGTTCGAGCGCCTGGCGCGGCTGCCGGTCGACATCGACGTCGCCTCGGAGTTCCGCTACCGCGAGCCGCCGGTGACCCCGGGCACGCTGGCGGTGATGGTCTCGCAGTCGGGCGAGACCGCCGACACCTTGGCCTCGCTGCGCTGGTGCAAGAGCCAGGGCCTGAAGACCGCCGCGGTGGTCAACGTCCACGAATCCACCATGGCGCGGGAAGCCGACGTGCTGTTCCCGACCCATGCCGGGCCCGAGATCGGCGTCGCCTCGACCAAGGCCTTCACCGCCCAGGTCACCGCCTTGGCGGCGTTGGCGGTCGCAGCGGCCGCGGCGCGCGGCCACATCGACGCGGCGGAGGAAGCGCGGCTGTCGAAACTGCTGCTGGAAGCCCCTCGCCTGATCGCCGAATCCATCAAGGTCGAAGAGGCGATCCGCGCCCTGGCGCCGGAACTGGCCAAGGCCCGGGACGTGCTCTATTTCGGCCGCGGGGCGATGTCGGCCCTGGCCCTGGAAGGGGCCCTGAAGCTCAAGGAAATCAGCTATATCCACGCCGAGGGCTACGCCGCCGGCGAGTTGAAGCACGGACCGATCGCACTGATCGACGAGGCCACGCCGGTCATTGTCATCGCCCCGAGCGACGGCCTCTTCGAAAAGACCATGTCGAACATGAGCGAGGTGATGGCCCGGGGCGGCCCGATCCTGCTGATCACCGACGCCGAGGGCGCGGCGCGCGCGCCCAAGGGCGTCAAGGTCATCGTGGCCCCGACCTGCGATCCGTTGATCGCGCCGTTGGTCTTCTCCGCGCCCATCCAGCTGCTGGCCTATTACGTGGCCGTCCAGAAGGGCGCGGATGTCGACCAGCCGCGCAACCTGGCCAAGTCGGTGACCGTCGAGTAGCGGCCTACTTGGCCGGCGGAGTCGCCGGCGGGACTTCGGTCGCCGGCGGCGGGGTCGCCGCCATCGAACCGGTGGCCGGCGGCGTCGCGCTCATGGAATCGGCCGGCGGCGTGGTCGCCATCGAGCCGGTCGCCGGCGGCGTGGCGGTCATGGCGTCAGCCGGCGGAGTCGCGGCCATGGTGTCGGCTGGCGGAGTCACGGCCGTATCGGCGGCCGGGGTCGCCTCCTCCGCCTTCTTGCCGCAGGCGGCCAAGGTCAAGGCCATCGCCGAAGCCGCGATGAGCCCGGTGTAGGTGCGAAGTTTCATGGATTGCCCTTCATTTCGAACTGCCAGTGCGCCTCGTGAACCGTTCACGGCCTCGTGAGTTCCGGCCCGCCGATCACGAAACACCTTTGAAACAGCGCCCTTCAACTCAGCTTGAGCTGACGCGCCGACTCACAAACCTTAGCTTTCAGGCAACTCTATCGGTTGAAAAGCTCTTCCATCGTGCGATGCCCGAGCTTAGCCGAAACCTGATGTCCACATTCGGCTCGCATGTTGCGGCCTCGCCAATCGAGCATCCCGTACGGGGGAATGCGGGAGAGCTTGGATGACCAAACGTGTGCGCAAGGCCGTGCTGCCGGTGGCTGGACTGGGAACCCGGGTCCTGCCCGTGGCGCGCGCCACGCCGAAAAACCTGCTGAACGTCTTCGACCGCCCGATCCTGTCCTATGTGATCGAGGAGGCGCGGGCCGCCGGCATCGAGCACTTCGTGTTCATCACCAGCCGCGGCCAGGGCGCGATCGAGGACTATTTCGACGGCAACCCGGAGATCGAGGGCGCGCTGGAGGCCAAGGGCAAGACCGACGTCCTGGCCGAGGTGCGGCGGGACATCCTGCCGCCCGGCTCGATGAGCTTCATCCGCCAGATGGCGCCGCTGGGCCTGGGACACGCGGTCTGGTGCGCCCGCGACATCATCGGCGACGAGCCGTTCGCGGTGATCCTGCCCGATATGCTGATGGCCGCGCAGACCCCGGCCCTGGCCCAGGCGGTCGCCGCCTACGAGCAGGTCGGCGGCAACATCGTGGTGGTCGAGCCGGTGCCCGACAGCGAGACCCACAAGTACGGCATCGTCGCCCTGGACCAGCGCGAGGGCCGGCTGAACCGGATGACCGCCATGGTCGAGAAGCCCAAGCAGGGAACTGCGCCGTCGAACCTGATCATCTCCGGCCGCTACATCCTGCAGCCCGAAATCTTCCCGTTGCTGGAACGCCAGGGCAAGGGGGCGGGCGGCGAGATCCAGCTGACCGACTCCATGCTCGAGCTGATGAAGGGCCAGGACTTCCACGCCCTGGAATACGACGGGACCACCTTTGACTGCGGCGACAAGATCGGCCTGCTGCGGGCCAATGTCGCCTTCGCCCTGCAGCGCCCCGAGTTCGCCGACGCCGCGCGCCAGGCGATCGGAGACCTGCTCTAGGAGACGACGAGCGTGCGACTGCTGGTCTACGGCTACGGCTTCGTCGGACGCGCCCTGGCGCGGCGGATGGCGGCCGCCGGCTGGGACGTGGCGGCCACCTGGCGCGACCCGTCCGCCGCCAAGGCGATGCGCGCCGAGGGCGTCGAGCCCCTGCCCGCGGAGGACAAGCAGGCGATCGCCGAGCGGCTGGCCGACGTGCAGGCGGTGCTGGTGACGCCGCCGCCGGGGCCGGAAGGCTGCCCGGCGCTGCAGGTGCTGGTTCCGGCCCTGGCCAAGGCCGGGGCGTTTCCCGACTGGATCGGCTATATCTCGACCACCGGCGTCTATGGCGACCGGCGCGGCGGCTGGGCGTTCGAAGACAGCCGCCTGGCCGCGCAATCCCCGGAGGGCGCGCGGCGGGTGGCGGCCGAGCGCGACTGGCTGGAGGTCGGCCGCGGCATGGGTCTGACCGTCACCGTCCACCGGCTGCCCGGAATCTACGGCCCCGGCCGCTCGGCCTTCGACCGGCTGCGCGAGGGGCGGGCCAAGCGCTACGACGCGCCGGGGCATGTGGTCGGCCGGGTGCATGTCGACGACGTGGCGGCGGGGCTGGAAGCCTCGATCGCGCGGCCGCGGGCCGGCGGGATCTACAACCTGGTCGACGACGAGCCGGCGGCCAACAGCGCGGTGATCGCCCATGCGGCGCGCCTGCTGGGATTGCCCGAGCCGCCGCTGACGCCGCTGGACATCGACGCGCTGCCGGTCAAGGCGCAGCGGTTCTACCGCGAGAACCGCCGTGTCTCGAACGCCCGGGCCAAGGCCGAGCTGGGCTGGCGGCCGGCCTATCCGACCTATCGCGAGGGGCTGGCGGCGATTTTGGCGGGCGAGCGCCAGACCTAGATGCTCCGCCATGTCCGCGGGCGCCCCGGTCTTCGGCCTGACGGCCGAAACCGGGATGACATCGACGCAGATGCGATCACCCCGCCCAGGAAGGGAGGAATTTAGATCTGCGCCAGCGCCAGGCCGCCGAGGGCGCAGGCGATCAGGGTCGGGGTCAGGCCGGCCTTGAAGCGCAGCATGGCGAGCGTGGCCGCCGCGGCCAGCAGGGCCGGGCGCCAGTCGAAGCTGGCCAGGACCGGGACGTCGGGGCCCCAGCCGCCGAGCCGCACGACCTGGCCGAACAGCAGGTGCAGGCCGAACCAGAGGGCCAGGTTGGCGATCACCCCGACCACCGCGGCGGTGATCGCAGCGAGCGCGGCGGCCACGGCGCGGTGGCCGCGCAGCGCCTCGACATAGGGCGCGCCAAGGAAGATCCACAGGAAGCACGGGGCGAAGGTCACCCAGGTGGTCAGCAGCGCCCCGAGGGTTCCGGCCGCCAGCGGGTCGAGGCCGCCGGCCTGGCGGTAGGCGGCCAGGAAGCCGACGAACTGCAGCACGAGGATCAGCGGGCCGGGCGTGGTCTCGGCCAGGCCGAGGCCGTCGGCCATCTCGCCGGGCTTGAGCCAGCCGAAGGCCTCGACAGCGGCCTGGGCGACGTAGGAGAGCACCGCATAGGCGCCGCCGAAGGTGACCACGCCCATGGTCGAGAAGAACCCGGCCAGCCGGGTCCAGACGCTGGCCTCGCCGGTCAGCAGGAACAGCACGGCGACGGGGGCGAGCCAGACCGGCAGCCAGACCGCCAGCACCCGCAGGGCACGGCCGCGCGACGGCGCCAGGTGGCCGCCCCGCCCCGCCGCCAGCGCCGCGTCGACCAGGTCGGGGACGTCCGGCGCGTCCTGGCCGCCGGCCGGCGGCGCCATCCGCGAGGGCGCGAACCAGCCGAACAGGCCGGCGGCCAGGATGACCAGCGGGAACGGGACGCGCAGGGCGTAGAGCGCCAGGAAGGCGGCGAGCGCGCTCAGCACCGCGGCGCGGGTCTTCAGCGCCCGGCGGCCGACCCGCAGCACCGCCTCGACCACGATGGCGAGCACCGCCGACTTCACGCCCAGGAACAGGGCCGCGGCCAGCGGCGTGGAGCCGAGCAGCACATAGGCGATGCTGAGGGCCAGCATGACCAGGGCGCCGGGGATCACGAACAGCAGCCCGGCCAGCAGTCCGCCGGCGGTGCGGTGCATGAGCCAGCCGATATAGGTGGCCAGCTGCTGGGCCTCGGGCCCCGGCAACAGCATGCAGTAGTTGAGGGCGTGCAGGAAACGCCGCTCGCCGATCCAGCCGCGCTCCTCGACCAGCACCTTGTGCATCAGGGCGATCTGGCCGGCCGGGCCGCCGAAGCTGAGCAGCCCGATGCGGGCCCAGACGCGCGCCGCCTCCCAGAAGCTCGGGATCTGGGGCGAGGTCATGCGGCTAGGCGCAGAGCTCATCGAGAGCGGCGGTCAGGCGGGCGAGATCCTGGGGTCGGGACAGGCGATGGTCGCCGTCCTTGATCAGGGTGAAGACGACGTTCTCGCCACGGATCGCCTGGGCCAACTCCAGCGCGTGGCGCCAGGGCACGTCCGGGTCGGCGCCGCCCTGCAGGATGCGCACCGGCGCGTCGATGTTGACCGGCCCCGGCAGGATCGACCAGCGGGCCCCGTCCTCCAGCAGCTCGCGGGTGATCGGATAGGGCTCGCCGTACTCGGACGGGCGCAGCCAGACGCCGGTGGCGGCCATCTGGGCGCGGTCGGCGGGGGTCATCTCCGGGGCCATCAGCTTTTCGGTGAAGTCGGGGGCCGGGGCGATCAGCACCATGGCCGCCACCCGCTCGGGCGCGGCGCCGGCGACCAGGCAGGAGATCCAGCCGCCCATCGACGAGCCGACCAGCACGGCCGGCCCCTCGACCAGCGTCTCCAGCACCGCCAGGGCGTCGTCACGCCAGCGGGTGATCGTGCCCTGGGCGAAGTCGCCCTGCGACTCGCCATGGCCGAAATAGTCGAAGCGGACATAGGCCCGGCCGTGGCCTTGCGCCCAGTCGGCCAGCGCCTGGGCCTTGGTTCCGGCCATGTCCGAGCGGAAACCGCCCAGCCAGACCACCGTCGGGCCGTCGCCGGCCACCGCCCGCCAGGCCAGTTTCGCCCCATCGGGCCGTTCCAGAAATCCGCTCGTCTCACCCATGGACAGGTCATAACGCGCGTATGTGACATCGTTAAGCGCGCGCAGAGGGTTTACCAAACCGAGGCTTGCGCTATGCAGAACCCCGTGACGCTTCCCCCAGACTTCACTCTCCTGCAGGTCGTGCCGGAACTCGAGACCGGCGGGGCCGAACAGACCACCATCGATGTGGCCAACGCGGTCGTGCGCGCCGGCGGCAAGGCGCTGGTCGCGACCCGCGGCGGGCGCATGGCCGCGCGGCTGGAGGCCGACGGCGGGCGGCTGGCCCAGATGCCGGTGCAGACCAAGAACCCGCTGGTGATGCTGGGCAACGCCGCGCGGCTGGTCGACCTGATCCGCAAGGAAAAGGTGTCGATCGTCCACGCCCGCAGCCGCGCCCCGGCGTTCTCGGCGCTGTGGGCGGCGCAGGCGACCCGGACCCCGTTCGTGGCGACCTATCACGGCGTCTACGGGGCCAAGAACAGCGTCAAGCGCTGGTACAACGCGGTGATGACCCGCGGCGATCTGGTGATCGCCAATTCCGACTACACCCGCGACCACGTGCTGGCCGAGCACAAGCTCGATCCCGACAAGATCGTCTCGATCCCGCGCGGCATCGACCTGGAGCGCTTCAACCCCAGCTGGGTGACGCCCGAGCGGGTGCAGGCGCTGCGCGAAGCCTGGGGTGTGGAGGCCCGCGACCGGCGGGTGAAGCTGCTGCTCGCCGGGCGGCTGACCCGCATCAAGGGCCACCTGCTGATCATCGAGGCCGCGCGGCGGATGCGCGAGAACGGGGTCGAGGACTTCCTGATCCTGTTCGCCGGCGACGACCAGGGCCGCACCGGCTATCGCGAGGAGGTCGAGGCGGCGATCGTCGCGGCGGGCCTGTCGGAACATGTGCGACTGGTCGGCCATTGCGACGACATGCCGGCCGCCTACCAGATCTGCGACATCGCCATGCTGCCCACCACCAAGCCCGAATCGTTCGGCCGCACCGCGGTCGAGCCGCAGGTGATGGGCAAGCCGGTGCTGGCCTCCGACCATGGCGGCACCACCGAGACCGTGCTGAACGGCGAGACCGGCTGGCTGGTCAAGGTCGACGATCCCGACGCCTGGGCCGCGGCCATGGGCAAGGCGATCGAGATAGGCGGCCCGCGGCTGGCGGCCATGGGCCAGGCCGCGGCGAACCGCGCGCGGCGGCTCTATTCGGTCGACGCCATGTGCGAGGCGACGCTGGACGCCTACGCCCGCGTGCTGGCGGCCCGCAATTCGGGGTTCCAGGGCTGATGTCGCGCGAGATCAAGAAGATCCTGGTCATCAAGCTGTCGGCCCTGGGCGACTTCGTGCTCGCGCTGGCGGCGATGAAGAAGATCCGCCAGGTCCACAAGCGGGCGCACATCACCCTGCTGACCACCCCGCCGTTCGAGAGCCTTGCCAAGGCCTGCCCATACTTCAACGCGGTCGAGACCGACGGGCGGCCCGAGGGGCTGGGCGAATGGCTGGCGCTGCGCAAGCGGATCAAGGCGGCCAAGTACGACCGCGTCTACGACCTGCAGACCTCGGCCCAGTCGGCGCGGATTTTCCACATGCTGGCGCCGTTCCCGCCGGAATGGTCGGGCATCGCGGCCGGCTGCTCGCTGCCGCACAAGAACCCCAACCGCAACCGGATGCACACGCTGGAGCGCCACGCCGACCAGCTGAAGTACGCCGGCATCTGGCCCGACGCCCCGACCGAACCCGGCAGCGCGCCGGGGCCGGACCTGTCGTGGGTGCTGCCCAAGCCGAGCCAGACGCGGCCGGTGCCGGGCGGGGTGAAGCCCAAGCCCTACGCCCTGTTCGTGCCCGGCGGCTCGGCCCACCGGCTGGACAAGCGCTGGAGCGCCGAACGCTACGGTCAGCTGGGCAAGATCCTGGCCGAGCGCGGCTACGACATCGTCATCATCGGCGGCCCGCAGGAAAGCGCCCTGGCCCGGCAGATCCAGCGCGAGGTCGGCCATGTCCGCGATCTGACCGGACGCACCGACTTCGCCAAGGTCGCCATGCTGGGCGCCAAGGCCGCGCTGGTGGTCGGCAACGACACCGGCCCGCTGCACCTGGCCGCGGCGACCGGCGCTCCGACCGTGGTGCTGTTCTCCAGCGCCTCGGACCCGGAACTGGCCGCCCCGCGCGGCCATGTGACGGTGCTGCGCTCGGGCAGCCTGAGCGATCTTTCTGTGGCCGAGGTCCTACAGGCGGCGAACGCATTGCTGCCTCAAGCCTAGCACCGCTTGATTGGGGGCATGGCCTTCGTCATATATGGCTGCCCGACCGGAGCCTCGCGCTGCCGGCCGTACGTGTTTCAACAGCTCTAGGAGCGAAAGCCTATTCGCCGTCCGATGCAGGCGCCGCCCGTCAAAGACGGACCGCGCATCAATGATGAGATCCGCGTCCCCAAGGTTCTGCTTATCGACCAGCACGGCGAGAAGCAGGGCGTGATGCCGACGTCGGCCGCCATGGAGGCCGCTGAAGAAGCCGGCCTCGACCTGGTCGAGATCGTGCCGAACGCGGATCCGCCGGTCTGCAAGATCCTGGACTATGGCAAGTTCAAGTTCCAGGAGCAGAAGAAGAAGAACGAAGCGCGCAAGCGCCAGAAGGTCGTCGAGCTCAAGGAGATCAAACTCCGTCCGAACATCGACATTCACGACTACGAAGTGAAGACCAAGGCGATGCACCGGTTCTTCGACGAAGGCGACAAGGTGAAGGTCACCCTGCGCTTCCGGGGCCGCGAACTGGCGCACCCGGAGCTCGGCATGAAGCTGCTGCAGAAGGTCAAGGCCGACTTCGACGAAGTGGCCAAGGTCGAGTACGAGCCGCGCATGGAAGGCCGCCAGATGATCATGATCCTGGCGCCGCGCTAGGCTTAAGCTCATCGACTGAACGACGAACGGCCGCCCTCCGGGGCGGCCGTTTTCGTTTGAGGCCGCTAGCCGCCCCGCTTCGCGACCGAATAGCCCAGATAGGCGCGGCCCAGGCGCACCAGCTCGTCCTCGAACTCCTGGCTCTCGAGAAAGTCGGCGCCTTCGAGCACGGCCGCCCGCATCGCGCCCTGCACCGCCCGGCCGAGCACGAAGGCCTGCACCTTCGTCAGCGGACGGCCCTCGGCGTCGTGCATGCCGTGCTCCACGGCCGCGAACTGCGCCGCCAGCTCGCCGTGGTCGGCGTGGGCCAGCATCGCCGAGACGGCGATCCGCCGCGCCTTCGTGCGGCCGGCGAAGGCCTGGACGAAGGCTCGGATGATCGCCCGGTCGCGCGCCACGCCTGGACTGCCGCCGTCCAGCACCGCCATCACCGCGCTTCGGTGCGCCTCGGTCTCGCGCTGCGCCAGGGCCCGCAGGATCGAGGCCTTGTCGGGGAAGTAGCGATAGAGCGTGCCGATGCTGACCCCGGCCCGCTCGGCCACGGCGTTGGTGTTGAATCCGGCCTCGCCGGTCACCTCCAAAAGCTGAGCGGCGGCCTCGAGCACGACGTCGACCGAGTGCTTCGCCCGCGGCTGTCGCGGCGTTTTGCGAGTGTTTTCAACGCCGCTCATCCGAGCCCCCCGCGCTCATCGCCGACATGGAAAGTCGAGTAACAGAGGCTGGCCGGCGCCCCTACCCTTCGCCTCGGCAAATCATGAGGCGCACTTGAACAGTCTAGAGTTCGAACGGCCGATCACCGAGCTCGAAGCCAAGATCGCCGATCTGGCCAAGCTCGCCGAGACGCTGGGGTCGGGGGCCCTGGAGGCCGAGCTGGAGGCGATGAAGGCCCGGGCCGACGAGCTGCGCCGGAACACCTACCGCAGCCTCGACGCCTGGCAGAAAACCCAGGTGGCCCGCCACCCAGGGCGTCCGCACTGCGTCGACTACCTGTCCGGGCTGATCGAGGAGTTCGTCGAACTGCGCGGCGACCGCAGCTTCGGCGACGACCAGACGATCATCGGCGGGCTGGGCCGCTTCCGCGGGCGGCCGGTGGTGGCGATCGGCATCGAGAAGGGCCACGACACCGCGACCCGGCTGAAGCACAATTTCGGGGCCGCCCGCCCGGAGGGGTACCGCAAGGCGGTCCGGCTGATGGACCTGGCCGAGCGCTTCAACCTGCCGGTCGTCAGCTTTGCTGACACCGCCGGCGCCTATCCCGGCGCGGCCTCGGAAGAACGCGGCGTGGCGCAGGCCATCGCCCGCTCCATAGAGCGGGGACTGTCGCTGGGCGTCGCCAATGTCGCGGTGATCACCGGCGAGGGCGGGTCAGGCGGGGCGCTGGCCCTGGCGGCGGCCAACAAGGTGCTGATGCTCGAGCACTCGGTCTATGCGGTGATCAGCCCGGAAGGCGCCAACTCGATCCTCTGGCGCGGGGCCCGCACCCCCGGCGAGGCGGCGAGCGCGATGATGATCACCGCGCAGGATCTGTTGCGATTGAACATCGTCGACCGGGTGGTGGGCGAGCCGCCGGGCGGCGCCCACGCCGACAAGGAAGCGACGGTCAGGTCGGTGGGCGATGCGCTGGCGGAAGAACTCGACGCCCTGGAGGGTTTCGACCCGGAGGCCCTGCGCGCGCAGCGGAGGGCGCGGTTCTACGCCATCGGCCGGCGCGGCCTGGACTAGGCTGCACATGGCCAGGCGCGCGCCGCCGGCGCGCTGAGCGCGACCATTCGCCTCCCTCAAGTCTCCATGATCCGGCGAGCCTGAGCGCCATACTGCGGCCTAGGAGCCGCACCCGCGGACGACAACGACCAAGCGCCGAGGTCGGGCTTGCGGCGTCACGCAGGTCCGCTTAACAGCGTTCAAATGTCCGACACCGCTTCGCGGGAGACGGCTCCGTCCCGCTGGGCGGCGCCGTCCCTGATCGCCGTCATCTTCATCAACATGCTCGGCTTCGGGATCATCGTCCCGTTGCTGCCGTTCTACGCCAAATCGTTCGACGCGCCGGCCTGGCAGATCGCGCTGATCTTCTCGGCCTATTCGGTGGGCGCATTCTTCGGCGAGCCGTTCTGGGGCCGGCTGTCGGACAAGTACGGCCGCAAGCCGCTGCTGATCTCGACGATCATGGGCAACTGCCTGTGCTACCTGGCGCTGGCCTTCGCGCCGAACATCTGGGCGGCGTTCGTGATCCGGCTGATCGGCGGACTGGCCGCCGGCAACGGCGCGGTCATCCAGGGTTACATCGCCGACGTCACCCCGCCCGAGAAGCGGGCCCGGCAGCTGTCCTACCAGGGCGCAGCCTGGAACGTCGGACTGATCGTCGGCCCGTCGATCGGCGGCATCTTCGCCCATCCGAACATGGGGCCGATCGGCTTCCAGGTGCCGCTGTTCATCGCCTCGGGCTTGGCGGCGCTGTGCGTGGCGGCGATCATCGTCTTCATCCGCGAGAGCAAGACCCGCGAGAAAGCGATCACCCACCGGCCGAGCCGCTGGGGCGCGCTGAGCGAAGTGGTCGGCAACCCGATCATCGGGCGGCTGATGCTGCTGACCTTCATGGTCGGCTTCGCCTTCACCGGCATCGAGAGCACCTTCGGGCTCTGGGCCCAGGCCAAGTTCGACTGGGGCCCGCGCGAGATCGGCATCGTATTCGCCTTCACCGGCGTCGCCGCGGCCCTGACCCAGACCTTCATCACCGGCCGGCTGTCCGAGCGCTATGGCGAGGGCAAGATGCTGGCGATCGGCATGGGGCTGACCGTGATCGCGGCGGCCAGCCAGCCGTTCTCGATCAACATGCCGATGGTCATCGCGCTGATGTGCCTGACCGCCATCGGCCAGTCGGTCGCCTGGCCCAACGTCGGGGCGATGATCTCCCAGACCGCCGACCCGCACCGCCAGGGCCAGATCCTCGGGCTCAACAACGCCACCGGCGCGCTGGCGCGGGTGGTGGGGCCATTCTGCGCGGGCCTGATCTTCCCGGTGAACATCAACGGCCCGTTCATCCTGGGCGCGCTGGTGGTGACGCCGGCGATCTTCCTGGCGCTGGCCGCCAGCCGGCGGGTCGTGGCTCATCGAGCCCAGCTGGCCGCCGCGGCTCAGGACGAACCGGCCCCGACGCCATGAGTCCGCCCGCCGCCTCGCGCGCGGAGGAGAGCCGGGCGATGGTCGTCCTGCTGTCGGTGATCTTCCTCAACATCGCCGGCTTCGGGTTGGTGATCCCGCTGCTGCCGTTCTTCGGCAAGTCGCTGGACGCCCCGGCCTGGCAGATCGCCATCCTGTTCTCGGCCTTCTCGTTCGGGCAGTTCCTGGGCGAACCGTTCTGGGGCCGGATGTCCGACCGGCTCGGCCGCCGCCCCGTGCTGATGGTCACCATCGCCGGCGGGGCGCTGGCCTATGTGGCGCTGGCCTTCGCGCCGAACATCTGGCTGGCCTTCGCCGCGCGGTTCGTCGGCGGCTTCCTGTCGGGCAACATCTCGACCCTGCAGGGCGCGCTGGCCGACATCACCCGACCCGAGGAGCGGGCCGCGAAGATGGGGCTGATGGGCTCGGCCTTCTCGCTCGGCTTCATGGTCGGGCCGGCGCTGGGCGGGCTGCTGGCGCGGCCCGAGCTCGGGCCGCTGGGCTTCCACATCCCGCTGTTCGCGGCCGCGGGCTTCGGCCTGCTGTCGGCGCTGGCGGTCTTCGCCTTCGTGCGCGAGAGCCGGCCCGAGCCGCGCCAGGGCCCGCAGCCGAACCGCCGGGAGGTGCTGCGCGCCTCGCTGGCCCACCCGATCATCCTGCGGGTGATGCTGATCAGCTTCGTGGTCATTTCGGGCTTCGCCGGGATCGAGGCGACCTACGGCCTGTGGACCGAGCACCGGTTCAACTGGGGGCCGCGCGAGATCGGCTTCGCCTTCATGGGCATCGGGGTGCTGGGCGCCTTCTGCCAGGCGGTGGTGACCGGAATGCTGGTCCGCCGCCACGGCGAGGCCCTGGTCCTCACCGCAGGCCTGGCGGCGATGTGGATCGGCATGCTCTTCCAGTTCTTCTCGCCCAACTGGCCGGTGGCGATGGTCGGGTTCGCCTTCGTCTGCTTCGGCCAGTCGATCTGCTTTCCCTGCCTGACGGCGCTGATCTCGCAGGCCGCGCCGCCCGAGCGGCAGGGCGAGACCCTGGGGCTCAACATGTCGAACATGGCCCTGGCGCGGATCGGCGGCCCGATCTTCGCCGGCCAGCTGTTCTCGCTGGTCGATCCGGGCGCGGCCTTCGTGGTGACGGCGATCCTGATCGTGCCGGCCGCCGTGATGGCCTTGCAGATCATGAAGCGGTCGCCGCGGCCGGCGTAACGAGCCGGGGCCGCTTCTGCTAATAGGTCGCCGCCATGTCCCGATCGCCCACCCCCGCCGCCGCGCCGCGCGCCCTGATCCCCTACGCGGCGCTGATCGGGGCGATCGTCTCGCTGTGCGCGGGCACCTCGTTCGCCAAGCAGCTGTTCCCGCTGGTCGGCGCGCAGGGGGCGACCGCCTATCGCGTCGGGTTCTCGGCGCTGCTGCTCTGCCTGATCTGGCGGCCCTGGCGCCAGCCGCTGACCCGCGACGATCTCGGCCGGCTGGCCCTGTACGGCACGGTGCTGGGGCTCATGAACCTCTCCTTCTACATGGCGATCCGCACCATTCCGCTGGGGCTGGCCATCGCCATCGAGTTCATCGGGCCGCTGAGCCTGGCGCTGGTCCATGCGCGGCGGCCGATCCACTTCGTCTGGATCGGGCTGGCCGCCCTCGGACTGCTGCTGCTGTTGCCGCTGCGCGACGCGGCCCACGCCCTCGACCCGGTCGGGGTCGGCTTCGCCGCCGCCGCGGCGGTCTGCTGGGCGCTCTACATCGTGCTGGGCAAGCGGACCGGCCACCTGCCGGCCGGGCAGTCGGTGGCGCTGGGCATGACGACCGCGGCGCTGATCGTCGTGCCGTTCGGCCTGATCAAGGCGGGCGCGGCGCTGTTCGACCCGAAGCTGCTGGCCCTGGGACTGGTGGTGGCGATCGTCTCGAGCGCCATCCCCTACTCGCTGGAGATGGTCGCCCTGCGCGGGATTCCCAAACGCAGCTTCGGGGTCATGCTGAGCCTGGAACCGGCGGCCGGGGCGATCGCCGGCCTGCTGATCCTGGGCGAGCACCTCGCGGTCACGCAATGGCTGGCGATCGGGCTGATCATCGCCGCCTCGGTCGGCGTGATCCTGACCGATCCGGCGGCGCGTGACCTGGCCGACGAAGGCGCCGTCGCGCCCTAGGGACCGAGAAGGATCAGAACAGCCCGGCCAGCAGGTTGATCGTCAGGGCCAGCACCACGGTGTTAAAGGTGAAGGCGACGACGCCGTGGACGGTGCCGATGCGCCGCAGCTCCTTGGAGGTGAAGGAGACGTCCGCGGTCTGGCAGGCGACGCCGATGACCACCGAGAAGTGCAGGAAGTCCCAGTAGTCGGGCTCCTCGCCGCCGGGGAACTGCAGGCCGCCGGCGTCCCGCGGGGTGTCGGCGTCCGGGGCGTAGTACTCGTGCGCATAGTGCAGGGCGAAGATCAGCTGGACCATGAACCAGGACGCGGCGACCGTCGCGAAGACCAGCGTCACCCGCAGCGCCTTGACCAGGCCGACATCGACCTTGGCGGCCGAAAGCTCCTTGGCGATGACCCATATGCTGGCCGCGGCGGCGGCGATGACCAGGGCGAGGATCACCCCCTGCCCCTGGTCCTGGGTGGCGGCGACCGCCCGCATCCGCGCCGAGTCGGCGCCCCACATCATGCGGACGGCCAGGGCGATGAAGGTCAGGCAGGTGGCGTCCCAGGCGAGAATCGCCGTGGTCACCGTACTGAGGCCGCTGGGGATCAGCAGGCAAACGGTCCAGACGGCCAGGCCCGCGGCGGCCGCCGCCAGCAGCCGCGGCCGCGCCACGAAGGTTCCGAGCATGCGCCGCCGGGGCGCTTGCGGGGCTGGCGTCAGCGTCATCGGACCCTCGTTCCAGGCGGGCGTCGTGACTATATGACAGCCCCGGCCGAGTCGCCGCACCCGACTCAAAGCCTTGCCTTCCCTCACCCTTTCGCGTAAACGCCCCGCTCTTCGGAGTCGTCTGGCCAAAGGCATGCCAGGGCGGCTCATCAATACACCAGAGGACGGGGCCGCAAGGCTCCGCAGAGAAATGCCCAAACTGAAGACTAAATCGGGCGTGAAAAAGCGCTTCAAAATGACCGCGACCGGCAAGCTGAAAGCCGGCGTCGCTGGCAAGCGTCACCGCCTGATCAGCCACAACGCGAAGTACATCCGTCAGAACCGCGGCACCAAGGTGATGACCGAAGCTGACACCAAGATCGTCAAGCTTTGGCTCCCCTACGGCCTTTAAGGAGAACTGACACATGGCTCGCGTGAAACGGGGCGTCGTCGCCCACGCCAAGCACAAGAAGGTTCTCGAGCAAGCCAAGGGCTTCTACGGGCGCCGCAAGAACACCATCCGCGCCGCCAAGGCGGCCGTGGACAAGGCCGGCCAGTACGCCTACCGCGACCGCAAGGTCCGCAAGCGCAACTTCCGTTCGCTGTGGATCCAGCGCATCAACGCTGCGGCTCGCCTGGAAGGCTTCACCTACTCGCAGTTTATCTTCGGCCTGGACAAGGCCGGGATCGAAATCGACCGCAAGGTCCTCTCGGACATCGCGGGTAACGATCCCACCGGGTTCAAGGCCATCGCCGACAAGGTTCGCGCCGCGCTGGCTTGAGGCCGTTTGAGTCGTCAGACTCACTGAGCATTCGAGAAGCCCTCCGGCGAGGACCGCCGGAGGGCTTTTTGCTGTCTCCGCTTCCCGCGCTTCATCCGATCCCTTAGACGAGCCCGTCATGACCGCCCAACTCGAAGCTGACATCCTCGCCGCCGTCGACGGCGCGGGCGACGCCGCCGCCCTTGAGGCCGTGCGCGTCTCCGCCCTCGGCAAGTCCGGCTCCATTTCCGACCTGCTCAAGTCGCTGGGGGGCATGAGCCCCGACGAGCGGCGCGAGCGCGGCCCGCAGATCAACGGCCTGCGCGACCGGGTCCAGAGCGCCATCGCCGCGCGCAAGCAGGTGCTGGAGGCGGCCGAACTCGACGCCAAGCTGGCGGCCGAGAAGGTCGACCTGACCCTGCCGGCCCCGCCGCGCCGCAAGGGCAGCGTGCATCCGACCATGCAGGTCATGGACGAGATGATCGCGGTGTTCGCCGAGATGGGCTTCTCGGTCGCCGAGGGCCCGGACATCGAGACCGACTTCAACAACTTCACGGCGCTGAACTTCCCGCCCAAGCACCCGGCGCGGGAGATGCACGACACCTTCTTCCTGCCGGAAGACGCGAACGGCGAGCGCAAGGTGCTGCGCACCCACACCAGCCCTGTGCAGGTACGGGTCATGCACAAGGTCAACGAGAAGCTGCCGGGCTGGATCGCCAACGGCCAGGAGCCGCCGATCCGGGTGATCGTGCCGGGCCGCACGTTCCGCAAGGACTCAGACCAGACCCACACGCCGATGTTCCACCAGATCGAAGGCCTGGTGATCGACAAGGCCATCCACATGGGCCACCTGAAGTGGACGCTGGAGACGTTCCTGTCGCGCTACTTCGAGACGCCCGAGGTGGTCACCCGCTTCCGCCCGCACCACTTCCCGTTCACCGAGCCGAGCGCCGAGATGGACGTGCAGTGCGACCGCTCCGGCGGCGAGGTGAAGATCGGCCAAGGGACCGACTGGCTGGAGATCCTCGGCTGCGGGATGGTGCACCCGAACGTGCTGCGCAACTGCGGCCTGGACCCGGACGTCTGGCAGGGCTTCGCCTTCGGCTGCGGCGTCGATCGGCTGGGGGTGCTGAAATACGGCATGCCCGACCTGCGCGACATGTTCGCCAGCGACGTGCGCTGGCTGGAGCACTACGGCTTCAGCCCCTATGCGGCGCCGAACCAGGCCTCCGGCCTGAGCTGATGCCCGCAAGCGCCTACAGCACGCTGGAGCACTTTGCTTTCGGCGACAGCCCGGCGATGGCCGACGAGCTTCTGGCCCTGGTGCTCCAGGGCAAGAAGACCGCGACCTGCTGGCCGGCGTCGCAGGGACTGAAGGGCAGCGCGCCGGGCGCCCGCTATGTGGTGCTCGACGGGGCGGGCGCGCCGCGCGTCGTCATCGAGTCCACCGAACTGATCCAGCGGCGCTTCGACAAGGTGCCGGCCGACTTCGCCGCCGAAGAAGGCGAAGGCGACCTGAGCTACGCCCACTGGGCCGCCGTCCACGAAGACTGTTTCACCCGCGAAGGCGCCTTCGCACCCGACATGATGCTCTGGTGCGAACGCTTCCGCCTGGTCGAGATCATCGGCGAAGGAGCCGATCTATGAAGTTCACGCTCTCCTGGTTGAAAGACCACCTCGAAACCGACGCGACGACCGGGCAGGTCGTGGACGCCATGACCATGGCCGGGCTGGAGGTCGAACATGTCGACGATCCGGCCGCGAAGCTGGCCGCGTTCTCGGTCGCCAAGATCGTCGAGGCCGTGCAGCACCCGAACGCCGACCGCCTGCGCGTCTGCCAGGTGGACACCCGCGACGGGCGCAAGGAGATCGTCTGCGGCGCGCCGAACGCGCGGGCCGGGATCACCGTCGTCTACGCGCCGATCGGCGCCTATGTGCCCGGCCTGGGCGTAACCCTGGTCGAGAAGCCGGTGCGCGGCGTGGTCTCGCACGGCATGCTGTGCTCGGCCTCGGAACTGGAGACGGCGTCGGAGTCCGACGGCATCATGGAGCTGCCGGACAGCCTGGCGGTGGGCGTGCCCGTCGCCGAGGCCCTGGGCCTGGAGGCGGTGATCGACTTCGAGGTCACCCCCAACCGTCCCGACTGGCTGGGCGTCGTCGGCATCGCCCGCGACCTGGCCGCCGCGGGCCTGGGCAAACTGAAGGACGTCTCGGTCGCGCCGGTCGCCGGCAAGTTCGCCAACCCGATCGAGATCCGCCTGGACGGTTCGGACGGCTGCCGCCAGTTCACCGGCCGGTTGATCCGCGGCGTCAAGAACGGCCCTTCGCCGGCCTGGCTGCAGCAGAAGCTGACCTCGATCGGCCTGCGCCCCATCAACGCCCTGGTCGACGTCACCAACCTGATCTCCTACGACCGCGCCCGGCCGCTGCACGTCTATGATGCGGCGAAGCTGGCCGGCGGCTTCATCGAGGCCCGCGCCGGCAAGGACGGCGAGAGCGTCGAGGCGCTGGACGGCAAGACCTATGCGGTCACCCCGGAGATCACCGTCATCGCCGACGGCTCCGGCGCCATCGGCCTGGGCGGCGTCATGGGCGGCCTGTCGACCGGCTGCAGCGACGAGACCACCGACGTCTTCGTGGAAAGCGCCTGGTTCGACCCGATCCGCATCGCCCAGACCGGCCGCACGACGGGGATCACGTCGGACGCGCAGTACCGCTTCGCGCGGACCGTCGATCCGGCCAGCCAGGTCCCGGGCCTGGAGCTTGCCACCAAGCTGATCCTGGAGCTGTGCGGCGGCGAGGCTTCGGAAGTCACCGTGGTCGGCGAGGCGCCGGCCGCGCCGCAGGCCTTCGCCTTCGACCGGGCCTATGTGAAGCAGCTCTCGGGCCTGGACCTGACACGCGAGCGGATCGACCAGATCCTGGTCGACCTGGGCTTCACCCTGGACGGCGACATGGTGCAGCCGCCGAGCTGGCGGCGCGACGTCGAGGGCAAGGCCGACCTGGTCGAGGAGGTGGCGCGGATCGAGGGCTACGACGCCCTGCCCGCCTCGCCCCTGCCCGAGATGGCCCGACCGGCCGGCGGCGTGCTGACGGCCAGGCAAGCTCGCGTGCGGACCGGCCGCCGGGCGATGGCCGCCAAGGGCTATGCCGAGACCATCACCTGGAGCTTCACCAAGCGCGAGACCGCTGCCCTGTTCGGCGGGGGCCAGCCCGAGCTGGTGATCACCAACCCGATCGCCTCCGACCTCGACTGCATGCGTCCGTCGATCCTGCCGAACCTCATCGAGGCGGCCGGCCGCAATGCGCGGCGCGGCTTCCCCGACGTGGCGCTGTTCGAGATCGGCCCGCTCTACAAAGGCGACCAGCCGGCCGACCAGCTGACCGCGATCAGCGCCGTCGTCGCCCCGCACCCGCCGCGGCGCTGGGACGGCGGGGCGACCAACCCCCTGTTCGAGCTGAAGGCCGACGTGCTGTCGCTGCTGGAGGACCTGGGCGCGCCGACGGGCTCGCTGCAGGCGGTGCAGGGCGGCCTGTCCGACTGGTGGCACCCGGGCCGTTCGGCCGCGCTGCGGCTGGGCAAGAACACTTTGGTCGAGTTCGGCGAGATCCATCCGCGCATCCTGAAGGCGCTGGACGTCGAGGGCCCGGTGCTGGGCTTCGAGCTGATCCTCGACAACGTGCCCGAGCCGAAGAAGAAGGCGACCAAGACCAAGCCAGCGCTGGAGCTGTCGGCGCTGATGCCGCTGTCGCGCGACTTCGCCTTCGTGGTCGACGAGGCGGTGGCCGCCGGCGACCTGATCAAGGCCGTGGCCGGCGCCGACAAGGCGCTGATCACGGAGGCCCGCGTGTTCGACGTCTATCGCGGCCAGGGCGTCGCCGAAGGCTCCAAGTCGGTGGCGGTGGAGATCCTGTTGCAACCGCGCGAGAAGACCCTGACCGACGCCGAGATCGAGGCGCTGTCGGCCAAGGTGGTGGCCGCCGCTGAAAAGGCCGTGAGCGCCAAGCTGCGCGCCTGACGTGAAACTGCGCCTCGGGGTCTCTCCTTGCCGCCAGGGCGAGCCCCCGACCGCAGGCTGGCGCGTCAGGCGCGGGCCAGCTCGTCGAGGATGATGTCCCGGCAGAAGTCGGTCGCCTGGCTGAGCACGTCGTGGCCGCAGCCGGCGGCGATCTGCATGCGCAGGTTCGGATAGGCGGCCGCCAGGGCGTGGTCGGCCTCGTCCATAAGCGACGGGGCCATGGCCAGGTCCCGGGGCGGAGCCAGCGGCACGTCGCCGCAAACCACCAGGGCCGGCGCCTTCAGCCGGTCGAGCAAGCCGCCGTAGCTGCGGTTCTGGACAATGGCCCCGTCACGCCAGCCGAGCGCCTCGAACAGGAACTCGGGCGTTGGGAGATCGCCCTGGGCGGCGCGGCGTTCGAGCACCACCTCCAGCGGCCAGCGCCCAGCGGTCGAGAAGAATGGATCGAACGCCAGGGCGGCGTAGCCGCGGGCGTTGAGCGCCAGGGCCAGCAGGCCGCCGAGACCGAGCCCGGCCACCAGCACCCGTCGCCCGGGCAGCACGGTGCGCAGGCTCTGGCCCATTCCATTGACGAGATCGTCCCAGCTATGGGCCGAGAGCGGCGGCGCCGTCCCGTGACCGGGGAGCGTGGCCAGCATGACCTCCGCCTCCGGCTCCAGGCGGGCGAACCAGGGGGCCATCGAGCCCGGCGTCGAGAGCACGTCGTGGATCAGCACCACCACCGACTTGTGGCGGTCGCGCAGCTCCGGCCGCCCGGCGAAGACCATCAGGTCGCCGCCCGGCGTCTGGCATTGGATCCACTTGGTGTCGCTGACCGGCCGCATCGCGCCGCCCCCCTGTCGCCTCAGAAGGGCAGGGTGCGCCGAGTCCGGCTGAATCCAAGATAGCCGACATTGGCGCCGAGCCGGACGCCGACGCCGGTGCGGATCGGGGCCAGGATGATGTCGTCCGAGCGCAGGTAGTTCACGCCCAGACCGGCGACCAGATAGGCGGAGCCCTCGACGCCAGGGAACCGCTGGAAGATCACTTCCGGGTACTGGAGATTGTAGCAGAGGGTGAAGACGCGGCTGGCGTTGCCGCCGAAGTCCCAACCCACGGACGGGCCCTGCCAGAACACTTCGATCGGCTGGCGGTTCTTCATGTAGAGCAGGCCGCGGCCATAGCGGGCGCCGCCCACGAAGGCCCCGGAGGCTTCCTCGCCAGCGATGTAGGCCGTGGGCCGGCCATTGTCCTGGAAGGCGCGTTCGACCGCGCCGCCGGCGGCCTCGGCGGTGACGCCGAGGAAGTCGGAGACGTTGTTGACCAGTTCTTCGCGGCTGTAGGTCTCGGCCTGGCCGGTCGAATAGCTGGGATTGGCGGTGGCGCTCGGGCTCGGCGGCGGCAGCTCACCCGGCCCGGCAGGCCCACCGGGCTGGGCGGTGGCGCAGCCCGCGGTTCCAAGCGTGGCCAGTCCCGAAACAATCAGCGTGCGGCGGTCCATGAAATTCCCTTGAAGCTTGAACGAGCCTCATATCCCCAGACGGCATGAATGCGGCGGCCAGGCTTAACGGGCGATTAACCATGCGAAGGCGCAGTCTTCGGCCCGAAGATGACCGGAGCGAGCATGCCGATAGTTGTCGCCGAGTACGTGGCGCGTTGGTCCAGTTCACTGTTCGCCGATGTCGCCGAACCACCGTGGCGCGTGATCCAGCATGCCGAGACGCATCTGCTGGAGGCCATGGGGAAGCTGCCGGCCGGCTATGAGATCGCCAACGACGTGGCGATCCACACGACGGCGATCGTCGAGCCGGGCGCAGTCGTCAAGGGACCGGCCATCATCGGCCCGCGATGCTTCGTGGCCGCGAGCGCCTATTTGCGCGGCGGCGTGTTCATGGATGAGGACTGCATCATCGGCCCCGCCGCCGAGCTCAAGACCACCTTCATGTTCAAGGGTTCGAAGCTCGCGCACCTCAACTTTGTCGGGGACAGCATCCTAGGCGCCGCGGTCAACCTGGAGGCGGGCAGCATCCTGGCGAACTATCGCAACGAGCTTGAAGACAAGCGCATCCGCATCCGCTTCGGCCAAGACGTGATCGACACCCAGGTCGAGAAATTCGGCGCCTTGGCAGGCGACGGCACGCGCATCGGCGCCAACGCCGTCGTCGCACCGGGCGCCATCTTTGCGCAGGATACGCGCGTCGGTCGGCTCACGCTCGTCGACCAGCACCCGCTCGCCCACTCATAGATTGACGCCACGCTCGCGATATTCGCCGAATGTGCTAGAGGCAGGCCACCATGACGACGCCCCTGTCCCGCATCCGCAACTTCTCCATCGTGGCTCACATCGACCACGGGAAATCGACCCTGTCCGACCGGCTCATCCAGGAGACCGGCGCGCTGACCAAGCGCGAGATGACGGAACAGGTGCTGGACAACATGGAGATCGAGCGCGAGCGCGGGATCACCATCAAGGCCCAGACCGTGCGCCTGGAGTACAAGGCCCAGGACGGCGAGACCTATGTCCTGAACCTGATGGACACCCCCGGCCACGTCGACTTCGCCTATGAGGTCAGCCGCTCGCTGGCCGCGTGCGAAGGCTCGATCCTGGTGGTCGACTCCTCGCAGGGCGTCGAGGCCCAGACCCTGGCCAACGTCTACCAGGCGATCGACAACAACCACGAGATCGTGCCGGTCCTGAACAAGATCGACCTGCCGGCCTCCGAGCCCGACCGGGTGCGCCAGCAAATCGAGGACGTCATCGGCATCGACGCCTCGGACGCGGTGCTGTGCTCGGCCAAGACCGGCGAAGGCATCGCCGAGGTGCTGGAGGCCGTGGTCGCCCGCCTGCCCGCGCCGCAGGGCGACCGCGAAGCGCCGCTGAAGGCGCTGCTGGTCGACGCCTGGTACGACCCCTACCTGGGCGTCGTGGTGCTGGTGCGGGTCATCGACGGCGTGCTGAAGGCCGGCATGAAGGTGCGGATGATGAACGCCGGCGCCACCCACCAGGTGGACAAGATCGGCGTGTTCCGGCCCAAGCAGACCGAGGTCGCCGAGCTCGGCCCCGGCGAGATCGGCTACATCACCGCCCAGATCAAGCAGGTGGCCGACGCCGCCGTCGGCGACACCATCACCGAGGAAAAGCGCCAGACCGAGCACTCCCTGCCCGGCTTCCGCGTCGCCCAGTCGGTGGTGTTCTGCGGCCTGTTCCCGGTCGATGCGGCCGACTTCGAGGACCTGCGCGCCGCCATCGGCCGCCTGCGCCTGAACGACGCCAGCTTCACCTACGAGATGGAGACCAGCGCCGCGCTCGGCTTCGGCTTCCGCTGCGGGTTCCTGGGGCTGCTGCACCTGGAGATCATCCAGGAGCGGCTGAGCCGCGAGTTCGACCTGGACCTGATCGCGACCGCGCCCAGCGTCGTCTACAAGATCCACCTGACCGACGGGACGGAGATCGAGCTGCACAACCCGGCCGACATGCCCGATCCGGTGAAGATCGCCGACATCAGCGAGCCGTGGATCAAGGCGACCATCCTGACCCCGGACGAGTACCTCGGCTCGGTTATCAAGCTCTGCCAGGACCGCCGCGGCGAGCAGCGGGAGCTGAGCTATGTCGGCAGCCGCGCGCTGGTGGTCTACGACCTGCCGCTGAACGAGGTGGTTTTCGACTTCTACGACCGGCTGAAAAGCGTTTCGAAGGGCTACGCCTCGTTCGACTACGCGATCGAGGGTTATCGGGTCGGCGACCTGGTGAAGATGTCGATCCTGGTCAACGGCGAACCGGTGGACGCGCTGTCGATGCTGGTCCACCGCGACCGGGCCGAGACCCGCGGCCGCGGCATGGTCGAGAAGATGAAGGACCTGATCAGCCCGCACCAGTTCCAGATCCCGCTGCAGGCGGCGATCGGCGGCCGGATCGTGGCCCGCGAGACCATCCGCGCCCTGCGCAAGGACGTCACGGCGAAGTGCTACGGCGGCGACATGAGCCGCAAGCGCAAGCTGCTGGACAAGCAGAAGGCCGGCAAGAAGCGCATGCGCCAGTTCGGCAAGGTCGAGATCCCGCAGGAAGCCTTCATCGCCGCCCTGAAGATGGACGCCGACTAGGGTTGGGCGGAACCAGCTTCCACAGCGCCAGCACGTAGACGAAGACCGCGGCGTAGGCCGCGGTGAACGCCCACATCGGCAGCGGCCAGTAGATCACGCTGTTGACCGCCCGCATGATCAGCGGCCCCTCGCCCGCGCCGGCCAGATCGTCCTGCCAGATGGTGAGGAAGCAGGCGCGGCCGGCCAGCGCCTGCAGCGCCACGACGGCGAGCGAGGCCAGATGCAGCGCCCGCCACCAGCGCACCCGCACGAACGCCCAGCCGCGCCAGGCGCCGAGCGGGATCGCGACCAGGCCGACAGGTTGAAGGCGATGACCGCCAGGTGCACGGCCAGCACCAGCACGGCGAAGGATTCCATGCCTCATCCTAGCGCCGCGGCGCCCCGTTGATCAGAGGCCCGGCGCAGGCCTAAAAATCGCCTGGAAGCGCGGCCATGAGGCGGCCACGCCATTCGGGGGAATTCCATGCGCAAGATCATCGTCCTGGCCGCCGTCGCCGCCGCGCTGATGACGTCGGCCTGCAACACCATCGAGGGCCTCGGCCGCGACGCCCAGGCCGCCGGCGCAGCCGTGACCGGCGCCGCCAACGACATGAAGCGCTAGAGCAAACTCGGGTTTCGTTCAGGCGTCCTCCTCGCGGGACGCCTGCTCGGCGATACGGGCCTTGTCCTCCGGCGGGACCACCGCCGGATCGGCGCTGCGCGAGATGTCCTCGGCCGCGGTCGCGGGTCCGACGTGGCCGTGGGGATCCTTCTCGACAGGCATGTGGGGCTGGTCGGTCATGGTCGCTCCCTCGCGTTGGACCGAAGATCGGCCGTCCGCCAGCAGATTTAAAGCCGCGAAAGCGACGATGTTCCTGCTGCTGCGGCCGCGGGGCCCCTTTCATTGACGTCCGTCAAAGCGCATATCGAGCCACGACGTCACCCAGGTATCGTGTCCATGTTCGTGCAATCGATGCTCCGCGGCCTGAAGGGCCGCTGCCCCGCCTGCGGTGAAGGCAAGCTGTTCAGCCGCTATCTGAAGGTGCAGCCGACCTGTTCGCACTGCGGGCTGGACCTGGCCAAGTACCCGGCCGACGACGGCCCGGCCTACTTCACCATCCTGATCGTCGGCCACCTGGTCGTCGCCCCGCTGCTGATCTTCCCGGTGATCTGGGAGGCCTCGCCCGCCATCGTGCTGCCGGCGACGCTGATTCCGCTGGCGATCGTCACCCTGGTGCTGCTGCACGTGACCAAGGGCTGGTTCATCGGCCTGCTGTATGCGCTGGGCGTCAAGCAGGGCGACCGTGCGGTCCACACCGCGGACGTCGCCGACCGCTAGCCGACGCCGGGCGAGGCGCCCTACCATCGGCCTCGCCTGACACCGGAACCGACCTTCGTGAAACTGATCGACGCCCTTACGAGCGCGGACATCGTCGCCCTCGCCGTCTTCACCCTCGTCTGGCTGGCCTATGAGCCGCTGCTGAAGATGCTGGCCCGCGGCAAGGGGCTGATCAACAGCGACATGACCGTCGTCCGCGCCGCCTGGATGCGGACCATGGCCGGGCGCGAGAACAAGTTCATGGACGGCCAGCTGCTGGGCCACACCCTCAACTCGGCCTCGTTCTTCGCCTCGTCCAACCTGATCCTGATCGCCGGGGCGGCCGGGGTGCTGTTCGGCGGCGAAGGCGCGTTCCGCAGCGCCTCGAGCCTGATGGTGCTGAAGACCTCCTCGCGGATGCTGTTCGAGGCGCAGATCGCTCTGGTGCTGCTGGCCCTGGCCCGCGGGCTGCTCGACTTCATCTGGGCGATTCGCCAGATGAACTACTGCCTGGCGGTGATCGGGGCGACGCCGACCACCGAGGACAAAGGTTTCCAGCGCACCTATGGCGACGCCGCCGCGCGGCTGCTGAACCCGGCGCTGTCGTCGTTCAACCGCGGGGTGCGCGGCTATTACTTCGCGCTGGCGGCGGCGGCCTGGCTGTTCGGCCCGTTCGCCTTCCTGGCGGTGACGCTCTCGGCGGTCGCGCTGCTGTTCATGCGCCAGCGCCACTCGCCCTCGGCCCGGGCGGTCAGCGAGATCCGCGGGCTGCTGGAAAACCGCGAAGACTAAAGGCCGAGCTCAGCCCGCGCCTTGCGGGTCAGCTTGCCGGCGATGAGATCGTGCGAGGTCGCGATCCAGCCGGCGACCTCATCGGCCTCGGCATCGTCCAGGTCGACGATGACCCAGCTCCCCTTGGCCAGGTACGGCGCCTGGCGGCCGGGGCCGCCCTCGTCGGTCAGCACCATGAAGCCGATCTCAGTGACCTTGAACGACAGCCCGCCGGCCAGGCCGCAGATCGCGAACACCTTGCCGCCGACCTTGTAGACGTCGGCCCCGCCCCACTGGACGACCCTGGTCGCCGCCGGCAGGCCTAAGGCGATCGCCTCCACCTCCTGCCGGGTCATGCCAGTCCGATCTCGGCGCGGGCCTTGCGGGTCAGCTTGGCGGCGACCAGGGCGTGCGAGGTCGCCAGCCAGTCAGCCACCTCGGCGGCGTCGAGGGCGGCGCCGGGCAGCGCCCGGGCGGCGGCGTCGAACTCCTCGCGCGTCACGCGCTGACGCCGACGCCGATCGGACAGGTGACGCCGGTGCCGCCGATGCCGCAGTAGCCGGCCGGGTTCTTGGCCAGGTACTGCTGGTGGTAGTCCTCGGCGAAGTAGAACTCGGGCGCCTCGGCGATCTCGGTGGTCACCGCGCCGTAGCCCTGGTCCGACAGCGCCTGCTGGTAGGCCTGCAGCGAGGCGGCCGCGGCGGCGGCTTGCGCGTCGCTATGGACATAGATCCCCGAGCGGTACTGGGTGCCGATGTCGTTGCCCTGGCGCATGCCCTGGGTCGGGTCGTGATTCTCCCAGAACACCTTCAGCAGGTCCTCGTAGGTGACCACGCGCGGGTCGTAGACCACGCGGACCGCCTCGGTATGGCCGGTGCGGCCGCTGCAGACCTCCTCGTAGGTCGGGTTCGGGGTGATCCCGTTCACATAGCCGACGGCGGTCACCCAGACGCCCGGGAGCTGCCAGAACTTGCGCTCCACGCCCCAGAAGCAGCCCATGGCGAAGTCGGCGATCTCCAGCCCGTCCGGATAGGGCCCCTTCAGCGGGCGGCCGTTGATGAAGGAAATCTCGGCGGTCGGCAGCGGGCTCGCACGGCCCGGCAGGGCCGTATCGGCCGTGGGAAGCTCAAGGGTTTTCTTGGCGAAGATCATGGCGTGCCCGATCATTGAGAACTTGGACCGAAACATAGGATCGCCCGCGGCCGATTGCACGCGCGCCGAAATCCCACGGAAGGCGGCTTGCCCGTCAGGGCGTCATGAGTATATTGCGCGCCTTCCGCGAGGGGCCATGCGTCCTTCAGGGCCTGTGGTGAGGTGGCGGAGTGGTCGATCGCGCACGCTTGGAAAGCGTGTATAGGTGAAAGCCTATCGAGGGTTCGAATCCCTCTCTCACCGCCAAATTTCCCCAATGACGACTTTGCGTAGCGCCTGACCGGCGGATACGCGGGCGGTTGATGTCCGGGCCGGCGCACGAGCGCGATTCGTTCGAGATCCAGCAGCTGGACGGCCGCGCGGGCGCCGTCGTCAGTGGACCGAGCGGATGCACGGCGTCGAAGCGTTCTACTTGATGCGCTCGTAGCGGTAGGGGTCGGACTCGCCGGGCTTGAACTGGCCGACCAGGTCGTAGGTCCCGTCGCCGTCGACATCGAGCAGCGCCTCGTCGAAGTTCCCGTCGCGGCCGAGGTCGGTGATTTCGGCGTCGATCTTGCCGTCGCCGTCGTGATCGAACAGGTAGGTGTGCGGCTCGCTCTTCTTGGCCGGCTCGATCATCACGAAGTCACCCTCGGCGTCGCAATTGACGTCGATCAGGTAGCCGAGCCCCTTAGGATCGGAGACGGCCCACTCCTTGAGCGCCACAGCCTCGCACTCGCTGCCGGCGGAGACCGCGCGCGCGCCGGCCGACCGGTTGGCGCGGCGGTCTTCCTTCAGGGTCAGGAAGGTCCGCACGTCGTCGGCGGAGACGGCGAAGTTCAGCCCCTCGCCGTCGCTTTTGAAGCTGTTGATGCCGATGATCTCGAGATTGTCGTCCAGCAGCGGGCCGCCGGAATTGCCCGGATTGATCGGGGTCTGGGTCTGCACGACCGTCGCCTTGTGGTCGAGGCCCATCTCGGTGCGCCAGCCGTAGTCCTTGCGCACCTGGCTGACGATGCCGCGGGTATAGGTCCAGGCCTGGCCGGTCGGATGGCCGATGGCGTGGACGTCCGAGCCGACCTGCACCGCGCCTGAAGCGGCCAGCGGCAACGGCTTGGCCCCGGCCGGAACCTCGGAGACCTGCAGCAGGGCGAGGTCGGCGACCTCGTCGCGGCGGAGCACCTTGGCGCGGCGGACATCGGCCTTGCCGAAGGACGCGCCCTCGGCCGCCGGCTTGAACACCACCCCGACCTCCTTGGCGTCGCCGACGACGTGCAGGTTGGTGACGATCTTGCCGTCGGCGCTGATCAGGGCGCCGGAGCCGAAGCCGTCGCCGGCCAGCACCAGCACCACCGACGGCGCGGCGGCCTGGTAGACCTGGGCGTCCTTGGCCCCGCGGGTGACCTGCCGGGGCTGCGCGGCCGCCCAGTCCAGCGCCGCGGCATAGCGCGCCGCGGCTGCGCCGGGCAGCGAGGGGACCGTGGCCACAGGGCGCTTGCCGCCGACCGCGTCGGGACCAGGAGCGGGCATCGCGCCGCCCGCATGGCCTACCGCCGATTGCGCTAATCCGTATGATGGTGAAGCTAGAAGCACCACCGCCGCGCAGATTTGGAGCCGCCGCATGGCGCCTTTTCCCCCGAAGACTTCGCCCAGGCGGAGCCTAGCGGCGTGGAGCGCGCTCGCAAGCGCGTTGTTGCTGAGCTCGCAACCGGCAGTGGCCGCCGAGCCCTCGCCGTGGGGCCTGTACTTCCAAGGCAAGGCTCAGAGCGCGCGCCAGCAGCTGGCGCGCCAGCTGGCCGGCAGGGACCTGGATCCCGCCGCACGCCGGGCGGCGACCGCCACACTGCTGGATATCTGCATCCACGGCCGGGATCGCGACTGCGTCCTGGAGCAGGTTCCGAACTACATCGCCCTGCCCGATCCCGCCGCGGCGAACGAGCTTGCGCGGCGCGAAGACATTCGGCGCACCGGTTACTACCTGGACTACGGCAAGTTCACCTACGGGTCCGCGCCGGTGACTGCGAAGATCCTGGAGGGCGACCTCTGGCGCCAGGAGAACGCCGCCAACCCCAGCCTCTACCTGCGCCGGCTCTCGCTGGCCTCGAGCATCCAGCTGGAACGGGAGGACTACGCCGGCGCCCGCGTGAGCGTCGACAAGACCCTGTCGCTGATCGCGTCGCTGAAGAATCCGCAGGACGACGCCTTCCTGGTCGCCTGGGCGCTGTCGGACGCGATCGACAGCCTGCGGGCGCTGGGCCAGAGCGACCGCGCCTATGGGGTCTATCGGGCCGGCGGCGGGTTCATCGCCGCCTCGCTGCCGCCGCTCAGCGTCGATGCGATGATGTACCGGCTGATCGAGGCCGAACTGCTGCTGGAGCAGGGTCAGTTCGCCGCCGCCCTGCCGGTGCTGGACCTGGCCGTCGCCACCGCCGGCGCCATCGAGCTGGACGACGACAGCCGCGCCTACGTGACCGCCCAGGCCCTGACCCGCAAGGCCGTCGCCTGCACGGCCCTGCTCAAGCCGGACTGCGCGCGCGAGGCCATCGACGCCCATCCCTATGGCAAGCTCTACGAACGCGCGGGACGAACGCCGGCCGATTTCGAGGAAACCACCTATCTGGCGGCGCGGGCGCTGGTCGCGGCGATCGAACAGCGCCCTGACCCGGTCGTCGCCAAGGCCTTGGCGCAGGCCGCGCCCTTTGAGGCGGGCGCAGGCGCCAACGCCGAGCCGGCCGCGATCTACCGCATGGCCGGACGCGCCCTGGCGCTGGCGCCGGGGGCCGAGCGGCAGGCGGGGGT
>NZ_JAPMTQ010000035.1:0-48397 GCF_026411515.1 Phenylobacterium sp. 58.2.17 | reverse complement strand
GTGCGGCACCCGGCGCGGGCGGCCCAGGCGCACCGGGCGGTCAAACACCCGCACGGCGACTTCGCGCACGCCGGCCAACTGGCTGGCGCCGCCGGTCAGCACCAGGCCGGCCCCGGCCTCGACCGGAGCGCCCGACGCCTTCAGGCGATCGCGGAGCAGTTCGAGGGTCTCTTCCACCCGCGGGGCGATGATGCCCTTGAGCAGGGAACGCGGCGCGATGACCGGGCCCGCGCCCGGATCGTCGCCGCGCGGCGGGGCTTCGATCATCTCGCGGTCCTCGTTGGCCGAGGCGATCGCCGAACCGTGCAGGGTCTTGATGCGCTCGGCTCCCGCGACCGAGGTCGACAGGCCGCGGGCGATGTCGGCGGTGACGTGGCTGCCGCCGACCGGCAGAGTTTCGACGTGGATCAGGCTGCCGCCGGAGAATACTGCGGCCGAGGTCGAGCCCCCGCCCATGTCGATGCAGACCGCGCCCAGGTCCATCTCGTCCTCTTCCAGGGCCGCGAGCGCCGAGGCGAACGGCGCGGCGACCACGCCTTCGAACTGCAGGTGGGCGCGCTCCACGCAGGCGCCGAGCGTCTGGTAGACGGCCTCGCTGACGGTGACGACCAGCAGCTCCACGCCCAGCGAGCGTCCGAACATCGCGCGCGGATCGCGGATCGCGGCCTGGCCGTCGACGCTCCAGGCGACCGGCAGGATGTGGGCGGCGCGGCGGCCCGGAATCTTGATCTGGCCCAGGGCCTGTTGAATGGCGCGGACAAGGTCGCCGTCCGAAATCGGGCGCGCGCCCAGCGAGACGCGGCCGGCGATACGGTGGCTGGCCAGCTGGCCGCCGGCAGTGGCGACGGTGACGCCCTGGACCTGCACGCCCGCCACGTTCTCGGCCCGCTCAACGGCTTGGGCGATGGCGTCGGAGGCCTCGTCGAGATTGATGATCGCCCCGCCGCGCACGCCGCGCGACTGCACGTAGCCGACGCCCGCCGCCGTCAGGGTGCGGTCGCCGCGACGCACGCCCTCCGGCTTCATGATGAAGCAGGTGACCTTGGACGCTCCAAGGTCCACGGCCGCCACCACAGGCTGGCGGCTGAGCGCGGCCTTCAGGCCCTCGCGGCTTTCCTTGCGTTCCTCAACCCGGGTCGACAAGTCCGTACGTCCTTCCTTCAGTCTCACGCGCCGTTGGCGACCAGTTGGCCCGGCAGCACGCCGTCGCGCGGGCGCACGGCCACCACGGTCGGATCGCGCAGGTCGATCCGCTCGAAGCCCAGTTCCAGAATGCGCGAGCGTTGATCGAGCTGTTCGAGCTGGATCAGGGCCGCGCCCTCGTCGACCGCCGGCAATTGCACCAGCGATCCGTCCTTCATTCTCAGGTCCCAGCGGCGGCCATCGACGCGCACCAGCGCCTCGGTCCGCTCGGCCAGGCGCGGCCGCGCCGCGACTTCCGGCAGAATCGCCGCGGCCGCCTCGTTGGCGCCGGCGCCGACGATCAGCGGCAAGGTCGCAAAGCGGCCGGGGTCGGCCTCTGGAATGACCCGGCCGGTCTCGTCGATGACGTGGCTGCGCCCGCCGTTCTGCCAGACCGCCATCTGGCGGCGCTCGACCACGGCCAGGACCAGGGTGTCGGGCAACAGGCGCACGACGCGCGCTTCCTTGACCCAGCCCACAGCTTCGACCCGCTGGCGGATCGCTTCGAGGTCCATGCCGACGACCGGCTCGTCCTGGTAGACGGCGGCCGCGCGCAGGATGTCGGCGGTCGCCATTTCGGATGCGCCCTCGACGTGGATCGCCTTCAGCTTGAAGCCGAGGCCGGCGAACTGGCCGGCGATCGCCGAGCCCATGGAGGCGCCCAGTTTCTCCCCGCGATGGCCCGTCGTCATGGTCACGGTCAGCGCGATCGTGACCACGCCGGCGGCCGCGATCAGCGCATGCCAGGGCGAGAGCCCGACGCCGCGGGCGGCGCCCAGCTTGCCGGGCGCGTACGCCGCCCCCGGCTTTCTGGCGCGGGGGGCGGACTTGGTGCTAGCGGGCGCTTTGGCCCGGGGCTTCGCTTCAGCTCGCGACTCCCCCCGCATGGCCGCGGGCATACGCATCCTCCGTGATCCAAAGCACTAGACGGTCGAAATCCACCCCCTTGTGAGCCGCCTGCTCGGGCGCGAGCGAGGTCGGCGTCATGCCGGGCTGGGTGTTGACCTCCAGAAGGACCAGAATGTCGTTAATGTCGTCATAACGAAGATCAGACCGGGTAACCCCCCGGCAACCAAGCGCAGCATGCGCCAGCTCGGATAATTCCAGCGCCTTTTCAAAGGCATGCTGCGGAATATCGGCCGGAACGACGTGCACGGAACCGCCCTGCGCGTACTTTGCTTCGTAATCGTAAAATTCGGTCTGCGGGATGATGTCGGTGACGCTCAACGCCTTGCCGTCCATGACCGCGACGGCCAGTTCCCGGCCGCGGATATAGGGTTCGATCATCACCTCCTCGCCGAAGGTCCATTGCGGCGAGACCAGCTCCTGCGGCGGGCGATTCGCACCCTCGCGGACGATGAACACGCCCACCGAAGATCCCTCGGCGTTGGGCTTGATCACATAGGGCGGCGCCATCACGTGATCAGCCGCCGCGACATGGCGGTTGAACAGCCCGCCCCCGGGCACAGTGACCCCGGCCGCGGCCATCACCGCCTTGGCCTTGGCCTTATCCATCGCCAGGGCGGAGGCCAGCACGCCCGAATGGGTGTAGGGGACCTTCAGGGTCTCCAGGACGCCCTGGACGCAGCCGTCCTCGCCCCACTCCCCGTGCAGGGCGTTGAAGACCACGTCCGGCTTCAGGGCGGTCAGCACCTGGGCCAGGTCGCGACCGGCGTCGACGTAGGTGACCTTGGCGCCCAGGCGTTCGAGCGCGGCGCCGCACTCCTTGCCCGACGACAGGCTCACCTCGCGCTCGGAAGAAAGGCCGCCCAGCAACAGGGCGACATGGTGTCCGGATAGGGGAAGGCTCACTGGCTCGCGCTCGCAGTCTTGCGGAAGTCGATATCGCTGTCCGCCACGGTGTAGACGAAGGCGGCCCAGACGGCCACGTTCTGCGCGAGCTCCCTGGCGTCGACCTTGTCCAGCGTGTCGTCCGCGGAATGGTGCAGATCGAAGTAGCGGCTGGCGTCCTGCTGCAGCTCCACGACCGGCGCCCCGAGGCGCTTCAGCCCCGCCACGTCGGCGCCGCCGTCGCGGGCCGGGTCGCGCGAAATGATCACCCGCAACGGGTTCACAGCGGCGGCGAAGGCCCTCATGGCCGGGTGCTCGAGGCTGCCCGCCGGCAGCTTGGCGTTGAAGATCTCGCCCGCGCCCAGGTCGCTCTCGCCCGCGACGATCATGTTGGGGACCTCGGCCTTGTTGGCCTCGGCATAGGCCGCGCCTGAGCCGCCCTGCTCCTCGGCGCCCCACATCACCACGCGCACCGTTCGACGCGGACGCTGCGGCAGGTCGGCGATCAGCTTGGCCGCCGCCGTGGTGATCCCGATGCCAGCCGCGTCATCCACCGCGCCGGTGCCGGCGTCCCAGGAATCCAGGTGCCCGCCGATGACGATGATCTCCTCCGGCTTCTCGCGGCCGGGAATCTCGCCGACCACGTTGTAGGCGGGAGCCTTGGCGCGATAGGTCGAGGCCATGGCCAGCTTGATCCGCACCGGCTTGCCACGTGCGACCATGCGCTCCAGCAGTTCGGCGTCGGGCGGCGACAGCGCCGCCATCGGAATCCCAGAGATCGCCGCGCCGCCGCCATGTGGCAATCGGCTGTCGTCGGTCGAGATCGAACGCACCAGATACGCCACCGCCCCACGCTTGGCCGCCTCGACGCCGCCGGAGCGGGCGCGCACGGCGCCGGCATAGCCGCGGATGTCCTGCGTGCGACGCATTGGCTCGGTGACCACCGCGATCTTGCCCTTCAGCGCGCCAGGCGGCTGGGCCAGCATTTCGTCATAGCTGCGGAACAGCGCGATCTCGGCCTCCAGGCCGCCAGGGGGCGTGGTCGCCGATCGGCCGAGCCCCAGGATCTGCAGCGTCTGAGGGAACGGCGCGACCACCTCGGCGGACTCAGCGCCGCGCAGCCAGGACTCGGTCTCGAAGGTTTCGACATGAACGTTTTCGAATCCGAGCGCCTTCAGCTTGGCAACGCCCCAATCACGCGCCCTATCCATGGCGGGCGAGCCCTGCGGGCGGGCGCCGACCTCGGTGGTCAGCGATTCCGTCACGTCCCAGGCGGTGCGGTCGGTCAGGGCCTTGTCGCGGAGCGCGACGGCGGTGAGTGCCAGATCGGCGGCGTGGACCGCGTTGGCGGAGACCAAGGTGGCGGCGACAGCCGCTAGCAAAGCAATGCGCATCCGCGGCGGGTGCCTTTCGTCGGGAAGCCTGTCAAGGCGCCCCCACCTCGCGGTCCTGTCCACGTCCTGCCGTTCGACCTCGCGCCTCACGCATCGGTTGAAGAAGCTCAACCCCGGATCGCGTTAACTATCCTCACAAGTGAATCCTTCGACGAATACTATGGCTTCCCAGAATTTCGCCCTTCGGAATGGCCAAGCTTTTACTGGGGTGAATCCCCGACAATCTCTATTCCCGCTTGTAAATGCGACGTAACGCCGCTACCAGTTAACCAAGGTCGTCGGGTTCGGCGTGACCTGCTCGGGTCATTGAGAGGTTCCAGATGAAGGCGCGCTCCATGGGGGTCGCCGCCACAGCGATCCTGTCGCTTGGCGCGGCCTTCGCTCCCGCTGTCGCGGCTACAATCCTATTCACCGATTTCGCCGATGTCTGGTCGGCCCCTAACAGCGCTAATGCCGCCAGTTCAGACGACGCGACACGAGCTCGCGCGCCTTGGGACACGGTCGGGACGGCTGACGGCGCACAGCGGCTCGACATCGGAACCTTTCCCGGTCACGAGGCCAGGATCAGCAATGAGGCGATCACCAACGCCGCCGCCACGGGCATCGTCGACGGCGTCGATCCGGGCGCGCGCAACTTTGTCTATGGTGTCGACCAGGGCACGTCGGGCTGCGCAGAGCGCGGACGCGACTCTGCCGCCCCTGACGGCTGCGAGGTCCAGGCTACGTCGCTGAAGACGGCCGAGTTGGTGAAGATCGACGGCAAGTACTACGCGCTCGACATTTCGGGCCTCGTCCATGACGGCAACCCGGTCGAGGAGTTCCGGACCCGAGAAAAAGACGACAGCTCGGCCGAGTTGCGCGCTCAACTGCGCCTCGTTTCGGCCGCGGTGCCCGAGCCGGCGAACTGGGCGATGATGATTGTCGGCTTCGGCGTCGCCGGGGCCGCCGTGCGGGCCGGCCGCCGCCGCAACATTCTGGCCACCGCCCCCTCGGCCTAGGGTTCGATCACCCGCCACTCGGCGTCCGCGGCGACCACCAGCGCCGCGCCCAGCGTCAGCGCGCGCCAGAACGGCATCGGATCAAGGCCAAAGCGCAGACTGGCCCACAAGGTCATGACGCGCCCATGCGTCACCGCCACCAATGTCTGCGATGGATGCGCGGCGAGCTGCCGTTCTAGGGCGCCGGCGAAGCGCGCATGGGCCTCGTCGGCGCTCTCCTCCCCATCACGACTTCACGCGGCCGGGCGAACATCTGGCCGACGGCGGCCTGGAAGCTGACGGCGTCCGTAAACGGACCTTCGTCGTTGCGTTGCTCGCCCAGCCCGGCATCAAGCTCGGCGAGGAGGCCGAACGCGCCGGCGATCACGGCGGCGGTCTCGACGGCCTTGGGCTCGAGGCTGGACACCACGGCCGAGGGCGAGAAGTCCGCCAGCTTGCCGGCGATGCGCGCAGCCTGGTCGCGTCCCTCAGGCCCGAGCGCCCATTGCGAGGGCGGCGTCCCGGGCTCCAGGCGCGGCGCGCCGTGTTTGACCAGGATCAGCAAGCGGTCAGGCCGTTCGGCCGATCCGCTTGATCTCCCAGTCCAGCTCGATTCCCGTCTTGGCCTTGACATCGGCCCGCACGGCCTCGCCCAGCCCCTCGAGATCGGCCGCGGTGGCTTCGCCGGTGTTGATCATGAAGTTGGCGTGCAGCGGCGAGAACATCGCCCCGCCGAACGGCTTGCCGCGCCAGCCGGCCTCGTCGACCAGCTTCCAGGACGAATGGCCCGGCGGGTTCTTGAAGGTCGAGCCGCCGGTCTTCTCGCGGATCGGCTGGGTGGTCTCGCGGCGCGCGGTGATCTCGGCCATGCGCGCCTCGACGGCGGCCGGTTCGTCCGCACGCCCCTGGAACACCGCCTGCATCCAGATCACCTCGCCTGGCGGGACGGTGCTGTGGCGATAGGTGTAGCCGAAGTCCTCAAGCGAATAGCTGACGATCTCGCCGCTGCGGTCAAAGCCCCAGGCCGAAACCAGCACGTCCTTGGTCTCGCTGCCGTAGCAGCCAGCGTTCATGGTCAGGGCGCCGCCTATGGTGCCGGGAATGCCGGCGTAGAATTCCAGCCCCGCCAGGCCGGCCTTGGCCGCCGCCTTGGCGACCATGGCGTCCAGCGCCCCGGCGTCGGCGATGACCCAGCCCTCCTCCTCGTCGATCGAGATCTCGGCGAAAGCCTTGCCGGCCAGTCGGATCACGACGCCTTCGACGCCGCCGTCGCGGACGATGACGTTGGAGCCGACGCCCAGCACCGTGACCGGCACGTCGGCCGGCAGCGCCGCCAGGAAATCGCTCAGGTCGGACTCATCAGCCGGCAGGAACAGCACCTCAGCCGCGCCGCCGACGCGGAACCAGGTGAACGGGGCGAGCGGCTCGTCGCGCAGCAGGCGGCCGCGTACCTGGGGCAGGTTGTCTCGCCAGCTCATCGGTTCAACGCCTCAAGCTGCCCGGGCAGCGCGTGCGCCCAGACCGTAATGTCGCCCGCGCCCAGGCAGACCACCAGGTCGCCCGTCCTGGCCTCCTCGTGCACGATCCGTGCGAGGTCGGCCGGGCTTTCCAGCGCCAGCGCCCGGCGATGGCCGAACCGGCGCAGCCCCTCGACTAGGCCGTCCCGATCGGCGCCGGCGATCGGGCTCTCGCCCGCGGTATAGACGTCGGCCACGATCACCGTATCGGCGTCGTTGAAGCAGCCGCAGAACTCGTCGAACAGGTCGTGCAGGCGGGTAAAGCGATGCGGCTGGACCACGGCGACGACACGCCCCTCGGTCACCGCGCGCGCGGCCTTCAGCACCGAGGCGATCTCGACCGGGTGGTGGCCGTAGTCGTCGATGATCCGCACGCCGTTCGCCACGCCGGTCGTAGTGAAGCGGCGCTTTACGCCGCCGAACCCGGCCAAGCCCTTGCGGATGTCCTCGTCGGACACGCCCAGTTCCCGCGCCACTGCGATCGCGCCGGTGGCGTTCAGCACATTGTGCTGGCCCGCCATCGGCAGGTGCAGGTTCTCCAGCCGCGTCGCCGGCCCATCCTGCGGCGCGAACACCGCGTCGAACCGCGAGCCGTCCGGCCCCATGCTGACCTTCTCGGCGCGGACCTCGGCCTGGGGGTTGGTTCCATAGGCGATGACCCGGCGATTCTGCACCCGCGCGGCCATGGCCTGGACTTCCGGATGGTCGGTGCAGACGGCCGCAAAGCCGTAGAACGGCACGTTCTCCACGAAGTCCTGGAAGGCCTTCTTCACCGCTTCGAAGTCGCCGTAGTGGTCCAGGTGTTCAGGATCGATGTTGGTGACGATCACGCAGGTCGACTTGAGCTTCAGAAAGGTGCCGTCGCTCTCGTCGGCCTCGACCACCATCCAGTCGCCCTCGCCCACCTTGGCGTTGGTGCCGTAGGCGTTGATGATCCCGCCGTTGATCACGGTCGGGTCCAGCCCGCCAGCGTCCAGCAGGGCGGCGACCATCGAGGTGGTCGTGGTCTTGCCGTGGGTGCCGCCGACCGAGACCGAGTACTGAAGCCGGGTCAGTTCGGCCAGCATCTCGCCGCGGTGGACCAGCGGCAGGCGCTTCTCGCGGGCGGCGACCATCTCCGGGTTGTCGGCCTTGATCGCGGTCGAATAGACGATCGCCGAAGCGCCTTCGACATTGGCTGCGCCCTGGCCGATGAACACCTTCGCGCCCAGCTTCTCCAACCGCTCGGTGTTGGCGCTGGCCTTGGCGTCGGAGCCCTGCACCGTGTAGCCGATGCGCAGCATGATCTCGGCGATGCCGCTCATGCCGATGCCGCCGATGCCGATGAAGTGCACGGGGCCGAGGGCGAAGGGGACGGGGCGCTTGTTCATTTTTGGACGGCGGTTCTCTCGACCAGGTCGGCCAGGCGTTCGGCCGCATCGGGCTTGGCGATGGAACGGGCGCCGGCGGCCATGCGCGCCAGGCGGTCGGGGTTGGTCAGCAGCTTCTGCAGGGCGCTCGCCATCGTTTCGACGGTCAGTTGGCTCTCGCGGGCCACTTCCGCGCCGCCGGCCTCGGTCATGACGCGGGCGTTCTGGCCCTGGTCGTCGTCAAGGGCGATGGCCAGCGGCACCAGGATCGCCGGCTTGCCGGCCACCGCGAACTCGCAGACCGACCCGGCGCCGGAGCGGCCGATAACCAGGTGGGCGTCACGTAGGCGTGTGGCCATGTCGCGGAAGAAGGGCGCGATCTCAGCCCGGACCATCGCGTCGGCATAGATCCGCCGGGCGTTGTCCATCGACTCCTTGCGGGTCTGCTGCTGGACATCCAGCCGGTGGCGGAGGTCCTCGGGCAGCTTCTTGATCGCCTCGGGCATCAGTTCGGAGAGCAGTCGCGCCCCCTGGCTGCCGCCGGTGATGAGGATGCGGATCGGGCCTTCGGCGGTTGGCGGCGTATAAGGATAGTCAGCCAGGGCGCGGATGTCGGGCCGGATCGGATTGCCGACGACGACGGCGTTCTCGGCCACGCGGCCCGGTGCCTTCTGCAGCACCGGGAACGCGCAGGCGACCGCGCGGACATGCCCGGCCAGCCGGCGGTTGGCGCGGCCCATCACCGCGTTCTGTTCGTGCAACAGGGTCGGCCGGCCCTGGGTGATGCCGGCCAGCAGGCCCGGCACCGACGGATAGCCGCCGAAGCCGACGACCACGGCCGGGTCGATCCGGGTGAAGGCCGCGCGCGCCTGCATCACGCCGCGCACGATCGCCACGCCCGCCTGGGCCATGCCGACCACGTCGCCGCGCTGGAAGGTGCGGGCCGACAGCCCGATGCGCTCCTCGGCCGGAAAGCTCTCGGCGAACGCGGCGGCGCGTTCGTCGGAGGCCAGCACGATGCGCCATCCACGGGCGATCAGCGCCTCGGCCAGAGCCTGTGCGGGAAACAGATGCCCGCCGGTTCCCCCGGCGGCGACGACAGCGATCTTGCGCATCACGAGCCTTTAGGCGAACGCGCCGGCCTTGGCGAGGCCCTCGCCTTGGGAATAGGCGCCCGGTCGACGGCGAGTCAGCGCAAGCGCCATGCCGAACGTCAGGCAGATCGCCCACATCGACGAGCCGCCGTACGAAATAAACGGAAGAGTCATGCCCTTGGTCGGGATCATGTTCAGGTTCACCGCCACATTGATGAAGGCCTGCTGCCCGACCAGGACGAACAGCCCCGCCGCAGCGACCTGCTCGAAGGGATCGGTCAGCTTCATGGCGCGATAGAGGCCGCGCGTGACGATGAAG
Source organism: Phenylobacterium sp. 58.2.17 (assembly GCF_026411515.1). Taxonomy (NCBI): domain Bacteria; kingdom Pseudomonadati; phylum Pseudomonadota; class Alphaproteobacteria; order Caulobacterales; family Caulobacteraceae; genus Phenylobacterium; species Phenylobacterium sp. 58.2.17. The sequence continues at coordinate 38,774 of NZ_JAPMTQ010000035.1, read as the reverse complement.
CCCAAAAGCGCGATCAGCAGCAGCGAGAAGATCAGGCCGTACTCCTCGGCGCCGACCGAATAGATGAAGTCGGTGTGCAGGTCGGGCACGTGGCGCTTCATGACGCCCTCGCCCGGACCACGACCGAAGAAGCCGCCAGCGGCGATCGCCTCGGCGGCGCGGTCCACCTGGTGGGTGTCGGCGCGGTCGGGACTGAGGAAACGATCCACGCGGCTGGCCACGTGCGGGAACAGGAAGTAGGTCGAGCTAAGGCCCGTCACCGCCACCCCGCCCAGCAGCATCACCCACGACAGCGGCACCCCGGCCATCCAGAACGCGGCCCCGAAGGCGATGGTGATCAGCACCGTCTGGCCGACGTCCGGCTGGATCAGCAGCAACCCTACCGACAGGAAATAGAGGCCGAAGGCGATCGAGACGCCCGGCACCCCCTGCCCCTTCTGGCCTTCCGAGAACATCCACGAGACCAGCACGATCAACGCTGGCTTCATGAACTCCGACGGCTGCAGGGTGAAGCCGCCCAGTTGCACCCAGCGGGTCGCGCCCTTGGCCGTGTGCCCCAGGAACGGGAGGATGAGCATGATCGCGATGGCGACCAGGTAGATGAAGAACGCCGCCCGCCGGATCCCCTTGGCGTCGAGCATCGACACCCCGATCAGGATCGCCGCGCCGGTGACCGCGAACACGCACTGGCGCACCGCGAAGTGGAAGGGATCGCCGACGTTCATCCGCGCCGCCGCCGCCGGGCTGGCGGCGAAGGACATCATCACGCCGATGGCGATCAGGGCGGCCACCGCCCCCAACATCCAGCGGTCCGTCGTCCACCACCAGATCCCGACCGACGAGCGGTCGCTCCGCGCAAAGGCGTGGGCCTGCTGGGGGCGATGGATGTGACTCATGGGCGTCTCCGCGGGCGCGGCGGCCCGTATCCTCCAGATGCCCGCGGCATGCTTAAAATACCTTAACCAAGCCCGGCCTTGGGCGCCCTGCGACTTGAAATCTTTCGCCGGGCGGGGCGACATCGCCCTCCAGCCGAAGAAGGACGCCTCGATGACCGACGCCCCCTCCGCCCCGACCGATCAGGCCGCCTACTGGAACAAGACCGGCGGCCAGGCCTGGGGCGACCTGCAGGACATGATGGACGCCCTCAATCGGCCGATCGAGGAGGCCCTGGTCGACCGCGCCTTTCCCGGCGTCGGCAAGCAGGTTCTGGACATCGGCTGCGGCGCCGGCGCAACCACCCTGGCCATGGCCCGCCGGCTGGGCGCCGAGGGGTTGAGCCTCGGCGTCGACATCTCCGCGCCGCTGATCGAGATCGCCTCCGGCCAGGCCGCGCCCGGCGCCCGGTTCGTGCAGGCCGACGCCCAGACCTACGACTTCGGCGGCGCGAGCTTCGATGCGGCCATGTCGCGGTTCGGGGTCATGTTCTTCAGCGACTTCGACGCCGCCTTCGCCAACATCCGCAGCGGCCTGAAACCCGGCGCCGAGCTGGTTTTCGCCTGCTGGCGCAGCCCCGCCGACAACCCGATGGCGATCATCCCCGGGCGCGCCGCCGCCCCGTACCTGCCGCCTTCTCCGCCGACCGATCCGCTGGCGCCCGGGCGCTTCGCCTTCGCCGATCCTGAGCGCGTGCGCGGCATCCTGGGCCGCAGCGGCTGGAGCGACGTCGACATCACCCGGCTCGATGCGCCGACCCCGATCACTCTGGACGATCTCGTCACGCTCAGCCTGCGGATGGGCCCAGTCGCCTCAGCTCTGCGGGAGGCGGACGAGACGACGCGCGGCAAGGTGCGCGACGCGGTGACGACGGCGCTGGAGGCCGAGGCGGTCGATGGCGTGGTGCCGATGGTCGCCGGCTGCTGGCTGGTGACGGCGCGAGCTTAGGCGCGCGCGCCCTTCGCGGCCGGGCGGTTCAGCCCCTGCACCGCCGCGCGGAACGCCTCGCCGCGCTCTTCGAAATCGGCGAACTGGTCGAACGAGGCGCAGGCCGGCGACAGCAGCACGACGGCGTCCTGGCCCGAGGCCGAGGCCTCCGCATAGGCCGCCGCCACGGCCGCCGGCAGCGTCCCGCACTTGGCGAACTGGGCCTTGCCATCAAGCGTCGCGGCGAAGTCGTCCTGGGCGTCGCCGATCAGGTACGCTTTCTCGATGCGCGGGAAGAGGTCGCCCAGGCTGTCGATGCCGCCGGCCTTCGGCACGCCGCCGGCGATCCAGTAGAACTTCGGATAGCTCGACATCGCCTGGCGCGCGGCGTCGGCGTTGGTCGCCTTGCTGTCGTTGACGAAGCGGACCCTGCCGACCGCGCCCACCGTCTCCATCCGGTGCGCCAGCCCCGGGAAGCTCATCAGGCCGTCGGCCGCTTCCTGCGAGGTCAGGCCCAGGCCGCGCACCGCGGCGTAGGCGGCCGCCGCGTTCTGCCAGTTGTGACGGCCGGGCAGCGAGCGCGCCCGCAGCAGGTCGGCGACCTCCACCGCCCGCTCGCCCGTCGCATCGTAGAGCAGGCCCTGCAGGACATAGACCCCACGGCCGATAGCCTTAGAGGCCGAGATCGGGACGATGGTCCGACGGTTGGCGGCGGTGATCTCGGTGCAGATCCGCTGTCCCCAGGGATCGTCGACGCCGATCACGGCGGTGTCGCCCTTGCCCTGGTTCAGCAGGATACGGCGCTTGGCCGTCACATATCCTTCCATTCCGCCGTGTCGATCCAGGTGGTCGGGCGAGACGTTGAGCAGCAGCGCCACGTCGGGCTTCAGGCTTGAGGTCAGGTCCAGCTGGTAGGAGCTCAACTCCAGCACGTAGACCGCCCCACCGTGCATGTCGTCCAGGCCAAGCACGCCCTGGCCGATATTGCCGCCGACCCGCACGTCGCGGCCGGCCGCGGCGCAGATGTGACCGATCAGCGCCGTGGTCGTCGACTTGCCGTTGGTGCCGGTGATGGCGACGATCTTCGGACGCTTGTGCTCGGGCGCGGCGTTCACAGTGCGGGCGAACAGCTCGATGTCGCCCAGGATCTCGACGCCGGCGGCCTTGGCCTTCTCGACCGTCCAGTGTGGCTTGGGATGGGTCAGCGGCACGCCCGGCGACAGCATCAGGGCGGCGAACTGCGACCAGTCGGCGGTGGAGAGATCCAGCAGCTCCAGCCCCTCGGCCTGCGCCGCGGCGCGGCTCTCCGGCTTCTCATCCCAGACCACGACCTTGGCCCCGCCGAGCACGAGGGCGCGTGCGGCCGTCAGCCCTGTGCGGGCCAGGCCGAACACGGCGACCGTCCTGCCTTCTAAGCCGCGGACCGGGATCATGAGACTGCCAGCCCTCCCCTTACCGCAGCTTCAGCGTCGCAAGGCCCAGCAGGGCGAGCATCACGGCGATGATCCAGAAGCGGATGACGACGGTGCTCTCGGACCAGCCGAGCTTTTCGAAGTGGTGGTGGATCGGGGCCATGCGGAACACCCGCTTGCCGGTCAGCTTGAACGAGGCGACCTGGATCATCACCGACAGGGTCTCCATCACGAAGAGACCGCCGATGATGCCGAGCACGATCTCGTGCTTGGTGGCCACGGCCACGGCGCCGATGCCGCCGCCCAGCGCCAGCGAGCCGGTGTCGCCCATGAAGATCTTGGCCGGCGGGGCGTTGTACCAGAGGAAGCCGAGGCCGGCGCCGATCATCGCGCCGCAATAGATCGCGATCTCGCCCACGCCCGGGACGAAGTGCAGCTTCAGGTACTGGGCGAAGACGTAGTTGCCGACGAGATAGGCGATGAAGCCGAAGGCGGCGGCCGCGATCATCACCGGCACGGTCGCCAGGCCGTCGAGGCCGTCGGTGAAGTTCACGGCGTTGGCCGCGCCGACGATGATGAAGGCCCCGAACGCCAGGTAGAACCAGCCGAGCGGCATCAGCAGCTGCTTGAAGACCGGGAACGCCACAGAGGTCGCCAGTTCCGGCGTTTCCGGCGGGCTGGTGCCGAAGACCACCATCAGCGCCACGGCGGCGACCGCGATCGCCGCCTCCATGACCAGCCGGATCTTGCCTGACACGCCCGCCGTCGATTGCTTCGTGACCTTGGCGTAGTCGTCGGTGAAGCCGAGCACGCCATAGCCGGCCGTGACCAGGATCACCGCCCACACATAGACGTTGGTCAGATCCGACCACAGCAGCGTGCCGACCAGCAGGCCGGCCAGGATCATCACCCCGCCCATGGTCGGGGTGCCGGCCTTCTCGACCACGTGACGTTCGATGCCGTCGGCGCGGATCGGCTGGCCCTTGCCCTGTTTGGCCTGCATCCAGCGGATGAAGCGCGAGCCCATGGCCACCACCACCAGCTGGGCCGTGAACAGCGCCATACCGGTGCGGAAGGTCTGGTATTTCAAGAGGTTGAGGAACGGCACATAGCCGTCCGCGGCGAGCTGTTGATACAGCCAGTAAAGCATCAGCCCGTCTCCCCCGAACGCACGTCGAGCGCGCTCAGCGCAGCTGCGACCGCGCCGGCCCTCGAGCCGTTGGACCCCTTCACCATCACCAGATCACCGGGCCCCACGGCCGCGCTGATCAGCGGCGCCAGCTCCGCCGCACTTTCGGCGTAACCCCCGCGACGAGTCGGCGGAAGGGCGTCCCACAGGGATTTCATCAGCGGCCCGGCGGCGAACACCAGGTCCACGCCAGCCGCTTCGAGCGGCCCGGCCAGGCCAGCATGGAAGGCGGGCGCCTCGGCTCCGAGCTCCAGCATGTCGGTCAGGGCGACGATACGCCGTCCGACGGTCTTGCGCGCACCCAGGCTGGCGAACGCTGCGCCCATCGAAATCGGGTTGGCGTTGTAGCTTTCGTCGATCAGCGTGAAGAGGCCGCCGGCCAGCTTCACCAGCTTCTCCGCGCCGCGGCCGGCTAGCGGCTCGAACGCGCCCAGCGCCGCAAGACTGTCGTCCAGGCCGACGTCCAGGGCCTCCAGCATCAGCAGCACGGCCATGCTGTTCGGGCCCCAATGGAAGCCGGTCTGCAGGATCGGGAAGTCCAGCGCCTTGCCGTGCAGCCGCGCCTTGATCACCGCGCGACCCGGTTCGGGCGCGAAATCCACCAGCTGGGCGTCGCAGTCCTTGCCCGTCCCGAAGCTGCGCACCGTGGCGCCGGCCTTGTGGGCCTCCTCGGCCAGCAGCTCGAACCACTTATTGTCGGCGTTCAGCACCGCCACGCCGCCCGGCTCGATGCCGGCGAAGATTTCGGCCTTGGCCCTGGCGACGCCGACCTCGCCGTCAGGGAAGTTCTCCACGTGCACCGGGCCGACCGTCGTGATCGCCACCGCATGCGGCCGTACGAACCGCGACAGCGGCGTGATCTCGTCGGCGTGGTTCATGCCGATCTCGAAGATCGCCCGTTCGGTGTCCCGCGGCATGCGGGCCAGGGTCAGCGGCACGCCGATGTGGTTGTTGTAGCTCTTGACCGACGAATGGGCGCGGCCGGCCCGTTCGATGCCCGCCCGGACCGCCTGGGTGACGCTGGTCTTGCCGACGGAGCCGGTGACCGCGCCGCGACGGGCCTGGGGCGCGCGCTCGCGCGCGGCTTCCCCCAACTTTTCCAAGGCCTTGAGCGTGTCGTCTACGACGATGCTGGCGCCGTCGACGCTCCTGGAGGCCAGGCTGGCCGCGGCGCCTGCGGCCAGCGCCTGCGGCACGAACTCGTGCCCGTCGCGGGCGCCGACCAGGGCGACGAACAGGTCGCCGGTCTCGATGCTGCGGGTGTCGATCGACACACCGCCGACCGCAAAGGCCGGGCCGGAGAGCGCCCCGCCGGTCGCCGCGGCGATCTCGTCGGACGTCCAGAGCGGCTTAGACATGCGCAGCCTCCAGCGCCGCGGCCACTTCGGCCACGTCGTCGAAGAAGTGAACGGTCGAACCGACGATTTGGTACTGCTCGTGGCCCTTGCCAGCCACGACCAGCACGTCCCCCGGGCCCATCAACGCCACGCCGGCGCGGATCGCCTCGCGACGGTCGCCGACCTCGCGCGAGCCCGGCGCACCGGCCAGGATCTCGGCGCGGATGTCGGCAGGGACCTCCGTGCGCGGATTGTCGTCGGTGACGATGGCGATGTCGGCATGCTGGGCGGCGGCCAGCCCCATCAGCGGGCGCTTGGCGCGGTCACGGTCGCCGCCGGCGCCGAACACCACGATCAGCTTGCCCTCGACATGCGGGCGCAGCGACTTCAGCACCGTCTCCAGGCCGTCGGGCGTATGGGCGTAGTCGACATAGGCCTCGCCGCCCTTGGCGCTGGTCCCCACCCGTTGCAGGCGGCCCGGCGCCCCCTCCAGGCTTTCCAGCGCCGTCAGGACGTCCCCGACCGCCTCGCCGGCGGCGATGCTCAGGCCCGCGGCCACCAGGGCGTTCGACGCCTGGAACGCGCCCGCCAGCGGCAAACGGACCTCATAGGTCTTGCCCTTGGCCTCGATCTTCAGCGTCTGGCCGTCGGGCGTCGCCGCATGTCCGACCAGCTTCAGCCCCTGCCCCGCCTCGCCGACCGACAGCACCGACTGGCCCGATCCGATGGCCGCTGCGGCGAAGGCGCCGTAGGCGTCGGAGTCGGCGTTCAGCACGGCCACGCCGCCGCGCGGCAGCAAGGCCTCGAACAGGCGCAGCTTGGCGTCGCGATAGGCCTCCATGGTGTGGTGATAGTCGAGATGGTCCTGGGTCAGGTTCAGGAAGCCGGCCGCGGTCAGTTCCGCCCCGTCCAGCCGCCGCTGGTCGATCCCGTGCGACGAGGCCTCCATGGCCAGGTGGGTCACGCCCTTGGCGACCATCACCGACATCAGCTCGGCGACGTCGGCGGCGTCCGGCGTGGTCAGCCCCGGCGGAGTGATCTGCTCGTCGAGGCCCGGCCCCGTCGCCCGCACGCCCAGGGTGCCCATGCTGGCGGCGCGATGGCCCAGGCGGTTGAAGATCTGCCGGCAGAAGGCGGCGACCGAGGTCTTGCCGTTGGTGCCGGTGACGGCGACGACCACCGGTGGCTGCGCGCCCCAGAACGCCCGCGCGGCCAGGGCGTAGACCCGGCGCGGATCGGGCGTGACGATCACCGGAACGCCCAGTTCCGGCATATCCTCGGCGGCGATGACGGCCGCAGCGCCCGCCTCGACCGCCTTGGCGGCGAACGCCTTGCCGTCGACCTTGGAACCCGGCAGGGCCGCGAACAGAAAGCCCGGCTTCACCTTGCGGCTGTCGGCGGTCACACCGGCGATCGTCGGATCGCTCGCAAAGGGCTGGTGGACCAGTTGGGAGAGCGTCTTGGCCATCAGTGCCCGTCCGAGATCGGCCCGGCGGCGATCGAACCCTCGCCAACCACCTTGATCAGGTCGGGCTGGCGCTGGACGCCCAGGAACGGGGCGATACGGTCGATGACCCGGCCGGCGGCCGGCGCGGCGACCCAGCCGCCGGTGGAGTAGCCGTAGGTCTTGGCCGTGCCGTGCGGCTCGTCCATCAGGATCAGCACGAAGTAGCGGTCTTCCTGCACCGTGCCGGCGGTCGGGAACACGGCGGCGAATGAGGACACCTGCCGTTGGGTCGAGTAGCCGCGGATCGTCGGGTCGTACTTCTCGCCGGTGCCCGTCTTGCCGCCGACGCTCAGGCCCGGGGCGTTGGCCGACTTGCCGCTGCCGCCGATGACGTTGGCGCGCATGATCTGCAGCATCTGCATCGAGGTTTGCTCGGACAGCACCCGCTGGACCTGCGGCTTCTGGCCGGGCTCCAGCTTCTTGATGGTCAGAGGCACCATATAGCCGCCGTTCAGCAGCGCGCCCATGGCGCTGGATAGCGCCAGCGGGCTGACGTTCATGCCGTGGCCGAACGAGGTCGACGCCACCGCGTCCATGTCCCACTTGCGCGGGGTCAGCGGACGGGCCGACTCCATCAGTTCCACCTGCGCAGGCTTGGTCAGGCCCAGAGCGGTGAAGTACTTGCTGAGGCGCTCGGCCCCGACGCTTTCGGCCAGCTTGGCGGTGCCGATGTTGGACGAGTGCTGGAACACCTCGACCAGGGTCAGGATCTTCCGGGCGGCGTGGTAGTCCTTGATCGTCCGATAGCCGAGTTGATACGGGACGCGCGCGTCGAAGGTCGACGACGGATTGGCCACGCCGGTGTCCAGACCGATGGCGACGGTGAACGCCTTGAAGGTCGAACCCATTTCGTAGATCGACGCGGCCGCACGGTTCAGCTTGGCGTTGTCGTCGGCCTTGGCGACCTGGTTCGGGTCGAAGGTCGGATAGCTGGCCATCCCGAGGATTTCGCCGGTGTGGACGTTGGTCACGATGCCCACCGCGCCGCGCGGCTGGAACTCGGCCGCCGCCTTGTAGAGTTCATCCTCCAGCGCGGCCTGGACCCGCAGGTCGATCGACAGCGCCACCGCCGTCTTCGAGGCCGCATTGCCGCGGATGGTGTCGTTCAACGCCCGCTCGGCGCCGGCCAGGCCCACGCCGCCGGTGTCGGCGAACCCGACTAGGTGGGCGGCCGTCGTGCCCAGCGGATAGACCCGGCGCTCCTCCGGCTCGAACGTCACCCCCGGCAGGCCCAGGGCGTGGATGCGGGCGCGCACTTCCGGCGTCAGGCCTGCGGCCACGAAGCCGCGGCGCTCGCCGCTCAGCACCTTCTCCAGGCGCTGGCGGTTCAGGTTCGGCAGGGCCGAGCGCAGGGCCCGGCGGGTCTCGTCGGCGTCCCAGATCTCCCGCGGGTCGACATAGAGCCCATAGTGCAGCAGGTCGGCGGCCAGCATGGCGCCGTTGCGGTCGACCAGGTCGGCGCGCGAGGCCCCCACCGGCGCGGCGTAGCCGCCGCTGCGGCCGGCGTCCGAGAACAGGGCCGCGCGCGTCGCGCCGATCGCCAGCAGCAGGAAGGCGGTCGCGAACAGCGCCAGCACGAAGAAGATGCGGATGCGCGTGTCGTCTTCGGCCTTGCCGGCCGCCTTGGCGCGCTCGAAGGCGTGCTCCAGCCCCCAGACCTTGGCCTTGAGCCAGCGCCAGCCCGGCGCTTCGAACGATGGATGAGCAAGGCTCACGGCTTTGGCTTCCCGAGGGCGACTTCGCCCAGTTTGTCGATGGTGGTCTCGTGCTTGGCGCCGACCGGCCCCATGCCCAGATGGGCGGTCGAGAGCGACTCGATCCGCGAGGGCTGCTCCAGGTGGGCGACCTCGGCCTGCAAGAGGCGGATGCGGGCCTTCTCGGCGTCGATCTGCTTTTCGACCGCGGCGATTTCCGCGCGTTCGCGCCCGGCCATGGTCTTGGCCAGGTAGACCGACAGGATCACAGCGACCAGAACCCCCAGCGCGACCACGTCGACCAGCCGGAAGCCCCGAATCTTGCGGGTGAGGAGACTCATGCCGCCTCCTTCCATACCGGAGCGGAGGTGCGAACCCCCACCCTCAACTTGGCCGATCTCGCGCGCGGATTGGTCGCGGTCTCGGCCTCGCTGGGGGCGCGGGCGCCGTTGAACAGCAGCTGAAAGCTCGGCGGCGCGCCGGCTTCGACGGGCGGCGCGTGGCGCGAGCCGCCCGGGGTCTTGCCCGCACGCTCGGTGAAGAAGGCCTTGGCGATCCGGTCTTCCAGCGAGTGGAAGGTCACCACCGCCAGCCGGCCGCCCGGCTTCAGCACCCGCTCGGCGGCGACCAGGCCGGCCTCGAGTTCGGACAGCTCCTCGTTGACCGCGATGCGCAGGCCCTGGAACGAACGGGTGGCCGGATGCACCTTGGCCCCGCGGCGCCCGCCCAGGGCGCGCTCGATCACCTCGGCCAGATCCAGGGTGCGGGTGAAGGCCTGTTCGGCCCGGCGGCGGGCGATGAAAGCGGCCACGCGGCGCGACTGCCGCTCCTCGCCGTAGACATAGAAGATCCGCGCCAGCTCGGCCGGCTCGGCGGTATTGACGATGTCGGCGGCGGTGGGGCCGTCGGCGCCCATGCGCATGTCCAGCGGCCCGTCGCGCATGAACGAGAACCCTCGCTCGGCCTGGTCGAGCTGCATCGACGAGACGCCAAGGTCCAGCGCCACGCCATCGGCGACGCCCTCGCCCAGTTCGTCGGCCATCTGCGAGAAGCGCCCCTCGACCAGGCGGAAACGCTCGCCCAGCCCCTCGGCGAACTTGCGCGCGCTCGGGTCGCGGTCGAAGGCGACGACATCGGCGCCGGTCGCCAGGAAGGCGCGGCTGTAGCCGCCGGCCCCGAAGGTGCCGTCGATGATCAGCTTGCCGCTCGCCGGCTCCAGCGCGGCGATAACTTCATCCAGCAGGACCGAGGTGTGGGGCGCGCTCACTTAAGCGGCTCCCAGCTTGGCCGCGCGCTGCTGGGCGCGGAGCTCGGCCAGCCCGGCGCGGGCCAGTTCGCGCTGGGCGGCGCGATGGGCCTGGAACGCTTCGCGCTCCCAGATCTGGAACCGGTCGCCCAGGCCGACCAGCACGACCCAATCGGTCAGGCCGAACTGGTCGCAGAGCTGCTCAGGCAGGGTGATGCGGCCGGCGGTGTCGAAACTCATCTTCGCCTGCCCGCCCAGCACCGACAGCTCGATCGCCGAGCGCACCGGGTCGCCGAACGGCATCTCGTCCATCAGCGCGACGTAGCGGTCGAACAGGGCGCGGCCGCCGCCCTCGATGCAGTCGGCCTCGATCGAGGGAAAGCAGACGATGCCGTCGAAGGGGCCGGAGACGAGCGCGCGGAATTCCTGCGGCACCACGATGCGCCGCTTGGCGTCCACCTGTTTCTCGAAGGTCGAGAGAAACATCTCGCCGCGCCCCAGATCGCGGCTCCGAGCGAGCCGCCAACTTCACCCCGTTTCGGACCCGCAGAGCCTCCAGCTCCGACGCGCCGCCGATCCTCAACGGATGCTGATTGGGTTAACATGGGATCAATTGGGAGACAATGACTCCAGGCCGCAATTTCTGGGGAATCCCAAAGACGTTACGGCTGAGATGCAGTCATCCACAGCTGATATCCACAGAACATACAATGAACACTTTAAGTATAGCCGCCCTACCTGTGGACGGCGGTGGATAAGCGGGACGGAAGTACGGACCAGACGGCCTATAAGCCGGGTTCTGTGCCGCCCGCGAACGGGCGCGACGATCATTCCTCTGGACCGCCCATTGCTGGACGGTTCTCGCGACCTACCCGGACGCCTCAGGCCTATGACGGCCCTACCCCTTGCGGGGCGCGGAATCCCTATTCGGTCTTGCTCCTGGCGGGGCTTGCCATGCCGTCCCTGTCACCAGGTCCGCGGTGGGCTCTTACCCCACCCTTTCACCCTTACCCCGATCGAAACCGGGGCGGTCTGCTCTCTGTGGCGCTATCCCTGGGGTCGCCCCCGGCGGGCGTTACCCGCCGCCATGTCATAGTGGAGCCCGGACTTTCCTCGACTGCCCGAAAGCAGCCGCGATCGCCCGGCCGTCTGGTCCGCGCGCTAATTGGGCCGCCCCGCGCCGCCGGTCAAGGCTCCCGCGCGACCAGCTCCATCCCAATTCGTCCCACCGGGCGCAGCGTCATCCGCGGCTTCATGCCCACCTCGCCCGGATCGACCAGCTTCAGGCGGTAGCGGCGGGCGATCTCGCACAGCACCTCGACCGCCTCGGTCATGGCCAGCGAGGCGCCGATACAGACCCGCGGCCCCGCGCCGAACGGCAGATAGGCGTAGCGCGCCGGCCGCTCGCCCGCAAAACGGTCCGGGTCGAAGCGTTCCGGATCGTCCCAGTGGTCGCGATGACGATGCACGACCCAGGGCGCGACGCAGACCAGCGCTCCCTTGGGGATGCGCACGCCACAGATCTCGTCCTCAGCCCTGGCTTGGCGCAGCGGGATGCGCGGCACGGGCGGGAACAGGCGCATGGCCTCCTCGATCACCTGACGCGCATAGGTCGGCGGCGCGTCGGGCGAGGCGTCGAGCGCCGCATGCAGCCTCGCCTCGACCTGCGGGTGCAGCGCCAGCAGGTACCAGGTCCAGGTCAGGGCCACCGCGGTGGTTTCGTGGCCGGCGATGAAGATGGTCACGAACTGGTCGCGCACCTCGCGGTCGCTCAGCCCCCGCCCCGTCTCTGGGTCACGCGCGGCGATCAGCCGGTCGAGCAGGTCGCCGTCGCCACGCGCGGCGCGGCGCTCGGCGATCAGCCGCGCGATCCAGGCGTCGAACACGGTGAACAGGGCTGCGATCCGCCGCTCGCGGTCGCGGGCCCGCAGCCCTCTCAAGCCCGGCGTGAAGTCGGCCAGCCCGAACCGCTCCAGCACCGCCTCGGCCGATCGCAGGGTCCGCTCCATCACCGGCCCCAGGTCGTCCCCAGCCGCCGAGAACATCGCCCGCGCAATGATCTTCAGGGTCAGGTCGCCCATCGCCTCTGAGACATCGATCACCTGCCCCGGCCGCCAGGTCCCGATCACCTCGCGTGCGGTGGCGGTGATGGTCGGAACGGCCGCCTGGACGCTGTGCGGATCGAAGGCCGGCGCCATCAGCCGGCGATGCCGCCGCCAGACCTCGCCCTCGCTGGTCAGGACGCCTTCGCCGAGAAAAGCCTCGAACAGCCGGCTCTGGATCGCGGCCTTCGGATAGTTGTCGGCTGCGTCGAGCAGCACGTGCTTGACGCCTTCCGCCGCGCTGACCAGGAAGCTCGGCCCCAGCGGGCTGCGCTGGGCGAACACCGGCTCAACGAACGCGCCCTGCGGGATCACCGCCAGCGTGTTGCCTCGGGCGACGCGCAGCACCTGCCAAAGGGGCAGCGGCCGCGGCGGCGGGACCGGGACGGGCGGAAGCGGGGCCTGCATGGGGGCACCTTTATTTAACGCCGTTAAATAACAAGCTAGCGCCGACGCCCCGCTTGCGTCAATAAGGTCGCCATGCCCCGTAAGCCCGGCCCCCAGCTGTCGCGTGAAGACGTCGTCCAGGCCGCCGCGCGCCTGCTCGAACGCGAAGGGTACGACCGGCTGACCATGCGCGGCGTCGCCGCCGAACTGGGCGTCCAGGCCCCCGCGCTCTACTGGCACGTGAAGAGCAAGGAAGGCCTCTCCCTGCTGCTCTTCGACCACCTGATCGCCGACCTCGACTATGGCGCTCCGACCGGCGACTGGCGTGCAGACCTGAAGCGGATGGCCGGCGTCCTGCGCCGCCGGCTGGTCGAGACGCGCGACATCACCCGCCTGTTCCCCGACGACTACAGTTCGGGCCCGCGCGCCGCGCGCCCGCTGGAGCTGTCGTTGGGGATCATGCGCGACGCCGGCCTTGCCCCAGCCGACGCCATCGCCGCCTACGGGACGGCGCTGTCCTATGTGGTCGGCTGGTCGCGGTTCGAGGTCACGCGCCGTGCGAACGAGGCGCAAGGCGCCCGCCCTGCCCCGCCCTCCTTGGAGCTGCAGCCGAACCTGGCCTGGGCGCTGCAAGGCGGACCGCCCGACATCGACGCGGGGTTCGAGTTCGGCGTCGACCTGCTGATTGCGGGGCTGGAGCAGCGCCTCCAGCCCAGCCTTGCGGAACCCGCTCCTCGCGCCTAGCTTCTAGCGAGCTGTCCGGCAGAGGATATCTACGTGTGTGCTGTGATCGATTGAGGCCCTGAGGAACCCCAGGCTGACGCCTGTTCCCTGCCCCGCCGCGCCCATGCGCGCGGGCGCTTCATGTCGACTGGACACAATATGCCGAAATCAGACGAACCGCGCGCGCCGGCGCCGCACCCGGAATCCGCCCACGAACCGACCGCGTCCGAGCGCGCCCGCGCGATCATCGAACGCCAGCTTTCCCTGAAGCAGCACGGCCACCAGGCCCTGAACGGCGGTAAGGCCGGCGGCGTCCACAAACCCGGCAAGGGCGGCTGGTCGCCGGCCCCGATCCGCCCCGGGGGAAGAGGACGGCGGGGGTAGCGCCAATAGCCGCCATCCCGGTTTGCGCAGCAAGACCGGGATGGCGTGCGAACCTTCTCTCTTGGTTCGTCATGGCCGGGCCGCAGGTCCCAGCCATCCATACGCCGGGCCTAGCGGGCCGGGCTCGCGCCTATGGCTCCCCGGCGCGCTTGCGCGGCCGGGGATGACGAACGTGGTCTAGAACTCGGCCGAACCGCCATCGCAGGGCACGACGGCGCCCGTCGTGTAAGCGCTCGCGCGGCTGGCCAGGAAGATCGCCACCCCGGCGATGTCCTCGGGCGTGCCGATGCGGCCCCGCGGGTTCGACTTGGCGATGGCGTCGCCGGCCCGGGCCAGGGTGGCGGCCATCATGTGGCTCTGGAAGGGGCCGGGGGCGATGGCGTTGACCAGGATGTGCTCGGGCGCCAGCCGCTTGGCCAGGTGGCGGGTCAGCATGATGCAGCCGGCCTTCGAGGTCGAATAGGCGTAGGTCTCCAGGGCCGGCGGCTCGATGCCGTTGACCGAGGCGATGTTGATGACCCGCGACGGGTTCTCGTGCGTCGCCGCGGCGCGCAGCTGCGGCAGCAGCTTCTGGGTCAGGAAGAAGATCGACTTCACGTTGAGGTCGACGGTCTTGTCCCAGCCGTCCTCGGGATATTCGTCGATCGGCGCGCCCCAGGTGGCGCCGGCGTTGTTGACCAGGATGTCGAGCTTGTCCTCCCGCTCGGCCAGGGCGGCGGCCAGGCCGGTGATGCCCTCCATGTTCGACAGGTCGAAGGGCAGCGAGATGCAGGTCCCGTACTTCGACAGCTCCTCGGCCAGGCTGTCGCACACATTGGCCTTGCGCGAGGAAATGTAGACCTTGGCGCCGTTCTCGACATAGCCGCGGGCGATCATCTCGCCGATGCCGCGGCTGCCGCCGGTGACCAGGGCGACCTTGCCCTCAACGCTGAACAGGTTGCGCATCAAAACGTCCCTCAATTTCGAAATAATGGTATGCCGGAAGGCGGAAATCTCGTGGCCAGCACTGCTGACGCTGCTCGCCCCCGCCGTCAAGCCGGCGCCAGCAGCAGTCCCATGGCGATGTCGTCCTCGAGCCGTCCGTCGGGCATGCGCACGCGCTGGACGAAGCGCCCCTCGATCACGAAACCGAGCCGCTCATAGAGGCGGATGGCGTCGATATTGCCTTCGCGGGCCATCAGCTCGATACGCGTAACCTGGGGCGACAAGGCTCGCGCGGCTTCGAACAGCGCCGCAAACAGGGCCCGCCCCACGCCCCGGCCCTGCCAGGCCGGGTCGACGGCGACGGTCAGGTCCGACAGCACATGGGCGAACTGCTCCGGACCAATACGGCTGGCATGGATCTCGCCGGCCAACCGTCCATCGATCCAGGCCCCCAAACTCACGCCGCCGGCGCGCGCCTTGGCGAGGAAGCCCTCGACATAGGCCAGGTCCATCTCGTCCGGACGCCGCGCCAGGCCGCCCGCCCCGCCGGCGGCGGCGCGATAGAGCGCCAGCACCTGTTCGGCGTCCTGCGCCGCCGTCGCGCGGATCGCCGGCGCGCTCACGCCCCGGCCGCCGCTCGCAGCAGGCCGATCAGCCGCGCGCGGGTCATACCGTCGGCGACGCCGTCGACCTTTTCCGGCCGCCAGTGGCGCTGAAAGGCCCGCACGATGGTGGTGGTGTCGGCGTCGTACTTGCCGGACGGCGCGCAGTCGTAGCCAAGCCGCGTCAGCCCCGCCTGCAGCGCGAACACCCCGGCGCTCTCCTCGCCCTCGGCCAAGCTGGCGCCCGGGGCGGCGTTCGGCTCCACCCACAGGCCGTGCCCCGCCTGCGCCAGGGTCTTCCAGGGGAACAGCTCGCCCGGATCGTCCTTGCGGGCCGGGGCGACGTCGGAATGGCCGATGATCCGGCCGTCCTCGACCTGCCAGCGGCTGCGGATGTCGCCCAACAGTTCGATCAGCGCGTCGATCTGGGGCTTAGGGAACGGGCGATAGCCCCACTCGTGGCCGGGATTGACGATCTCGATGCCGATCGAACGGCCGTTGATGTCGGTCTCGCCCTTCCAGGACGACACGCCCGCGTGCCAGGCGCGGCGCTCCTCGGGCACCAGGCGGAACACGCGCCCGTCCTCTTCGACCAGATAGTGCGACGAGACCTTGGACTCCTCGTTGCACAGCCAGGCCAGCGCCTCCTCGCCGGTCTGCATGCCGGTGTAGTGCAGGACGATGATGTCCGGCGGGACCTTACGCTCGTTGAAATTCGGCGAGACGGCTTCGATGAAGTTCATCGGGCGCGCCCCCGAAGATTGAGCAGCAGCAGCATGATCTGATTGGGCCTCATGGCGATGATCAGCACGCCCGCCAGCGCCACCGCGGCGCCGAAGGCCATGCGGGCGTCGAACGGGTCATGGGTGATGACGACTCCGAGACCGATGGTGGCCAGCGGGGTCATCAGGGTCAACGGCGAGATCAGGTTCGCCTCGTAGCGCTGGATCAGCCAGTAGTAGGCGGTGTGGCCGAACACCGAGACCACCAGGGCCGAAAAGATCACCGCGACCCAGAACCGCCAGCCGATCGAGAGGCCCGCCTCGACGCCGCCGGGCTCGAAGATCAGCGACATCGGGATGAGCACCGCAGCCGAGGCCAGTCCCACCCAGGCCTGGAACTGCAGCGGCTTGACCCCTTCCATCTGCTTCATCAGCACCGAGCCCAGCGAGCCCAGCACCACCGAGACCAGCACGAAGGCCAGGCCGCCGGTCAGGGTGAAGCCGTGCGGGTCCCACATCACCGCCAGGGCGCCGATCAGGGTCAGGCTGATGCCCAGCAAGCGGCGGCGGTTCAGCCGCTCGCCCAGCAGCATGAAGGACAGGAAGGTGGTGGTCGGCACCATGAGCTGGCTCACGATCGCCGCCGACGAGGGGCTGGCGGTCTTCAGCGCGATGAACATGAACGCGAATGAGCCGGCGCCCATGCACACCGCGATCAGCAGCAGGCGCCACAGAGGCCGCGGCGGATTGCGCAGCCAGGGGAACACCGCCGCCGCGACGAGGATGAACCGGACGGCCGCGTAAAACAGCGGCGGCGCGTGCAGGTAGGCCACGACATACTTCGAGACGATGTTGTTGGCCGCCCAAAGCAGACAGACGAAAACCAGGAGGGCGAAGTCGCGAAGGGCCATGACCCTGCGGTTAGGCGCGGTTGGCCCGCGTTTGGCAAGGGCGGCGCTTGTCTGACGTTTGGGAAATCTCCGATTGTGGCGCCCAGTTCGCTATCGGAGTTCCAGACATGACCACCGCCCCCTTCCTCGGCCCCGACGTCCAAGACCAGGGCTCGGCCTGGATCGATCCGTCGGCGCGGATCTTCGGCGCGGTGGAGATCGCGCCGGAGGCCTCGATATGGTGCAACGTCGTGGTGCGCGCCGAGAGCCAGAAGGTGGTGATCGGGCGGCGGACCAACATCCAGGACTTCGTGATGATCCATGTCGGCTCGGGCACGCCGACCATCGTGGGCGAGAACTGCTCGATCACCCACCACGTCACGCTGCACGGCTGCGACATCGGCGACAACTGCCTGATCGGCATCGGCGCGACGATCATGGACGGCTGCGTGATCGGCGCCGGCTCGATCGTCGCGGGCGGCAGCTTCCTGAAGGAAGGCACGGTGATACCTGCCAATTCCATCGTCATGGGCTCGCCCGGCGTGGCGACCAAGACCCGCGACAACAGCCGCGCCAATGCGCTGAACGCGTTCCTCTACTGGCGCAACGCCCAGGCCTACGCCCAGGGCGACTACCGCCTCTGGTCCAAGGACAGCTTCCGCGCCGAAATGGCCGCCGAGCACGCGCGGCTGGCGGCCGTCTTCGGGTGAGCCGCTAGGCGTCGGCCGCCTGCGGCGCGGCGCCTTCGGCCATCGCCGCCTGGTCCATGTACATCAGCTCCCAGACGTGGCCGTCCAGGTCCTGAAAGCTGCAGCCGTACATCGGGCCCATGTCGGTGTTTGGCTTCCAGGGCTTGGCGCCGGCGGCCAGCGCCTTGCTCAACAGATCGTCGACCTCGGCGCGGCTGCTCGCCGACAGGCAGGTCAGGACCTCGGTCGTCTTGTGCGCGTCGGCGATGTCGCCGGTCACAAAATCCTTGAACCGGTGATGCTCCAGCAGCATCGCGAAGATGTTCTCTTCGATGACCATGCAGGCGGTGTCGGCGCTGCAGAACTGCTCGTTGAACGTGAATCCCAGCGCGCCGAAGAAATCGCGGGACGCCGTCACGCTTTTCACGGGCAGGTTCACAAAGATCATTCGCATGGGGGACTCCTCCGGGGGTTACGCACCCCAGGACGACGCAGGTCGGGCCGTCCCGACATTCGCGACGAACTTTTTCTGCGTCAGAGTCGGCCAGGCACAAAAAAAGCGCGCCCGGCGGACCGGACGCGCTTCGATGTCGCTTTGCGTCGGCGGCTTAGGCCGCGGCGCCCAGGCTCAGGTTTTCGTAGCGAGCCAGGTGATGATCGGTCGAGCCGAAGGCGCTCTCGATCATGGTGGCGCGCTTGAAGTAGTGGCCGATGGCCATTTCGTCGGTCATGCCCATGCCGCCGTGCAGTTGGATGGCGTTCTGGCCGATGAACTTGGCCGCCTTGCCGATCTGCACCTTGGCCGCCGAAGCGCCCTTGGCCCGCTCGACGTCGTCGTCGGCCAGCTTGATGTTGGCCATGTAGGTCATCGAGATCGACTGCTCGAGGTTGATGAACATGTCGACCATGCGGTGCTGCAGGACCTGGAACTGGCTGATCGGCTGGCCGAACTGCTTGCGCTGCTTGGTGTATTCCAGGGTGCCTTCGTGCAGCTTGCGGAACACGCCGCAGGCTTCGGCGCAGGTGGCGACGACGGCTTCGTCGATCACCTTCTGGACCAGCGACAGGCCCGCGCCCTCGGCGCCGATCAGCGCGTCAGCGCCGACCGCGACGTTCTCGAAGGTCACTTCCGAAGCGCGGAAGCCGTCGACGGTCGGGTAGTCGCGGGTGGTCACGCCCTTGGCGTTCTTCGGCACGATGAACACTGAGACGCCCTGGGCGTCGCGCTGGCCGCCGCCGGTCCGGGCGGTGACGATCAGGTGCGTGGCGTACGGCGCGCCGATGACCACGGCCTTCTGGCCGTTGAGCACGTAGCCGGCGCCGTCCTTCTTGGCGATGGTCTTCAGGTCCTGCCAGGTGTAGCGGGCCTGCGGTTCGGCATAGGCGAAGGCGATGATCGTCTCGCCGCCGATGATGCCGCCGATCAGGTCTGCCGCGCCGGCGTAGCCCGAATGCTTCAGGAAGCCGCCGCCGATCACAACGGTGCCGAGGTAGGGCTCGACGACGAGCGACTTCCCGAGCTCTTCCATGATGACCATGTTCTCGGTCGAGCCGCCGCCCAGGCCGCCCAGTTCCTCGGCGAACGGAGCGCCCAGGATGCCGAGTTCCTCGGCGAAAGCCTTCCACACGTTCGGACGCCAGCCCGGCTCGGCCTTCAGCGCGTCACGGCGCTGCTCGAAGCTGTAGTGATCGGCCAGATAGCTCGCGACGGTGTCGCGCAGCATCGACTGTTCTTCGGTGAAGCTGAAATCCATCTGGTTTCCCCGTGCATCACCCCGCCCGGGCGCTCCGGCCCAGGCGGGAAATAAGTGTTGTTTTCTGACTTAAGACGATCGGCGCTTAGAGGCCCAGCACCATCTTGGCGATGATGTTGCGCTGGATCTCGTTCGACCCGCCGTAGATGGAGGTCTTGCGCATGTTGAAGTAGTTGCCGGCCACGCCGTCGGCGTAGTCCGGGCCGATGTTGGTGTTGTGGCCGAGGTCGCGCAGATACGGCGCGCCGTAGTGGCCGACCGCTTCCAGCACCAGTTCGGTCAGGCGCTGCTGGATCTCGGTGCCCTTGATCTTGAGGATCGAGCTTTCCGGGCCCGGGCCCTTGCCGCTGCTTTCGCCGGCCAGGGTGCGCAGTTCGGTGAACTCCAGCGCCGTCAGGTCGATCTCCAGCTCGGCGACCTTGCGCTTGAAGAACGGGTCGGCCAGCAGCTTGCCGCCGGCGTCCGACAGCTCGGTCGAGGCGATCTCGCGGACCTTCTCCAGGCCGCGCTTCGAGCGGGCGACGCCGGCGATCCCAGTGCGCTCGTGGGCGAGCAGCGCCTTGGCGCAGGTCCAGCCCTGGTTTTCGTGGAACACCCGGTTCTCGACCGGCACCTTCACGTTGTCGAGGAAGACATCGTTGACCTCATGGCCGCCTTCCAGGGTCGTGATGCGGCGCACCTCGATGCCCGGGGTCTTCATGTCGATCAGCAGGAACGAGATGCCCGACTGCGGCTTGGCGTCCGGGTCGGTGCGGACCAGGAAGAAGCCCCAGTCGGCGTGCTGGCCGAGCGTCGTCCACGTCTTTTGGCCGTTGACGATGTAGTACTCCTTGCCGTCGTCGCCCGTGACGCGCTCAGCCTTGGTCTTCAGCGAAGCCAGGTCCGAACCGGCGCCCGGCTCCGAATAGCCCTGGCACCACCACACCAGGCCGTCGCGGATGCCCGGCAGGAACTTCTCTTTCTGCTCCTGGGTGCCGAAGGTGTAGATCACCGGGGCCAGCATCGACACGCCGAACGGCAGGATGCCCAGGGTGTCGGCGCGAGCC
The DNA here is from genome assembly GCF_026411515.1 of Phenylobacterium sp. 58.2.17. Lineage (NCBI taxonomy): Bacteria > Pseudomonadati > Pseudomonadota > Alphaproteobacteria > Caulobacterales > Caulobacteraceae > Phenylobacterium > Phenylobacterium sp. 58.2.17. Next base: position 18,306 of record NZ_JAPMTQ010000035.1, on the reverse strand, counting down.
TGCTCTTCCGACCAGATGTACTTTTGGGTGGGGGTCCAGCCGGTGCCGCCGAACTCGACCGGCCACGACGGCGTCGCCCAGCCCTTCTTGGCCAGGATGCGGTGCCAGGAGAGATAGTCCTCCTTGCTCAGTTCTTCGCCGCGATCCTGCTTCTCGCGCAGTTGCTTGGGATAATTCTGGGCGATGAAGGCGCGGGCCTCCTCACGGAAGGCGGCGTCTTCAGGCGAAAAGTCGAGGTTCATAGGCGGCTCCCAGGCGCGAGCATTTACAGCGTATTTCGTTGGGCGCGGAACATACGCGCCTCGCGTGACAATGTGAAGATGACCCTTACGTAAGCGTCACATCAACTTATCGCGGTTCACTTGGCCTCCATCCGGGCGGAAATGCAAACCCGCACACGGCTCGAAGGTAGCGGCCCGCAGACCTGTGGCGGATATCTCGCGAACCTTCGCCTTGCACCAGCGTTGGAGCCGTTGCGTCGCGCGCCCGCGGCGTGCATCCCTGAGCTCCATGCCGCGCATCCTCACCTACAACGTCCACCGCTGCGTCGGCACGGACCGGCGCCTCGACGTCGGCCGCGTGGCCGAGGTGATCGCCCGACTCGAACCCGACATCGTCGCCCTGCAGGAGCTGGACGTCGGCCGCGCCCGAACCGGCGGCGTCGACCAGGCGCACCAGATCGCGCGGCGGCTGAAGATGGCTTTCCACTTCCATCCGGCCCTGCGCGTCGAGGAGGAGCTCTACGGCGACGCCATCCTCACCGTTTACCCCGAGCGGATGATTCAGACCGGGCCCCTGCCCGGCTACGCGCCGATTCCGCGGTTGGAGCCGCGCGGCGCGGTGTGGATCTCGACCGAGGTGGAGGGCCGCCCCGTGCAGGTGATCAACACCCATCTGGGCCTGGTGCCCCGCGAGCAGCAGATCCAGGCCGCCTGGCTCGCCGGCCCGGCCTGGCTGGAGCACCCGATGCGCCAAGGCCCGACGATCCTGCTCGGCGACTTCAACGCCACCGGTTCGTCGGTGGTCTATCGCACCCTGGCGGCCAAGCTGGCCGCGGCGCGGCGGCTCTCGCCGCAACGCTCGCCGACCTCGACCTTTCCCTCGGCTCTGCCGGTGCTGCGCATCGACCACATCTTCGTCAGCCCGGAGATCAAGGTCGAGAACGTGTTCGCTCCCTTCGATCCCCTGACCCGAGTGGCCTCCGACCACCTGCCGCTGGTGATGGACTTCAGCGTGGCATGAACCGGGTGTGCATCAGGTCCTCGGTGTAGAGCAGGTCGCGTCGGCGCGTGGCCCGCCATGAGTCGGCCACCGAGTACGGATCGCCGAGGTGATAGGTGGCGATGATCTCGCCCAGCAGCGTCTGCTTCATCGGCAGGATCGGCGACAGCCGCCCCTGCGCGTTCAGGTGCTCGATCGCCGCGATCATCCCTCCGCGCTCGGCCCTGGCCTTGGCCACGGACTCGCCCGTGCACCCCAGGAAGTGGCCAATGAGCCGGTCTCGTAGGGCGCCGATGGTGCGCTCCTCACGGCCGTCCTCCACCTGCACGCCGAGCTCGACCTCCGTATCGAAGCCGCCTGAGCGGTTGTTGAGGTTGGCCGACCCCACCCGGGCCAAGCCCTCGTCGATGATGGTCACCTTGGAGTGGACGATGATCTTCGTCCCGGCCGGGGTCGTCGGATACCAGGCGCGGAACCGCCCGAAAACGTCGGCCGAACGCAGCCGCCAGAGCATGTTGGATCGCGCCCGGTCCATGGTCAGCTGGTCGAACCAGCTCGGGCTCTGGCCGGTCGAGATCAGCACCACCTCAGGCCCGTCCGGTTCCGCCAGCCGCTTGGCCAACGCCGCGGCGTACAGCGGCGAGGCGAAGTACTGGTTCTCCAGATAGATCACCGACTTGGCCGCCAGGATCGATTCGATGGTCAGGCGACGGATTTCGGTCACTTCCGGACGCTCGTCCCAGGCCGGTTCGGTGCGCTGGATCGAGACATCGACGTCGCTCAGGTGCGCAGGGACGTAGGCCGGCCAGGGATCCTCCTGCGTCGGTTCAGGCTTGGGCAGCGCCTCCCCCGTGGCGCGGCGCCAGCGTTCGCGCGCCAGGTCCCCCAGGGCCTGCGCCGCCGCGCCGTCGACCATCATCATCACTTCGTGGCGTGGGGCGTGATGGTGCTGGTCGGGCATGATCCGCCGCGGGTCATGCTCCAGGTGGCCGGGCGTGTCCCAGCGATCGACGCTGATGTCCCCGCCCCCGCAGAACGCCAGAGCGTCGTCGACCACCAGCACCTTCTGGTGATGGCAGGCGCCGAACGGCACGTGGTCGTCGAGCCAGAACTTCACATTGGTGCCGCGGAACCACTTGCGGGCCTTGTGCGGAAAGAACTGCTGGCTGGCCGCGATCGGCAGGGCCGATTTCCAGATCAGCACCCGGATGTCGAGATCCGGTCGCGCCTTGGCCAGCGCCACCAAGATGCGGCCCACCTCGTCAGGATCGGAGGGGCCATCGAAGCCGTCCGGGAACAGCCGCGCCCGCGGATCGAACCCCCAGCCCAGCAGCAGCACCGATCGGCGCGCCTTGCGCAGCGCCTCGAAGACCGCCGTGAAGTAGGCCTCGGTATCGACCAGAAAGGCGGCGCGGCCCGCGCGCTCCTTGCGCCAGCACGTCTCGCCGGGCCTCAACAAATCCATCACCGACCCAATCGCCCAGCCACAGCCTCCATCCATCAAAGCCTATGGCCAAGCCTGGTTCCGCCGCAAAAGAAAAGAGCGCCCGGCCGGGGGAGACACGGGCGCTCAGTCGGGAAGCGACTGCCGGGTGGGGACCGACAGGCGGTCGGGGCGTTAGCCCTTGTAGGCTTGGCAGGGGCCGTTCAGTTCAGCGACAAGGCGCGCCTTGCGGTCAGTGTTGTCGGTCTTGCCTTCGCGCTTGGCCTTGTCGAACTCGGTCTTGCCGCGATCGGTGACGAAGGCGTTGCGCGTGCGGCCCTCGCTCTTGATGAAGGCGTCCATCGACGCGGTGTCGACGCTGGCGATGCCCGAGGCGGCCAGTCCACGGCAGCGGTTGGCCTTCAGATAATCCACGTCGCTCACGGCCGCCGAAGCGGAACCGGCCGCAGCCAGCAAACCAGCGGACGTCAGGGCGATGGCGAACAGTTTCATGGCGTAACTCCCTCGAAATTCGATGAGGGGAAACTGCTCGCGGGGGCACGAACACTCAAATGAATTCCCGGCAATGATTAGTATTCGCAGATTAAATTAAAGCAATGAAACGCCGCATCTACTACGAAACATAAACACCTTGTAATGATCCCCGCGCGACGCAAAGCTAAGGCATGACACTTTCGCTCACGCTTGACGCCAACCAGGTCAACACCCTGCTTCGGCGCGCTTTTCCCGACGGATCCGACGCCCACTTCCCCCGTGTGACGGAAGTCGCGCCCGGACGGGCGGTTCTCGTGCGCGCCTACCACGACAGCATGCTGCGCCCGGGGCGGCTGATCTCCGGCCCGAACCTGATGGCGCTGGCCGACACCGCGGCCTACGCGCTGATCCTTGCACACATCGGCGACCAGCTGATGGCGGTGACCAGTTCGCTGGTGATGAACTTCCTGCGCGGCGCCAAGCCTGGGGACCTGTACGCCGAGGCGCAAATGCTGCGGCTCGGGCGGCGCAACGCAGTATGCGACGTTCGGCTCTGGACCGAACATCCCGACCGACTGGCGGCCCAGGCCACCGTCACCTACGCTATCCCCTGATCAGCCGCCCCCTCCCGGACCCATGACCGACGTTCCCGTCACGCCGCCCGCCCCCATCAAGACCCCCTGCATCAAGGTCTGCGTCGTCGATGGCGAGAGCGGCCTCTGCCTCGGCTGCTATCGCCGCCTCAGCGAGGTCGCCGGCTGGGCCAAGCTGAGCGACGAGGACCGGGCCCGGATCATGGCCGAACTGCCTTCGCGCCGCAGTCGGATCCGACCCGAAAAGTTGGGAATGTTTTAACCTTAAGCCTTTGCTGCAGTTAGGTTTTCGGAAACTCCCGATTCACGCCTTGCAAACCTCGCCGCCGTAAGGTCCGCGCCGAACAGGGTCGAAAACGGCCCGCGGTGAAGCCGAAGCGGCAAGGTGTGGGACATGCTCAAACTGGCGATGGTGGCGCTTCTGGGCGCCGTGTCTGCGGTGGGCGCGGCCGAGGCCCTTAACACGTTCACGGATCCGAAGCCGGAACTGCGCGCGGCGCTCGCCATTGCACCGCAGTCCGCGCCCCACGCCCAGCCGGCCTCGATCGCCAAGGGCGGCGATGGCCACTATTGGGCCGAGGCCGACGTCAACGGCTCGCGCGTGCGCTTCCTGGTCGACACCGGCGCCAGCGCCGTCGCCCTGACCCTGGCCGACGCCCAGCGCCTCGGCATCGCCACCGACAAGCTCGACTACAACTACAAGGTCGTCACCGCGTCGGGCGAGACCCGCGCCGCGGCCGTGAAGCTGGGCCGCGTCTCGGTGGCAGGCGCCGCGCTAAACGACGTCGACGCCATGGTGATCGAGAGCGGGCTGGAAAGCTCGCTGCTCGGCATGACCTATCTAGGCCGCCTCGCCAGCTTCGAGGCTACGCGCACGGCGCTCATCCTGCGCCCGTAGGACCTGGGCCAGGGCCGCGTCGATCACCTCAAGGCCTGCGCCCGACTTCACGCCCTCGACCGTCAGCACGCGGCGCCAGCCGCGCGCTCCGGGCAGGCCGTGGAACAGCCCCAGCATGTGGCGCGTCATCGCCGCCAGATGCGTCCCGCGCGCCAGCTCGCGCGCGACATAGGGTCGGTAGAGCTCGACCGCCCGGAAGGCGTCCACGTCCTCGACGGCCATGCAGAACACCCGCCGATCGACCTCGCCCAGCAGCGCCGGCGTGTGATAGGCGGCGCGCCCAAGCATAACCCCGTCGACGGCGCCCAGGTGCGGCTCGGCCTCATCCAGAGAACCGATCCCGCCATTGATGGCGATGGTCAGGTCGGGCCGCTCGCGCTTCAGCCGGTGCACCAGCGGGTAGTCGAGCGGCGGCACGTCGCGGTTCTCTTTCGGCGACAATCCCTTCAGCCACGCCTTGCGGGCGTGGACGACGAAGCTGGACACCCCGGCCTGGGCGCAGAGATCGACGAGCTGGAACAGGCTCTGCTCAGGATCCTGGTCGTCGACTCCGATCCGGCACTTCACCGTGACCGGGATCTTCACCGCCGCGCCCATGGCCGACATGCACTCAGCCACCAACTCGGGCTCCCGCATCAGGCAGGCGCCGAACCGGCCGCTCTGCACCCGGTCTGAGGGGCAGCCGACATTGAGGTTGATCTCGTCATAGCCTTCGGCCTCGCCGATCTTCGCCGCGGCGGCTAGGTCGGCCGGCTCCGAGCCGCCCAGCTGCAGCGCGACCGGATGCTCGGCGGGGTCATAGGCCAGCAGCCGCTCACGGTCGCCATGCAGCACGGCCCCGGTGGTCAGCATCTCGGTATAGAGCAGCGCCCGGCTCGACAGCGTGCGATGCAGACTGCGGCAATGCCGGTCCGTCCAGTCCATCATAGGTGCAATAGACAGCCTATGTGCTTGAAATTGCGCTAGTTTTTCCATATAACCTAAGGAGTTAGGCTGGCCGCCGGACGCGCGGTTCTACGCCATTTTTCGACGGAATTCGCCCCCTTTCGCCAACTCACTGCACCCGTTCTGCACGCAAAAATGGCCTCGATCCGCAAACAAAAATCCGGCCGCTGGCGGGCCCAAGTCCGCCGCAAAGGCCGCACGCTCAGCGAGACCTTCCTTCGGCACGAGGATGCCAAGATTTGGGCGTTCGACGCCGAACGCCAGATCGATCGCGGCGAAACGCCCCTCGCCACCCGCCTAGCTCGCATCCGCACCTTCGGCGAACTCATCGACCTACACATCGACGACATGAAGGAAGTCGGACGCGCACCTGGTCGCTCTAAGGACGCCACTTTGCAGATGCTCAAGCGCACACTGGGGAAGCTCAAGCTGGTGGAGGTCGATCGCGAGCGTCTTGTCCAATTTGGCCGGAACAGAGCGGCGGCCGGAGCTGGTCCGGTAACTGTCAGCATGGACATCGGCGCGATCCGCCTAATCCTTTCGCATGCGGCGGCGGTTCACGGCGTGCCGGTGAAGGTCGAGCCCGTCGAACTGGCTCGCATCGCCCTTAAGCGCCTCGGACTGGTCGGCAAGAGCAACGAACGAGATCGCAGACCGAGCGAGGAAGAGCTCTCCGCCCTCTTCGCCCACTTTGACGCCAACGAACGCCTCACCATGCCGATGAGCCGCATCATCAGGTTCGCCATCGCCACAGCCATGCGCCAGGAGGAGATCTGCAGGGTCACCTGGAGCGACCTCAATACGCGGACGAAAATGCTCACCATTCGCGACCGGAAGGATCCGCGGCAGAAGAAGGGGAACGACCAGCGGATCCCCCTCCTCGCGGTGTCAGGATACGACGCGTTGGCCCTCATTGAAGAGCAGCGCGCGATCCGGGCCAACGAGGACGACCGGATCTTCCCCTATGTCCACAAGTCGGCTGGGACGGCCTTCACCAGAGCGTGCCGCGAGCTGAACATTGACGATTTGCACTTCCACGATCTTCGGCACGACGGAACCAGCCGTCTTTTCGAGGCCGGCTATCGAATTGAGCAGGTCGCGCTGGTGACCGGACACAAGGACTGGAAGATGTTGCGCCGCTACACCCACCTGCGTCCGGAATCCCTGCATACGATCTTAGCTGGTCGTAACCGGCCGCCGAGCGATGACGTCTAGCGGTCACCCTGCAGTCCGTAACGCACGACCTCGACCTTCTCGAAGGTGATAAGGCCGATGTCCCGGAATTCCCGGAGCGTTTCGATGAAACTCCGCAGCGGCGCCTCAGCATCCACGATTTCGATCACCACGGGCATGTTGTCGTCCAGGCTCAGCGTGCGATGGGCGTGTAGCCGAGCCGAATGACCGTAGCCGAGGCTGCCTCGAAGCACCGTGGCTCCGGCGAGTTGGGCCTCCAGCGCCCGCCGGACGATCACAGTCGTCAGCGGTTCGTCGCCATGGAGGGCGTCTTCGTCAGTGTAGATCCGTGCGAGCACAGCTGAACTGGGCACTTGCATGAAGCATCCTCCTCATAATCGAAATCGGGTGCGACTGACGCGTGGCGATCACCTGCAGAGCTCCTCCAAATCCGGCGGCAGGGCCATCGGCAGGACGGCCGACACGTTTGCGCCGCCGGTATTTCCGCTCGGCAGCCAGCCAAGCCAGGAGAGCGCTCCTCCGGCCGCTAGCCTAAGGATTTGACCACGAACTTCGCGCGCATCTCGTCGGCGCCAACCGACGCGCAGCATCATCCAGTGCGTCCAGCTATGAGGCCCGGCCCATGGCTGACCGAGAACGTGCGCTCGTTCGAGTCTGCGAAAGGCCTCGTCGAGGTCGCCACGGGCAAACGCCAGGCGTGCCGATGCCGCTTCCGCAGCGAATGCATCACGCCGACGGCGGTCCCTGATCATCGCTCGGCTCCAGGATCTTCCTCGCCGCTCTGGCGAGCGTCCTCGAGGATTTCCAATCCGCCCTTCGCAGCAATGAGGGCCACGATCAGACCGACCACAAGATCGGGCCAGGGTTGCTTCAGCCACATGACCAAACCGCCGGCGACGAGAATGCCGCCATTGGAGGCGAAGTCGTTGAAGCTGAAGGTCTCTGCCGCACGCATGTTGACGTCCTTACCTTGAGCCCGGCGGATCAAGAGCAGGCAGATCAGATTGATCGCCGCAGCGACGAGCGCCATCACGATCATCGTTCCGCCGAAGGGCTCGGCCCCGAACAGCCATCGCCGCCCGACGTCGAGCAAGACACCGCCGGCGAAGACCAGCAGGAGCACGCCGGAGATGCGCGCCGCCCGCTGTTTCCAGTGCAGCGCCCGGCCGACAGCGAGGAAACTCAACAGATAGACGACGGCGTCCGAGGCGTTGTCGGCCGCGTTCGCGATGAGAGCGCTGGAGTCGGCGAGCACGCCGCCGACTCCGAGCCCCGCGAAGAGCAAGACGTTCAGAACCAGCACGATCAGCAAGGTGCGCCGCTGTGCATGGTCCTGGGGCGATAGAGAGGTCATGGCGAAACCCCCGTCACCCGTCTGCGCGCCAAAACCCGGCCGGCGAAGGTCGGAAGGACAACCAAGGTCAGGATCGTCGCGGTCAAAAGGCCACCGATCACGACCGTCGCCAGCGGCTTTTGAACCTCGGCGCCCGCGCCGTGGGCCAATGCCATCGGCATAAAGCCTAGGATCGCCACGAGGGCGGTGGTCAAGACCGCTCGAAGACGCCGCATCGCGCCGTCCACCGCTGCCTCGTCGGGCGCCAGTCCGGCATCGAGCCGCTCCCGGATCGCCTGCATCAGCACCAGCCCGTTCAGTGTCGCGACCCCCGAAACCGCGATGAACCCGACTGCGGCGGACACCGAGAAGGGCATGCCCCTCAGAAGCAGCGCGAGCGCGCCTCCGACGAGCGCTAGCGGGACGCACGCGAACACCAGCGCGGCCTGGCCTGCCGAACCCAGAGCAAAGTAGAGCAGCACCACGATTAGCAGGAAGACCACGGGAACGACGATCGCCAAGCGCGCCTCGGCCCGCTGGAGGTTTTCGAACTGCCCACCCCAATCGAGCCAGGTTCCAGCCGGAAGCGCGACATCCTTTGCCACCGCCGCCTGCGCGTCGCTGACGAAGCCGCCCAGGTCTCGGCCACGGACGTTCGCCTGGACGACGATCCGGCGTTTTCCGTTCTCTCGACTGATCTGGTTTGGCCCCTCGGTCTCGCGAAAGCGCACGACGGAGCCCAGCGGAACAAAGCTCGCGCCATCGTTTACCGCCAGCGGGGTTTGAGCCACCGTCGCAAGATCGTTGCGGGCGTCATCGGGAAGCCGAACTACGACGTCAAAGCGGCGGTCACCCTCGTATACCCAGCCAGCTTCGCGGCCGGCCAAAGCGATCTGCACCGCGTCGGCAGCGTCAGCGGCGTGAAGGCCATAGAGCGCCGCCGCGGCGCGGTCGACTTCGGCGGTGATCATGGGCAGGCCTGACACCTGTTCGACCCTGACATCCGCGGCCCCAGGCGTTCCACGCAGCACATCAGCGATCTGGTTGGCTGTACGCTCCATCGCCGCGAAGTCGTCGCCATAGATCTTTACAGCCACATCCGACCGAACCCCGGAGATGAGCTCGTTGAACCGCATCTGGATCGGCTGCGTCAGCTCGTAGGCGTTGCCGATCTGTGTCGCCGCGACCTTCTCGACCTTTTCAGCGACCTCGGCCTTCGAGAGACTACGGTCAGGCCAATCCTTCTGGTCCTTGAGGACGATGAAGGTGTCGCTGAAGCTTGGCGGCATCGGGTCCGTCGAGACCTCGGCCGTCCCGGTCTTCGAGAACACGAAAGCCACCTCCGGAATGCGCATCAGCACCTTCTCGAGCCGCGCCTGCATCTCGATGGACTGCTCAAGCGAGGCGCTCGGCACGCGGACCGCCTGCAGCAGCACGTCCTTCTCATCGAGCGTCGGGATGAACTCCCGTCCCAGAGAGAAGAAGGTCAGCAAGCCGATCAGCACCGCGACAACGGCCCCAACGCCGATCTGCACCGGTCGTCCGACCGCCCAGCGCGTGGCCGGTTCGAGCCAGCGGCGCGCGGCCGCCTCGACCTTCGTCTCATGCACCTTGGCAGGAGGCTTGATCAGCAGCGCGGTCATGGCCGGCACAAAGGTGAAGGTCAGGACGAAGGCCCCGGCCAGAGCCAGCATGACTGTTGCGGCCATGGGCTGGAACATCTTGCCTTCGACGCCTTCCAGCGCCAGCAGCGGCGCATAGACGAGCAGGATGATGGCTTGGCCGAAGGCGGCTGGCCGGACCATTTGCTTGGCGGCCCCGACCGCCTCCTCCAGCCGTTCGCTGAGGGTCAGATCACGGCCTACGTCTTGTCGGCGGAGCCCCATACGGGTGAGCGTGTTCTCCACGACGACGACCGCGCCATCGACGAGCAGGCCGAAATCCAGGGCGCCCAAACTCATCAGGTTTCCGCTCACGCCGAACCGGTTCATGCCGATCACGCCGATGAGGAATGAGAGCGGAATCACCAACGCGGTGATGACCGCCGCACGCACGTTCCCCAGGAGGAAGAAGAGTACGGCGATGACCAGCAACGCACCCTCCGCGAGGTTGCGCTGCACGGTGCGGATCGTCCGATCCACCAGGTCCGTGCGGTTGAGGACGGTCTTCACTGCGACCCCCGGCGGCAGCGACGGGCCTATCTCTTCGAGCCGTTCGGCGACGGCATGGGCGACCGTCCGACTGTTTTCGCCCGCCAGCATCAGGGCGGTGCCGATGACCACTTCGTGGCCATTCTCCTGAGCAGCTCCGAGCCGAACCGCTTGGCCAAGCTCTACCTTTGCGACGTCGGAGACCCGCACCACCAGGCCGTTGCGGTTCGTGACAGGCGCAGATGCGAGGTCCTCGAGCGACATCACCCGGGCGTCTGCGCGGACCACGAAGGCCTCCCCGCCCCGCGAGATGTAGCCCGCGCCGGCCACGGTGTTTGCGTGCTCGACGGCTTCGACCAGTTCGTTCAGCCCGACCCCATACGAGGACAGCCGGGCCGGGTCAGGGTGAACCACATACTCCTTCACGTAGCCGCCGATTGTGTCGATGCCCGCGACCCCAGGCGTGGTGCGCAATTGTGGCGTGACGATCCAGTCCTGGACCGTCCGAAGGTAGGTCGCCTTCTGCCGCTCGGTGACGAGACGTTGGCCTTCCGGCGTGAGGTAGGAACCATCCGGCTGAGGCCCTGCGACCCCGGCGCGGGCGCCCGCGACCGGACGGAACTCCACCGTCCACATCAGGACCTCGCCAAGGCCGGTGGTGATCGGCGCCATCTCCGGCTTCGCATTGGCCGGCAATTCCTCCCGCACCGCTTCGATGCGTTCGTTCACTTGCTGGCGCGCGAAGTAGAGATCCGTGCCGTCCTCGAACACGGCGGTGATCTGACTAAAGCCGTTTCGGGAAATCGAACGGGTCTCGACGAGGCCGGGAATGCCGCCCATCGCCGTCTCGACGGGGAAGGTCACCCGTTGTTCGATTTCCTCGGGGGACAAGGCGGGCGCAATGGTCGTGACCTGCACCTGCTTGTTGGTGATATCTGGCACCGCATCGATCGGGAGCCGGAATAGCTCTGAGACGCCCCAGGCCGCCACCAGGAGGGTGAGGAGCACGACGACAATTCGGTGGCGCACCGAGAGCGCCACGAGGTTGCTCAACATGGCGTCAGTCCTCGTCCCCGGCTTCGCCCTTGGAGAGCTCAGCCTTCAACACAAAGGCGCCGCGACCGGCGATGCGCTCGCTGCCTTTCAACCCCCCGACGATTTGGGTGAACCCCGCGCCAGATCGGCCGGGTGTCACCGGCTGGGCTCGGAAGCCGTCTTCTTCTGCGATGAAGACCACGGGTCGCCCGCCGACGGTTTGCACCGCTTCCGAGGGCACGGTCGGGTAGCCTCCGGTTTCGGTCGAGAAGGCGGCGCTCACGGCGGCGCCCGGCGTCAGCCGGCCGTCGCTCAGGCGAGCCCTGATGACCGCCGCACCCGTCGCGTTCTGCGCCATCGGCGCAATTCCAGCGATGACGGCCTTGGTTTCTGCGCCATCTGCTCCCAACACGGTCAGAGGCGCGCCGACGCGAAGCTTGGCCGCAGCCTCCGCCGGCGCGTTGAACACCACCTCGACCAGAGCTGGATTGGTCACCTCGGCCACTGGTCCGCCCTGACCGACGAACCCGCCGGGCGCCACCTGCAGGCTGGTCACCACGCCCACGATCGGACTGCGAACAATCGTCGTCCCCGATTCACCCGGCGTACCGAATGCGGCGACCTTGGCGCGCGCGGCGGCGGCCTCAGCGCTGGCGCGTGTGGCGGCGGCCCGCGCCGCTTCCCAATCCTGACGCGCGGTGACGCCTGCCTTGAACAACCGCTCCTCACGCGCCAGCGCCGCGCGCGCTGCATCGGCCTCCGCGCCGCTCGCTATGGACTCCGCGCGCACGGCGGCTCCCTCGGCGCTGCGGATGACCGCCAGGCCCGCGCCGGCTCTGACGCTCGCGCCCGGCGCGACCAAAAGCTGCACGACGCCCCCCGACACCGGAGCGGCTACGGCGGCCCGGGCGCTCGGCGTCGCCTCAACTCGCCCGCTCAGCCGCAGGTCGCCTGCGCCTCCATGCGATACCGTCACGATGGCGATTCCGGCTGCTCGCGCCTGTTCGGCGGTGAGCTTCACCTCGGTTCCGCCGCCCTCGGCATGCCCCTCGCCCGCTTCGGCTTCAGCCTCTGCGACTGGGGGCCGATCAGAGAGCTTGGCGATCCCGAAGCCAGCACCGAGCGCCGCGACGAGCGCCGCGGCTGTAAAAAGGGTCTTCTTGTCGAACGGCATCCTAGGCTCCGAAGGGGGTGCGCCCGGTCAACCGGGCGATCTCGGCTTCGGCGCGAACGAGCGCCAGCCGGGCGTCAAGCGTGCGGATCCTGGCGTTGACCAGGGCGCGTCGCGCACTCGACAGTTCAAGAAGGGGCAATCGACCAGCCTCATAGCCCAGCCGCGCCAGCCGATAGGCCTCGGCGGCGGCGGACTCTCCGGCGCTCGCGGCGGCGGCCTGCGAGGCGGCGCTTCGCGCTTGCGACTGGGCTGCGCGCAAGTCAGCGACCGCGTCGAACTCGGCTTGCCGTAGTCGCGCGTCCGCCGCCGACAGTTCGGCGCGCGCCGCGTCGGTTGCGCCGCGATTGCGGTCGAAGAGGGGGAGCGGTGCAGAAATGCCCGCGACGAAGGCTGTCGAGTCGTCCTCCCGAATTTGGCGGACGCCTGCTGATATCGTCACATCAGGAACCGCCTGCCGCGCCTCCACCCGCACTCTTGCAGCGGCGGCTTCACGCCCGAGGCGTGCGGCCAGGACCGCCGGCGCGGTCGCGTCAGGGTTGGCTGTCACCGCTGGCGCGCGGACCAACAGACTCTCGGAAATTGAATCGAATGGCGTTGGCGATCCCGCGAGCGCCGATAGTTTCGCGAAAGCCGCGTCCCGGACGCTCTGCGCCTGATCGCGTTCGGCCTGCGCAGCATCCCGCTCCGCAGCCGCTTGCAGCGCGCGCAGCTCTGCCTCCCGGCCGGCATCGACAAGCTCCCGCGCGGCCTTTGCGTCGGTCTCGGCGGCGATCAAGCCATCCTCAGCCTGGGCGACCTTGGCGGCGGCAGCCTCGGCCTCGGCGTAGGCGACCGCGAGCTGAGCTGCAAACTCAGCGCGCGCCAACTCCGCCTGCGCCTGCGCAGCACGGACCCCGGCCTGCCCGGCCGCGATTCTGATCGAACGCTTTCCCCCGAGTTCGAGGGTTTGCTCGATCGACGCGGTGGCTTCGGATCGATCAAGACCGTCATAGGGCCCGGACCCGGAGAAGTTCTCCAGTTCGACGCCCAGGATCGGATTTGGTCGGACCATCGCTTGGCGCGCTAGGCCCTGCGCCTGGGCGATATCGGCTTCAGTCTCCGCCAGGCGCGGGGCGCTGATGCGCGCCTGCGCCAGAAGGGCGCCATAGGGAGGAGCCGGCTCTGCCATGGCGGCGCTCGCCGTGCTCAAGCTGGCAAGGAGGAGCAGGCGCGCCAACGGGGGCCTGCAAAACTTGGAATTCATGATGTCCCTCGTGAACGTGACGGAATGGGCGCGTCGGCCCGGGCCCGTCAGGCTCTAGGAGGGCGGATGAAGCTGAACTTGGGATCCGACGTGAGCACCTTGGTCCGCACGATCGGGTGGGCGATGCTCGTCAGGTTGGTCGGCAACGATGCTGCGGCCGCCGGCGCCGGAATGTACGGCGTAGCGTGGTGACAGTGCCCGAAGAAGCAAACGCCAGCTCTGCTTTCAGGCCCGACGGGAATGCCTGAATCCGCGGCGGCGACTGACGTGCGCATTTCAGTAGCGGCTGCGCTCAGGCTCCCAGCATCTCGGCATAGCAGGCCGTCTAGGCCCGGTCCGAACGCGAGCACGCTAAGGACCAGGGCCGCTAGGAGCATCCCGATCTTGCGCCTCCAGGACGAGACCTGCACCAACCGCCCCTCCTAGGCCAAGGGCGAATGCGAAGCTCGCCGTGCCGGCGCCCCCGCGCGCGCCAGGGCGACCGTTGCGCCGTAAGAGTCGAGCGCCGTCCAACGCGAAGCGCAGCCGTACCGGCCAGCTCCGTCAGCCATTTGGAAAGTGCAGCAGCTCGACATTTGGCCAACCTACATCCTCTAGTAACTAGAGAATCAAGCGGCTATTTTCGCTGCGTCACGCGGAGGCGCCATGATTGCCCTGACCATCGGAAAACTCGCCAAGGCCGCGGACGTGAAGGTTCCGACCATCCGCTTCTATGAGCAGATCGGCCTCCTTCCGGAGCCGCGTCGAACAGCAAGTGATCGGCGCGTCTACGACGACGGCGCAGCGCAGCGCCTAGCGTTCATCAAGCATGCCCGCCAGCTTGGCTTCCCAATCGAAGCGATCCGCACGCTGCTGAACCTGGCCGACGATCCAGACCAAGCCTGCGGCGACGCCAACATACTCGCCGAGGAGCAACTGGCGTCGGTCGAAAGCAAGATCGCGCAACTCCAGGCGCTTCGCTCCGAACTGAAGCGGATGGTTGAAGCCGGCTGCAACGGTCTTGCCGGCGAATGTCGGGTGATCGAGACGCTTTCTGAACGCTGCGCGTCACCTGGGCCGCGGCCATTGGACCGCCCTTGATCTCGCATGCCAGGCGCCAGCGTTGAGAGCGGGGTGAGCCCTGCAGCGCCTGCTAGCTGCTCGAATGACGAGGAAACCAATGACCAACGCCGCCCGGTTCGCCGCAATTCACCAACACGGCTTCGTCCGGGTCGCCGTCTGCACACCGCGCGTATCTGTTGGCGATCCGTCGGCCAACGCCGCAGAAACCCTGGCGCTGTTCCGAAGCGGCCACGACTCGGGCGTGGATCTGATGCTCTTTCCGGAGCTTGGCCTCTCCGCCTATGCGATCGACGATTTGCTGCTCCAGGACGCGCTTCTGCAGCAAGTACGCGATGAAATCGTCGGCCTGGCGGCCGCCAGCATCGATTTGGCCCCGGTCCTGCTCGTTGGTGCGCCGCTGCCGCACAACGGCCGAGTATACAACTGTGCTGTGGCCATCAGCCGAGGTCGCATTCTCGGCGTGATCCCCAAGTCATTCCTGCCCAATTACCGCGAATACTACGAGAATCGCTGGTTTGCGCCTGGCGCAGGTGTGACCGGCCTGGAAATGCGGTTCGGCGAACAGATTGTCCCCTTCGGTACGGATGTCATCTTCGAAGCCGAGGATCTGCCCGATTTCACGTTTCACGCGGAGCTTTGCGAGGACATGTGGTCCGCCACGCCGCCCTCCTCACAGGCGGCGCTCGCAGGAGCCCTGATCCTTTGCAATCTATCAGCGTCGAACATCGTGGTCGGCAAAGCCGATGACAGGGCGCTTTTGTGTGCTTCCCAGTCCATCCGTTGCCAAGCCGCTTACCTGTACTCCGCGGCTGGACCTGGTGAGAGCACTACGGACTTGGCGTGGGATGGTCAGGCCACAATCCACGAACTCGGCGTGTTGCTGGACCAGACGACGCGATTTCCCCAGAATTCGCAGTTGGCGATCGCCGATATCGACGTAGAGCGACTGCGCCTGGAGCGAATGCGCACGGCCACCTTCAACAATGCAGCGGTCGCCGCTGGGCATCCCGAACGGCATTTCCGTCGAATTCGCTTCTCCCACCATCCCCACTATGAGGATGTCGGCCTACGGCGGAAGATTGATCGCTTTCCGTTTGTGCCGAACGATCCGACGAGGCTGGACAGGGATTGCTATGAAGCCTTCAACATCCAGGTGCAGGGCCTGGTTAAGCGGCTCAGGGCGACCAAGGTCCGTAGCATCGTCATAGGCGTGTCGGGTGGTCTCGACTCTACACATGCGTTGGTCGTCGCAGCGAAGGCCTTCGATGCGCTCGAACTACCCCGAGCGAATATCCTGGCCTTCACCCTGCCGGGCTTCGCTACGAGCGACGCAACCAAGGCCAACGCATGGGCGCTGATGAATGCGCTGGGTGTGACCGGAGAAGAGATCGACATAAGACCCTCCGCGCGCCGCATGTTGGAGGACCTGGGCCATCCCTTCGCCAAGGGCGAACCGACCTACGACGTGACATTCGAGAATGTTCAGGCAGGCCTGCGCACGGACTATCTCTTCAGACTCGCCAACCAGCGAAATGGCCTGGTTCTGGGCACCGGCGATCTGTCGGAATTGGCTCTGGGGTGGTGCACCTACGGTGTCGGCGACCAAATGAGCCACTACAACGTCAACGGCTCGGTGGCGAAGACCCTTATCCAACACCTGGTGCGGTGGGCCGCAACAAGCGGCCAGTTCGAGGCGCAGGCCTCGCAAACTCTCCTGGAGGTCCTGGCGACCGACATTTCCCCAGAACTCATCCCAGCTGACGAGGTCGGCGCCCTCCAAAGCACTGAAGCCAAGGTTGGGCCCTACGAGCTGCAGGACTTCAACCTCTACTACATCACGCGCTTTGGCCTACGGCCGTCCAAGGTCGCCTTTCTCGCCTGGCACGCCTGGCGCGATGCAAAGGCTGGCGATTGGCCGCCCAACTTCCCTGTCGCTGCCCGCAACAGCTACGATCTGAGCCAGATCAAGGGTTGGCTCGCGACATTTCTCTACCGGTTCTTCGAGCTCAGTCAGTTCAAGCGTTCGGCCATGCCGAACGGCCCCAAGGTGGTCTCAGGAGGAAGCCTCTCTCCGCGGGGCGACTGGCGGGCGCCTTCGGACGGCTCAGCGCATCTTTGGCTAAACCAACTCGAGGCCGATGTACCCTAGATCGCGCTAACGCTGCTTAGGCTCGACTGCGGGGTCGCGAGTCGGAATGTCGACACCATAATCCGTCGCGGACGCAGGCTCGCCCGCGGCCTTCGGCTCGGCAAAGGTCTCGGGCGCCTTCGTGGTGCAACCTGCCAAGGCCAACACGGCGGCGAAGGCGGCGGATCGAAGCAGGGTCATGAACGAGGTTCCGTTGTTCCGCGCCAATCCTCAGCACCCCTGGATGGCGGATTGAGGGCGCCATCGCACACCCGGCGTCGAGCCTTGGGTCCCTGGCGGAGAGCGCGGAATGCGAGGGGGCCGCGCGAGCGGTGCGTACTACTAAGTGGCGCCCGCGTTTCAGCATCGCGCCCGACCTTGCGCTAGTCTGTGCTCCGGCATACCCATATCATCCCATGTGGAACCTGATCCGCATCTTCGTCGCAGCGCTCGCCCTGGTCGGCTTTGTCGGCCAGACGACCGCTCGCGCCATGCCGATGATGGCGAGGGTTGAGGCGGCCGTCGCTGCCGAGCATGTTGCAATGGCGGGGATGGATTGCGCCGACATGCCCGGCATGTCGCCCAAGGCCGATGCGCCCGAGCCCCGGTCCAAGCCGACGCCGTGCAAGGGCGTCACGCTCGACTGCATTGGCAAGATGGGCTGCGCCACAGTTGCGCCGCCAATCCCCACGATGGCGGGCATCGCGCATGCCTTCATCTACGAGGGAGTGCGCTTCCCCCCCTCCGACTTGACGCGCGAGGGCGTGCTCGCGCCCTTGCTCTTTCATCCTCCCAGACCGCTGGCCTGACGCGTTGGCGTCGGCGTCTGCATGAACTCGCAGTGAGTGACCGCAGGCGCGCGAACGGACGCCGCCCAACCAGACCAGCCCGTCCAACCGACGGGCGCCATCGGAATGGAGAAGGATCATGACCTTCCGAACGCTCACCGCCATCAGCGCTGCGGCGCTTACGCTCGGCCTGTCGGCCGCCACCCAGGCCCTTGCCGCTCCGGCTGAACCGCAGGGCGACTACCGTCTGCGCGTCGCCCCGCCTCCCGCGAACCCGCACGACTATTTCCGCCCGGTCGAAAAGGTCCCGGGCTCGCCGGCGCCCCGTGACCACGCGCGGGCTGCGGACTGCGACTGCCCGATGATGAAGGGCGACGCGGCCATGCGCGACATGTGTATGAGCATGGGTCGTCACGGCTCGCAGCCTAAGGGCTAGTCGTCTCCCGCCTCCCCCGCGCCGCCTATCCCCTGGCGCGGGGGTTATGGGCGCCGGCGGCAGCCAGCCGCCGGCGTTCTGGCCTTCGCCTCCATGACCGGAACTCCGATGCGTCTTTTTTTGACCCTGGCCTGGGGGGGGGGGGGGGGGGGGGGGGGGGGGGGGCGGGGGGGCGGGGGGGGGGGGGG
>NZ_JAPMTQ010000034.1:0-48763 GCF_026411515.1 Phenylobacterium sp. 58.2.17 | reverse complement strand
CCCATCTCCCACGGCCCGCCGGCGTACTTGATCGAGGTCTGCGGCGAGCCGCCGGCGCCGCAACCGGCCTCCAGCACCCGCGCGCCGTCGGCGGCGTCGCAGGCGGCCGCCAGCAGGGCGGCATCCATACCGGCGCGGTATCCCCTTACACCCTGGCGTAGCAGCACTCGCCCGCCGAGCAGGCGGTCTTCGGAAATTGCTGGGTCTGTCAGGTCTGACACTGGTTCCATTTGCGCTCGGAGACGGCTAAGCCCGCCTTGACCCTGGTCTATCCCGTGACCATTGTCGCCCGCAAACGCCGGCGTCCCTGTGCGGGGCGCCGAACGCCTTGGAGTTTCGGTATTTTGGACGCCGCCAGCGCCGCGATCGCCCGCGAAAAACCCGTCTCGATCGACGGGCTCCTGGAGCTCGCGAAGCCCGACATGGCCAAGGTCGACGCCCTGATCCGCGATCGCATGCAGAGTCCCGTTTCGGTGATCCCGGCCCTGGCCGAGCACCTGATCGGCGGATCGGCCAAGCGCCTGCGCCCGCTGCTGACCATCGCCGCCGCGCGGGTCGCCGGGGCCCAGGACGACGCCTGCCTGAAGCTGGCCGCGGCGGTCGAGTTCATCCACACCGCCACCCTGCTGCACGACGACGTGGTCGACTCCTCGCAGCTGCGCCGCGGCAAGGTCGCCGCGCACCTGATCTGGGGCGCGCCGGCCAGCGTGCTGGTGGGCGACTTCCTGTTCGCGCGCGCCTTCGAGCTGATGGTCGAGGCCGGCTCGATGCAGGCGCTCGAGATCCTGGCCCGGGCCAGCCGGGTGATCGCCGAGGGCGAGGTGCTGCAGCTGACCCGCGCCCACGACCTGAACCTGTCGCAGGATCTCTATCTGGAGATCATCAAGGCCAAGACCGCCGAACTGTTCGCCGCCGCCGCCGAGGCCGGCGCGGTCTCGGCGGGCGCCAGCCCGGAAGGCTGCGAGGCGCTGCGCAAGTTCGGGCAGGACCTGGGCCTGGCCTTCCAGCTGGTCGACGACGCTCTCGACTACAGCGGCGACGCCGCCACCCTGGGCAAGAACGCCGGCGATGACTTCCGGGAAGGCAAGGCGACGCTGCCGCTGCTGCTGGCCATCGCCAAGACCGGCGCGGCCGAGAAGCCGTTCTGGGATCGCACGGTCGGACGCCGCGAGCAGACCGACGAGGACTTCGAGCGGGCCCGCAGCCTGGTCGCCTCGACCGGCGCCGACGCCGCCACCCTGGCCCTGGCCGGCGACTACGCGGCGACCGCCAAGGCGCAGCTGGCCGATTTCGCGTCGAGCAACAGCTGGCGCCCGGCGCTGGAGAACCTGGCCGACTTCGCGGTCCAGCGGAAGTCGTAGGTCGCTTCGAACTCCGGGTACAAAAAAGGCCGCCCTCGGGCGGCCTTTTCCGTTCAGATCGTTCAATGATCAGCCCGGGCTGATCATCTTTTCCGGGCGCACCAGGGCGTCGAACTCTTCGTTGGTCACGTAGCCGCCGCCGACGGCTTCCTCGCGCAGGGTGGTGCCGTTCTTGTGGGCCGTCTTGGCGATCTTGGCGGCGTTGTCGTAGCCGATCTTGCCGTTCAGGGCGGTGACCAGCATCAGCGAACGCTCAAGGGCGGCCTTGATGTTGTCTTCGCGGGCTTCGATGCCGACCACGCAGTTGTCGGTGAACGAGATCGCCGCGTCGGTCATCAGGCGGCACGACTGCAGGAAGTTGTAGGCCATCACCGGGTTGAAGACGTTCAGCTCGAAGTGGCCGGAGGCGCCGGCGAAGGTGAGGGCGGCGTTGTTGCCGAACACCTGGGTGCAGACCATGGTCAGGGCCTCGCACTGGGTCGGGTTGACCTTGCCCGGCATGATCGACGAGCCGGGCTCGTTTTCCGGCAGGGCCAGTTCGCCCAGGCCCGAACGCGGGCCGGAACCCAGGAAGCGGATGTCGTTGGCGATCTTGAACAGTGAGCCGGCCATGGTGTTGATCGCGCCGTGGCTGAAGACCATGGCGTCGTGGGCGGCCAGCGCTTCGAACTTGTTCGGGGCGGTCACGAACGGCAGGTGGGTGATGTCGGCGATCTTCTTGGCGACCAGTTCGGCGAAGCCGACCGGGGCGTTGAGGCCGGTGCCGACCGCGGTGCCGCCCTGGGCCAGTTCATAGAGGCCGGCCAGGGTGTCCTTGATCCGGCGCACGCCGTTGGCGACCTGCTGCGAGTAGCCGGAAAATTCCTGGCCCAGCGTCAGCGGCGTGGCGTCCTGGGTGTGGGTGCGGCCGATCTTGATGATGTGGTCGAAGGCCTTGACCTTGACCTTCAGCGCCGCGTGCAGGTGCTCGAGCGCCGGCATCAGTTCCTTGGCCACCTGCTCGGCGCAGGCGACGTGCATGGCCGTCGGATAGGTGTCGTTGGACGACTGGCTCATGTTGACGTGGTCGTTCGGGTGCACCGGGCTCTTGGAGCCCATGACCCCGCCCAGCATCTCGATGGCGCGGTTCGAGATCACCTCGTTGGCGTTCATGTTCGACTGGGTGCCGGACCCGGTCTGCCAGACCACCAGCGGGAAGTGGTCGTCGAGCTTGCCGTCGATGACTTCCTGGGCGGCCGCGACGATGGCGGCGCCGATCTTCGGGTCGAGCTTGCCGAGCTCCATGTTGGCTTCGGCGGCGGCGCGCTTGACGATGCCCAGGGCGCGGATCACCGACTTGGGCTGGCGTTCCCAACCGATCTTGAAGTTGCCGATCGAGCGCTGCGACTGCGCGCCCCAATAGACGTTGGTCGCGACCTCGATGGGTCCGAAGGTGTCGGTCTCGGTGCGGGTCGCGGTCATGATGTTTTCAGCTCCGGTGAGTTCGCAGCGCCGGTTTAGCGAACGCGCGCGAGACTGCAAGGCGCGCAGGTCCTAAGGAAGGGCATGCACGGCGATTGGATATCCCACGGAAAGGTGCGCGCCCGCGAGACCGAGGGCGTCGTCGAGGTCGTGGTCGACGGCCTGACCACCCAAACCAAGTACTACAAGCCGCTGGTCTATGAGTTCTTCCGCAAGGCCTGGCGCGGTTCGCGGCCAAGCTGGGGCGAGTTCGGCGTCGACATCGTCATGGAGTATGTCGGCGACCCGCCGTGGATCGACCTCGACAACCTGGCCAAGGCGATCCTGGACGCGATCAAGGGGTACACTTTCCACGACGACGCCCAGGTGGCGCGGCTGCTGGTGGAGCGGCGGGCCGGCGAGCGCGAGCAGATCACGGTCACCGTGCGCAAGCTGTCGGACGTCAATCTGCTGGGCGCGGCCTACCAGCGCTGAAAACGAAAGCGGCCGCGCCCTTGTGAGGCGCGGCCGCGGTTCGCTGACCCCGGAGGGGTTCTACCGGATCAGCGGTACTGCTGCAGACGGGTCGTGCGCAGGCCGGCGAGGCCATGGCGATCGATCGACTTTTGCCAGGCGAGGAATTCCTCGTTGGTCAGGGAATAGCGCTCGCAGGCTTCGTCGAGCGTCAGCAGTCCGCCGCGCACGGCGGCGACCACTTCGGCCTTGCGGCGGATCACCCACCTGCCAGTGTCCGGCGGCGGCAGATCCTTGATCGTCAGGGGCGCACCCGTCGGACCAATGACGTACGCCTCGCCGCGGCTGTTCGTGCGCGTCTGCTGTTGTTGCAACATGGCTTTACGCCTTTCCGACCATCACTGTTCGGGAAGAATGTAACGAGTGGGACATAACGGGCGGTGAATCACGATAGTAAACAATTCCTTGCTCATGATTCGCCGTTGTCCGTTTTTGGTACAGTCTAAGTTATCGAGTGATGTTGAGAGTTGTTAACGGGAAATATTACCTCTTAATATTGATCAACTCCTCAAGCATCTGGTCGGCGGTCGTGATGATCTTCGAAGATGCAGAATAGGCTTTCTGGGTCGTGATCAGTCCGGTGAACTCGGCCGACAGGTCGACGGTCGAAGCTTCCAACGTGCCCGGAGCGATTTCACCGGCGCCGCCGATGCCCGGCTGCTTGATCACGAACTCGCCGGAAGGGATCGTCGGGCGGTAAGCATTGCCGCTGACCGGGGCCAGGCCGTCGGGATTGGCGAAGCTGGCCAGGCCGATCTTGGCGATCTTGCGGACTTCCGAGTTGTCGAAGATCGCGGACACGACGCCGTCTTCGCTGACCTCGACGCCGACCACGTTGCCGACGTTGGCGCCGTCCGAATTGGCCGAGTTCAGGGTCGAGGGCGAGGCGTACTGGGTCACCTTGCTCCAATCGAGGGCGATGTCCGAAGCCTCGACGCCGAGGCTGTCGGCCCAGCGGGGCGATCCCGCGGTCCCCGAGGCGCCGAGGTTCAGGGTGGCGGTCGGGCCAAACAGGGTGGTGTCGACGTGAGCGAGGTCGAGCTGACCGTCGGCGGTGAACATGACGTTACCCGACGCGATCAGACCGTTGGTGGTCCCATCGTCGATATCGGTGGCGGGGACGGCGTACATTTCCGCCTTCCACATGTTCGGCGTCGAGTCGTCCTTAATGAAGGCCACGGCGACCTTGTGAGTGGCGCCCACCGAGTCGATGATGTTCATCTCGAAGGTGAAGTCGGGCTGCACGCCGGTCGCCGGATCCTGGGTGAGGGCCCACTCGGCCATCGCACCGGGGCCGAGCGTCGTGTAGCTCGTGTTCTTGGTCGCGTCGGCGGTCAGGCTCTTATTGAGGTTGGCGTTGACCACGACGTTGCTGGTCGCGCGGACCGCGGCGCCCAGGTTCTTGACGTTGATCGACTGCATCATGTTCAGGTCGGACGGGTTCGTGTTGAACGTGCCGTCGTCCTGCACCGGCCAGCCCTGCAGGTAGAGCTTGGCGTCGTTGACCAGATAGCCGTCGGCGTCGACGCTGAACGAGCCCGAACGGGTGAAGACCCGCTCGTCGTTTGCGGTCAGGGTTCCGCCCTTGGTCGCGACGACGAAGAAGCCGTCGCCCGAAATGCCGAGGTCAGTCGGCGAGGTCGCCGACTGGATCAGGCCCTGCTGGCTGATGAACTGGCGGGTGACCGCCTGCACGCCGCCGGCCGAGTAGCGGCCCTTGACCGCCTGGGCCGTCACGACGTTGGCGAAGTTCACCTGGTTGCGCTTGTAAGCGGTGGTGTTGACGTTGGCGATGTTGTCGGAGATCGCCGCGAGGGCCGAGGAGTTGGTGATCAGCCCGGAAACGCCGGAGAGCATGGCGCTGTTGATGCTCATGGGTGTCTACCTTTCTATGCGAATGGGGTGAGGGCGCGCGCTCAGGTGGCGGCCTGTTCAGACGGCGGGGTGTCGCTGTCCGAGTTGTCGGGGTTCGTATCGGCGGCGGCCGTCTGCTGGGGCGCCTCGGCGATCGAGGTGACCTTTTCCCAGCCGATCTGCACGCCGTTGATGGTGATCAGGGTCTTGCCGTCGGTCTGTTCGACGCCGGTGACGACGCCCTTGATGAAATTGGTGACGCCGACCGTCGCGCCCGCCGAATCCTTGGCGGTGATGCGCAGGGTGTAGGTGTCGCCGTTCGGCAGTTGAGCGCCGGTGCGGTCCTTGCCGTTCCACGAATAGGTGTGGTCGCCGGCCTTGAGGTCGTCGCCGCTGGCCTTCTCGACCTGGACGACCTTGCCCAGGCTGTTGACCACCTCGATGGTCACCTCTGTCGCCTCGCGGTCGAGCTTGTAGGACCAGTCGGCCTTGCCGGCCGAGAGCTTGGCTTCGTTGTGCAGGGCGCGGACCTCGCGACCCAGCAGGCTGACCGAGGTCTGGATGCCCGAGCCGGTGTTGGTCACGAGCTTTTCGAGCAGATCGTTGGTCAGCAGCTGCTGTTCCACGCCGGTCATCTGGACCAGCTGCTGGGTGAACTGGGTCGAGTCCATCGGCGACAGCGGATCCTGGTTTTTGATCTGCGCCGTCAGGAGGTTCATGAACGTCTCGTAGCTGTCGGCCAGGCGCGTGCGCCCGGTGTTCGAGGCGCTGGCGTTGCCGGCCGCTGCGGTCGCGTCGATCGCCATGGCGGTCTCCCTAGATCCGGATGTCCACGCCGGTCGCGGACCGGCGGGCGTATTGAAGGGCGGCGGCGGCCGCGGTTTCGGCCGCCTCGCCGGCGGTGCCGAGCACCGCCTGGAAGGCCCGGCCGCGCGAGGCGCCGTCGTTCTGCTGTTGCTGCTGAGCCAGGCCGCGGCCATCGTTGCCGCGCTCGCCGTTGACGTCGAAGGACAGGCCGCCGGTCAGGTCGAAGCCGGCCTGCTCCAGGGCGCGCTGCAGCTCGTGCGAGCGGGCGCGCACCTCGGCGGCGGCCTGCGGCGAGTCGAACGACATCGCCGCGGTCATCTTGCCGCTGGCGGCGATTTCGACCGAGACGCTGACATGGCCGAGGCCGGCCGGGGTCAGCTCAACGTCGAATTTTGTGGCCCGGCCTTCCAGCTTCTTGCTGATTTGGGCCGTCAGGTTGGCGATGGTCTCGGAAGTCGTGACGCGGCCCGGGGCGGCCTGGCCGCCGACATGGGCGTGGGCGGCGGGAGCTGCATGGGCGGGAAGCTGGACGTCCGGCGCGTCGGCGGCGGCCGGTTCGCTCTTGGCGTCCTTGGGGACCGGCGGGGCGAGGTCGGTCTCGAGCGAGGCGGCGGCCTTGCCGGCGTCGCCGGCGCTGGCCGCAGCGGTCACCGCATTTGGCGTCACGACGCCGTCGGCCGTCGGCGCCGGGGCGGCGGCGTTGGCGACATCGCCGCGACGGCGAGCGTTGTCGGCGTGGCGCGCCGAGCGGCCCGCCTGCGGCTCCTGGGGTTTGACCTCGTCGGCGATGGCCGGAGCGGCGGCTTCGGCCTGGGCGAGCTGGGCTTGCGGCGCGTCGGTCGCCGCAGCCGCGACGGCCGCCTGAGGCACCGGAGTCGGCTGCGCGGCTTGGGTTTGAGGCGCCGGAGCAGCGGGACCGTTCGACTTGGGCTTGGCCGGCGGCTCAGCGGCGACGGCGGGCTTGGCCTGGGGCGTGACGGCCGCGAGCGTTTCGGCCGTCGCCGACGTTGGCGGGGCGAGGTCGGGAGAGGCCGGCGCCGCCGCATCGGTCTGGGGCTTCGGCGTGGTGACGGGCGCTGTATCCGCGGCCGCAAGGGGCGCGAAGGCGGCGGCCGGAGCCGTGGGCGTCGGGGCGGGCGGCTCGCCGGAGACCTCGCCGCCGGCGGCGATCGCCGCCTGGGGCTGCGGCTGGGGGGCGACCTGCGGGGCGATGAGCAAGGCGGCCATGGTCATGGCGTCGGGGGCGACGGCGGTCGTCGGCGATTCAGGCTCCGCCTCGCCGGCGGGGGCCAACTCGCCGTCGGGGGTCTCGGCCGTCGCGGCGTCGGCGTGGGGGGCGAATAGGCCCGCCGCGCCGCCGGCTCCGGCGGCGGTCTGGTCGGTCGGCCCGAAGAACGCGGCCAGCAGCGCCTCAAAACCGCCCAGCGCGCCCTGGCCGCCGTTGGTGGCGGCGGAGGGCCCGGCGATCGGGCTCGTCATCGGCAAATTGAACAGTGGCGCTGTCATGGCTTCCGGTGAATCCGCCCGGCGCATGTCCGGGCTTATCGATGGGAGCGCTTCTGCGCCGCGTACATTCGGCGATCTCCGAGCAACCTTTGCGCCAACTGATCAAGATATTGATAAATATGTTGAAATGGCATTTCCGGTGAAGCGGTGAGATCGCTGGCGTGGCGTTTTTTGCCGGGCCGAAGCTGCGCGATGGGTCGTCCCTGCCGCCCTGGTCGCAGGAGGTCGCGTGGCATGGGGCGGCGGGGCGCAACAGAACTGGCGCCGGTCTTGCGCCGGATTTTGGCAGTTCGGCGAGCCTCAAGACGAGATTCGTTGAAAAGATTGGATTTTTGCATGGGCCACGCGCGGGCGTTCACCACTATCCCGGCAGATTTCGCCGGGTCGCGCGTCAGGCTTTGCCGGGCGGAGGGTAAACCGTGTCACTGACGGCTATGCTGAAGACGGCTTCGTCCGGGCTGAACGCGGCCCAGATGAACCTGCGGGTCACGTCGGACAATATCGCCAACGTCAACACGTCCGGCTACGTCCGCAAGCAGGTGGACCAGGCGCCGCTGGTGGTCGGCGGCAAGGGCATGGGCGTCGACATCCTGGGGGTGCGGCGTATCACCGACCAGTACCTGCAGTTGGCCTCGCTCACCGCCTCATCGGACGCGGCCCGATGGGACGTGTTCTCGCAGTACCTGGACAACGCGCAGAGCCTGTTCGGCAATCCGGGCAAGGAGACCTTCTACTTCTCGCGCCTGGACCAGATCTTCTCGGCCTTCGCGGCGGCGGCGGACGACCCGTCGTCGAGCCTGCTGCGCAGCCAGGGCATCTCGAAGGTCGAGGATTTCCTGACCGAGACCGGCCGGATCAACTCCCAGATCAACGAGCTGGGCGAGACGGTGGACGCGCGGATCTCCTCGGACGTGAACCGCATCAACGACCTGCTGCGCCAGATCAACCAGATGAACGCCGACATCAGTCGCGCGAAGCTGACCAGCGGCGATGCGTCCGGGTCGGAGAACATCCAGAGCCAGCTTGTCGACGAATTGTCGACCCTGATGAACGTGCAGGTGGCCCAGCGCGCCAACGGCGGGGTGACCGTCCGCTCGGCCGAAGGGCTGCTGTTGGCCGGCGACGGCAAGGCCGCGACCCTGACCTACAACCGCACCGACTCCACCAAGGGCTACATCGCGGTCGAGCCGGACGGCGGCGTCGGCTTCGCCCAGCCGATCCAGATATCCGGCGGCGAGATCCGCGGGCTGATGGATCTGCGCGACGAGACCCTGCCGGGGATGGCCGACCAACTCGGCGAGTTCATCTCGCGCACGGTCGAACAGATCAACGCCGCGCACAACAAGACCACCGCCTCGCCGCCGCCCAAGGCGCTGACCGGCCGCGACACCGGCCTGGACCTGCCGACCGCGGTGGGCGGCTTCACCGGCAAGACGACGGTGGCGATCCTCGACAAGGACGGCGTGCTGCAAAGCCGCGTCGACATCGATTTCGACGCAGGGACGATGGTCCCCGGCGGTGCATTCACGCCCGCGAGCTTCCTGACCACGCTCAACACCGCCATGGGCGGGGCCGCGACGGCGTCGTTCACCGACGGGGCCTTGAGCATCGCCGGCGCCGGCGACAACCGCCTGGCCATCGACGAGGGCACGTCGGCCAAGGCCGGCCGCGGCTTCTCGCATTTCTTCGGCCTCAACGACCTGGTCCGCTCCGGCGGGATGATGAGCTACGAGACCGGCCTGAGGGGGACCGACCCGCACGGGTTCACCCCCGGCCAGACGATCAGCTTCCGGCTGGCCCAGGCCGACGGCAAGCCGATCCGCGACATGACCTTCACCGTGCCGGGACCGCCGGTCACCTCGATGAACGATCTGGTCGCCGCCTTGAACGACCCGGCGACCGGGGTCGGCGTCAACGGCGCCTTCAGCCTGGACGCCAAGGGCGCGCTGACCTTCACGGGCTCGGCGCCCCAGAACGCGACGCTGTCGGTGACGCAGGATCAGACGCAGCGCGGGGCCACCGGGCCGTCGATGAGCCAGTTGTTCGGCCTGGGCGTGATCGAGCGCAACGCCCGCGCTGGTCGCTACGAAGTGGACAAGGCGATCGCCCAGGATCCGATGAAGCTCGGCCTGGGGACGCTGGACCTGTCGGTGGCGGCGGGCAAGCCGGCGGTCACGGCCGGCGACGGCCGCGGCGCGCGGCTGCTGGCGGCGGCGGGAGACGCCACCACGACCTTCTCGCCGGCCGGCACGCTCGGGGCGGTGACCATGACCCTTTCGCGTTATGCGGCCGAGTTCGGCGGCTCCATCGGCCGCCAGGCCGAGGCGGCCGATAATCGCAAGAGCGCGGCGGAGTCGGTGTCCAACGAGGCCCAGGCGCGCCGCGACGCGATCGAGGGCGTGAATGTGGACGAGGAGCTCGTTCGGCTGACGACTTATCAACAGGCCTTCAACGCTTCGGCCCGCATGATCCAGGCGGCCAAGGAGCTGTTCGACGTCCTGACGAACATGGTTTAACGGAGCCTGACGATGTATCGCGTCACGACCGGCGGCAATTACAGCCTGGTTCTTCGGAACATCATGCTGGCCCAGCAGAAGCAGATGAACGCGGGCGACCGCGTGGCGACCCAGGAAAACGGGTCGAACCTGAAGGATTACTCGCGCAATGCCGAGATGCTCACGGCCATGCGTTCGGTGGAGACCCGTATCGGCGGCTATCTCGACCAGAACAAGCTCATCGCCGACAAGCTGACCACCCAGGACTTCGCGATGACCCAGCTGGGCGACGCGGCGGCCGGCACCAAGCAGGCGATCGAGGAGGCCATCGCCACCGGCCGCACCGACACCCTGATGCAGGAGATCGAGGCCCAGTTCCGCAACGCCGTGTCGTCCATGAACTCGCGCTATGGCGGCAAGTACCTGTTCGCCGGCGGCAAGATCGACACCATGCCGGTCACCGCCGACGCGCTGTCGGACCTGACCAACCCGCTGACCCCGCTGATCTCCGACTTCTTCCAGAACGACGACTTCATCACCGAGCACAAGGTGGACGACGCCACCACGGTGAAGACCGGGCTGCTGGCCGACAACCTAGGGACCGACCTGCTGCAGGCCTTCAAGACCCTGCAGGCGTTCCATGAGGCGACGCCGTTCGGCGGCACGATGACCGACGCCCAGCGGACTTTCCTGACCAATGAGCTGGCCAACTGGGACTCGGTGTCCAGCGACATCATCGACAAGACCGCCCGCAACGGGATGGTGCAGGCGCGGGTGGACGACGTGAAGGCCGACCTAACCGCCCGCCAGAACAGCCTGAAGGGCATGATCGGCGACATCGTTGACGCCAACATGCCGGTGGCCTCGGTCGAGCTGGAGAAGGCGACGTTGGCGCTGCAGGCCTCGACCCAGGTGTTCATCACCCTGCGCGACTCCTCGCTGCTGAACGCGCTGAAGTAAGGCCGGCGCGCTCGCGGCCTCGCAAATCGGGGCGCCAACCGCTACATAGCGCGCCATGAACGCGCTTTTCGCAGACGCCGCCGTGGAAGCCGCGCGCGCCGCCGTGGGCCTGAAACCCGGCGCGCGGGTGGTCGCGGCCATGTCCGGCGGTGTGGACTCCACCGTCACCGCCGCCCTGCTGGCGAGGGCCGGCTACGATGTGGTGGGCGTGACGCTACAGCTCTACGACCACGGCGCGGCGATCCAGAAGAAGGGCGCCTGCTGCGCGGGCCAGGACATCCATGACGCGCGGACCGCCGCCGACGTCATCGGCATCCCGCACTACGTCCTCGACTACGAAAGCAAGTTCAAGCAGCAGGTCATCGAGGACTTCGCCGACGCCTATCTGCGCGGCGAAACCCCGGTCCCGTGCATCCGCTGCAATCAGACCGTGAAGTTCCGCGACCTGCTGGACGTGGCGCGCGACCTGGGCGCCGAGGCCATGGCGACCGGCCACTATGTCCAGCGCGCCGAGGGGCGCGACGGGGCCCAACTGCTGCGCGCCACCGACCCGGCCCGCGACCAGAGCTACTTCCTGTTCGCGACCACCCGCGAACAGCTGGATTTCCTGCGCTTTCCGCTCGGCGGCCTGCCCAAGCCGGAGGTGCGGCGGGTGGCGGCGGAGCTCGGCCTCGCCGCGGCGGACAAGCCCGACAGCCAGGACATCTGCTTCGTGCCGGAAGGCCGCTACACGACTGTGATCGACCGCCTGCGGCCGCAGGGCGCGGAGGCCGGCGAGGTCGTGCACATGGACGGCCGCGTGCTCGGCCGCCACGAGGGCGTGACCCGCTATACGATCGGCCAGCGCCGCGGCCTGAACATCGCGGTCGGCGATCCGCTGTTCGTGGTCAAGATCGACGCCGACAAGCGCCAGGTGGTCGTCGGCCCGCGCGAGGCGCTGCTGACCAGCGCGCTGACGCTGAAGGAAACCAACTGGCTGGGCGAAGGCGAGGACATGGCCGGCGCCGCCGGCCGGCCGGTGCTGGCGCGCGTGCGCTCGACCCGCGAGCCGGTGCCCGGCCGCCTGGCCGTGCGCGGCGGCGTCGCCGCGGTCGAACTCGATACGCCGGAAGAAGGCGTGGCCCCCGGCCAGGCCTGCGTCCTCTATGCGCCCGAACAGCCGGAGCGGGTGCTGGGCGGCGGCTTCATCGACAAGACCGAGCGGGCGATCTAGTCCGCCTGTCCTGGCCGGCGCCTTTGAGTGCTGACGCTGCGGCAGCATTCCAATTCGCCAGGCGGAGAATTATATCGGCGGCATGACCCAAGCCGCCGATCCCGTCGTCATCGCCGCCTATGCCCGCACCCCGATGGGGAGCTTCCAAGGCGCGCTTAGCGCGCTCAAGGCCACCGAACTGGGCGCCGCCGCCGTGCGCGCCGCGGTCGAGCGGGCAGGGGTCTCGCCCGAGGCGGTCGAGCAGATCTTCATGGGCTGCGTGTTGCCGGCCGGGCTCGGCCAGGCGCCGGCCCGCCAGGCGGCGCTGGGCGCGGGCCTGCCGAAGTCGGTCGAGGCCACGACCCTGAACAAGATGTGCGGCTCAGGGATGCAGGCGGCGATCATGGCCCATGACGCCCTGGCGGCCGGCAGCGCGGACATAATCATCGCCGGGGGCATGGAGAGCATGACCAACGCGCCGTACCTACTGAACAAGCACCGCGGCGGCGCGCGGATCGGTCACGACACGGCGTTCGACCACATGTACCTGGACGGCCTGGAAGACGCCTACGAACCGGGCCGCCTGATGGGCTCGTTCGCCGACGAGACGGCTCGCGCCTACCAGTTCACCCGCGAGGCGATGGACGAGTTCGCGATTTCGTCGCTGGCCCGCGCCCGGGCGGCGACCGAGAGCGGGGCGTTCGCGCGCGAGATCGTTCCGGTCGAGGTCGTGAGCCGCAAGGGCAGCGAGACCGTGTCGACCGACGAGCAGCCGCTGAAGGCCGACCCGGCCAAGATCCCGACCCTCAAGCCCGCGTTTGGCAAGGACGGCGCGATCACCGCGGCCAACGCCTCGTCGATCTCGGACGGCGCGGCGGCGCTGGTGATGACCCGCGCCTCGGTCGCCGAGAAGCTGGGCCTGAAGGTGGTCGCCAGGGTGGTCAGCCATGCGGCTCACGCCCACGAGCCGGGGCTGTTCACCACGGCCCCGGTGCCGGCGATGCAGAAGGCACTGAAGAAGGCCGGCTGGAGCGCGGGCGACGTCGATCTGTTCGAGGTCAACGAGGCCTTTGCGGTGGTGGCGATGATCGCCGAGCGTGAACTGGGCATCGACCGCGCCAAGCTGAACGTCAACGGCGGCGCCTGCGCGCTGGGCCACCCGATCGGCGCCAGCGGCGCGCGCATCCTGGCCACCCTGATCGCCGCTCTGGAGGCCCGCGGCGGCAAGCGTGGAGTCGCCAGCCTGTGCATCGGCGGCGGCGAAGCCACCGCGATGGCGGTTGAACTGGTCTAGCTAGCGGTCGGCGCCGAACGATGAGCAGCGAACTTCGCGACAACAAGGCCGAGCAGCGGTTCGAGATGACCGAGCAGGGCATGACCTCCTGGGCCGACTATCGCCTGGCGGGCGACCGGCTGTTCATCGATCATGTCGAAAGCCCGGTCCCGCTGCGCGGCACGGGCGCGTCGGGCCGGCTGATGGCGGCGCTGGCCGCCGACGCCCGCGCGCGGGGCCTGAAGATCGTGCCGATCTGCGGGTTCGCCGCCGCCTGGCTGCGGCGCAGTCACGAGTTCCGGGGCCTGTTGGCTTAGGTTCGGCCGGTCTAGGTGCGACCGGCGAGGGCCTTGATCGTATTGCCGCTGGCCTCGCACTCGGCCGACAGCCGTCGGGCGATCTCACGCACCCCGACCGGATAGGCCTCGCCGCCGTCGGCGATCTCGCCCGACAGCCGTTCGACCTCGGCCATGGCGGCTTCCAGCGCGGCGATGTGCTCGCGCGCCAGACTCCGTGCTTGAGCCTGCAGGCGGCCGATCCGGTCGGCGAGACTGGGCGCCGCCGCCGCGGCTTGATGTCCGGCCACCACGCTGAGGGCCGCTGACGCACGCATCCGATTCACCATCTGACGCTCCCAATGCTGCACAGTCCGGAAGCGCTGCTGCAGAATGCGGGCCAACGGTCAGACGCGCGAGGAGATCGCTTCGAGGGTCTGCACCTTGGCTTCGCAATCCTCGGCCATGCGGCGAGCAAGTTCGCGGACGCCCGCGGGATAGGCCTCGCCGCCGTCCGAGATCTCGGCCGAGAG
Source organism: Phenylobacterium sp. 58.2.17 (assembly GCF_026411515.1). Lineage (NCBI taxonomy): Bacteria > Pseudomonadati > Pseudomonadota > Alphaproteobacteria > Caulobacterales > Caulobacteraceae > Phenylobacterium > Phenylobacterium sp. 58.2.17. The sequence continues at coordinate 34,533 of NZ_JAPMTQ010000034.1, read as the reverse complement.
ACGCTCGACCTCGATCAAGGCCACGCTCAGGGCGTGGATATGTTCGCGAGCTAGGGACTTGGCTTCCGCCTGGAGCCGCCGAATGCGTTCGGACAGCTCACGGCCAGTAAGCGGCTTGGACTTGTCGGCCGAGTTGTCGGCCACCACGGAGAGCGGAGGCGTCATGGGGTGTTCCCTAGGCGGAGCATCCTGCCCGCGGCCCCCGTCGGACCGCCTCGACAGCGCTCCCCCAATCGACAGCACTACGCACGAAGCGGGGCCGTGGTTCCGGCGACCCGAAACTTAACGATAGGGGCCTGTCGCACTGTGGAGTTTGGGTGACAGGCGTGCGGTCAAGCTGGCGCCACGCTCGGTTGTTTTTCGAGCAGGTACAAGGGGTTGGCCCTATTGCCGGCCTAGCGCTTCCCCTTGCGGAACCGTTCCTGGCTCTCGGCCCGGGCCTCGGCGCGGACCTTCTTGACGACCTCGCGGTCGGCGGTCTCGCCCTCGCCGGTGAGGGCGTCGTTGGCGAACTCCAGGTCGAGCAGCTTGAGGCGCTTGATCTCGTCGCGCAGGCGCGCGGCGGTCTCGAACTCCAGGTCGGCGGCGGCCTGGCGCATCTTGCCCTCGAGGTCGCGCAGGGTGGCCTTGAAGTTGTCGCCCAGGAACGGCTTGCCGGCCTCCTCGGCGACGCCGGCCGGGACCAGCACGCGGTCCTTCTCGTAGGGGGAGGCGAGGATCTCCTTGATCTGGCTCTTCACGCTTTCGGGCGTGATGCCGTGCTCGAGGTTGTAGGCCTCCTGCTTTTCGCGGCGGCGCTGGGTCTCGGCCATGGCCCGTTCCATCGAGCCGGTGATGTGGTCTGCGTAGAGGATGACCTTGCCGTCGACGTTCCGGGCCGCGCGGCCGATGGTCTGGATCAGCGAGGTTTCCGAGCGCAGGAATCCTTCCTTGTCGGCGTCGAGGATGGCGACCAGCCCGACCTCGGGGATGTCGAGGCCCTCGCGCAGCAGGTTGATGCCGATCAGCACGTCGAACGCTCCGAGCCGCAGGTCGCGGATGATCTCGATGCGCTCCATGGTGTCGATGTCCGAGTGCATGTAGCGCACGCGCAGGCCCTGCTCGTGCATGTACTCGGTCAGGTCCTCGGCCATCTTCTTGGTCAGGACGGTGATCAGGGTGCGGTAGCCGCGCGCGATGGTGTCGCGCGCCTCGGCGATGACGTCGTCGACCTGGCTGTGGTTGTCCTTGGAGACTGGGCGCACCTCGACCGGCGGGTCGATCAGGCCGGTTGGGCGGATCACCTGCTCGGCGAAGACGCCGCCGGAGCGCTCCAGCTCCCAGGCCGCCGGGGTCGCCGAGACATTGACCGTCTGCGGCCGCATGGCGTCCCACTCCTCGAACTTGAGCGGGCGGTTGTCGAGGCAGGAGGGCAGGCGGAAGCCGTATTCGGCCAGGGTGAACTTGCGCCGGTAGTCGCCGCGGTACATGGCCCCGATCTGCGGCACGGCCTGGTGGCTCTCGTCGATGAACAGCAGGGCGTTCTCGGGGATGTATTCGAAGAAGGTCGGCGGCGGCTCGCCCGGCCGGCGGCCGGAGAGGAAGCGGCTATAGTTCTCGATGCCGGCGCAGGAGCCGGTGGCCTGGATCATCTCCAGGTCGAAGGTGGTGCGCTGTTCCAGCCGCTGGGCTTCCAGCAGCTTGCCGTTGGCCACCAGCCAGTCGAGCCGTTCCTTCAGCTCCTCGCGGATCTGGATGACCGCCTGGTTGAGGGTCGGGCGCGGGGTGACGTGGTGGCTGTTGGCGTAGATCTTGATGCCTTCGAGATCGGCGGTCTTCTTGCCGGTCAGCGGGTCGAATTCGCTGATCGCCTCGACCTCGTCGCCGAACAGGGAGATGCGCCAGGCTCGGTCCTCGTAGTGGGCGGGGAAGACCTCGATGGTGTCGCCGCGGCGGCGGAACGAGCCGCGCTCGAACGCCTGATCGTTACGCTTGTATTGCAGGGCCACCAGGTCGGCCATCAGCTGCTTCTCGTCGAGCCGCTGGCCGGGCTCGATGGTGAAGGTCATGGCGGTGTAGGTCTCGACCGAGCCGATGCCGTAGATGCAGCTGACGCTGGCCACGACGATGACGTCGTCGCGTTCGAGGATCGCGCGGGTGGCCGAGTGGCGCATCCGGTCGATCTGCTCGTTAATCGACGAGTCCTTCTCGATGTAGGTGTCGGTCCGCGGCACGTAGGCCTCGGGCTGATAGTAGTCATAGTACGAGACGAAGAACTCGACCGCGTTGTCGGGGAAGAAGGCCTTGAACTCGGAATAGAGCTGGGCGGCCAGGGTCTTGTTGGGCGCGAGGATCAGCGCCGGGCGCTGGGTCTCCTCGATCACCTTGGCCATGGTGAAGGTCTTGCCCGAACCGGTGACGCCCAGCAGCACCTGGTCCTGCTCGCGGCCCTCCAGGCCGGCGACAAGGTCGGCGATGGCGGTCGGCTGGTCGCCGGCCGGCTGGAAGTCGCTGACCAGCTTGAACCGTTTGCCGCCTTCGGACTTCTCCGGGCGGGCGGGCCGGTGCGGCTTCCACAGCATCGGCATGGCGGTTTCGTCGTAGTCGAAGCTCGCCGACATGTCGGCGACGCCGGGGCCTGGAGCAACTGAGCGGGGCATGGACGCCAAGGTAGGATCGTTCATGGCCCGATGCTAGCGGGGCGGGCGCCAGAACCTGTCAGCAGGCTGTCAGCCGGCGGGCATCGGCGGGTCGGCCGTCGGGCGGGCTGGACAACGATATGGCCGCGCATCGAGAGCCTCGACGGCGGCGTGCGGCTGTGGCCATCGTGCGGCGATGACAGAGCTTTCCGACGTCTACATCACCGGTGCGGGCGCGTACCTGCCTGGCGCGCCGATCCCCGTCGAGCGAATGGAGGACCACCTGGGCCGGATTGGCGGCCGTGACAGCCTGCTCGGCCGCCGGGCGCTGCGCTGGAACGGCGTGGAGACGCGGCACTACGCCCTCGACGCCCAGGGGCGGGCCACCCATTCCAACGCGGGCATGTGCGCCCAGGCCATCCGGGCGGCGTTGGAGGATGCCGGCCTGGGGCCGGAAGATCTGCAGTTCCTGGCCGCCGCCACGACCCAAGGCGACTATCTGGTGCCAGGTCACGCCGCCAACGTGCATGGTGAACTGGGGGCGGGGCCGCTGGAGATCGCCAGCTTTCAGTCGGTGTGCGGCTCGTCGCTGATGGCGGCCAAGGCCGCCTGGCTGTCGGTGCGGGCTGGCGAGCACAAGGTGGCGGCCGCCGGCGCCAGCGAGTTCTCCTCCCGCTGGTTCCGGCCGAGCTTCTACGAGGGCACGGCGCTGGTCGACGCGAAGGGGCGGCTGCGCGCCGAGGCGGACTTCCTGCGGTTCACGCTGTCGGATGGAGCGGGCGCGGTGGTGATGGAGCCGGCGCCGCGGCCCAAGGGACTAAGCCTGAGGGTGAAATTCATCGACCTGGTCTCACTGGCGGGTCGGTTCGATCCCTGCATGTGGGCCGGCGCCTCGGTTGAGGGGCGGACCGACCCGCTGGCGACCTGGTCCTTCACCGGACCGGCGGCGGCGCATGCTCAAGGCGCGATCGCGCTGCTGCAGGACTTCGAGCTGCTGAAGAGGGTGATCCGGGCCTGGGTCGGGGTCTATCTCGCCAAGGTCGACGAAGGGAGGATCGCGCCCGGAGAGATCGATCATCTGCTGTGCCACTATTCGGCCCGGTCGCTGCGGGAGGAGATCGTCGCGTTGCTGGAGGCGACCGACGGGATGATTCCCGAGGATCGCTGGTTCTCGAACCTGCGCAGCGTCGGGAACATCGGTGCGGCTTCCATCTGGGTGATGCTGGACGAGTTCATGCGTTCGGACCGGCTGAAGCCTGGCCAGCAGGTGCTGTGCGTCGTACCGGAGAGCGGCCGGGCCTTTGTAGGCTTCATGCTGCTGGAGGCGGTCGGGTGAACGACGTCAGTGATGTAATGCGGCGGCTGACCGTCGTCTTCACCGAGTTCGAGGGGCGGCTGGAGCAGACGCCGCTGATCCGCAAACTCACCCGCGGGCGGTTCACCCTGACGGACTACCAGGCGTTCCTCAGCGGCCTTCGCCAGCAGGTGAAGGACGGAGCGCTGTGGATGTCGCGCGCCGCATCGAACATCGATGAACAGCACCTCGAGCTGAGATCGATCCTCATGCGTCACGCCGTGACCGAGCACCGAGATTTCCGTTTGCTGGAGGCCGACTATGTGGCTTCGGGCGGCGAGCTCGCCGCGATTCAGGCCGGCGAGAAGAACATCGGGTCCGAGGCGTTGTCGGCGTGGATGTTCCACGAAGCCTCGAAGCCGAACCCCTTCGGCCTGCTCGGCGCGATGTGGGTGATCGAGGGGCTGGGGTCGATCAAGGCCGCCGAGTGGGGGGCGATGGCCCGCAAGACCCTCGACCTGCCCGAGCATGCCGTGCGCTTCCTGCTCTATCACGGCGAAAACGACGCCGAACACATCAAGGAGTTCGAGGAAATGCTGGGGCTGGTTCTGCCGGACGCCGAGACGGCCGACCGCATCGTCAAGACCGCCCGCGTGACCGCGCGGCTCTACGCGCTGCAGATCGAGGAAATGGCGGCGTGAGTGCGACGGACTTCGACCTCTCGCAGTACGATCCGCGTGACCCTGATCCGTGGCTCGCGCTCTATCTGGACCAGGGCCTGCCGATCGCGCCGGAGGCCAAGGCGGCGCTGCTGCGGGGCAATCGATCCTGGTCGCGGCGCTGGCTGTTTCCGATCGCGCGGCCGGCGGTGTTCGCCTTCTTCATCCTGGTGAAGATCCTGCGGGGGCTGTCGCCGCACCATCCGAATCTCAATGGAGTCCTGCACAGGCTGATCCATTGGGGGCTGCGCAACTTCGCGACGCCGGACGCCAATACCTTGATTCTGCGGCATTTTCATATCGGCACCGAGCTGCTGGCCTTTATCAAGGCGAACGCCGGACCGGTCGAGGTCGAGACCGTGCCTCTCAGGCCGCGCACCTTGAAGGCGCTTGAGGACAACGTCTTCCTGCAGCACGACCTCAACATCTTCAATTTCATCATCCAGCTCAGCGCCAGCCTGCGCGCGCAGGGGCGCGACCTGACGCCGGTGGAGAAGCCGGACTTTTCGATGATCTCGGACGCCCCGTTCGATCTGGCGCCGCTGCCGAGCGGTCGGCTGAACTTCGCCGACGTCCAGACGGCGATCGAGGCCTACACCCCGCTCTACGCCCTGATGCTGCCGCGCGCCGATTTCGTGCGCGCGGCGCAGTCGTTGCAGTTGGATGAGACCATCGCGATCTACATCGGCAAGATCCTTGGAACCGACTACCACATGTCGTTCGTGAAGAACGGACACCCCATGGTGCCGCTGTCGACCCTCACGGCGGGGCACAGACTTATGATGCACGGCCTCGATTGCGAGGCGTTCCATGGCTGGCTGAGATTGCTCAAGCAGCGTCAGGCGCGGGGCTTGAGCCTCGATCCGCGCAACCCTATCGGGCCGCTCAACTAGCGTTCGGCGCGCTGGGCGCGGCGTTCGAGCGCCTCGCACCTGGCGGGCGTCACCTGCGGCCAGGGGCCGGGATCGGCGCCGATGCGGCGCAGCGCCTCGTCTTCGCTGATCCGCTCGCTGGCGGCGAGTTGCTCGGCGGCGCGGTCGGCGAAGGCGCGACCCGAGCGCATGGCGCTGTCGAACTGGGCGCGGGCGGCGGCGTCCTCGCGACGGGCGACGGCGATGCGGGCCCCGCCAGTCGAGACGGTGGTGGCCTCGCGGCCCCAGGTCGAGCTCGGGAAGGCTGGCGTCGCCCGAAGATAGCGCTGCATCGCGCAGGCCTGTTGCACCCGCCAGTTCGGCGCGGCGACGGCGGGCGTAGCGAGCCCGACCGCAGCGGTCAGCAGGATGATGTGCTTCAGCATCGGCGTCAGTTTGAGATCAGAATTGGGGCGCGGCCGTGGCGAACTGCGCCTTTGCGGGCTGCAGGTTGGCATGCGCGCGCGCCGTTAACCAGATTGCGTTCGACGAACGCTGGCCGGAAACGGCGGGTGCGCGCCGCGTCAGGCGGGGAAGACCCCGCCCTCGCGGCGCGCGGGCGATCCTTTCCGGGGGGAGAGGATCCTGTCGGGAACTACTTGTCGGCCGCCTTGCTGACGACGGTGCCGGCGGCCGCGCCGGCGACTGCGCCGACCGGTCCGCCGACCACCGCGCCCGCCGCCGCGCCGGTGGCTGCGCGCTGCTCGACGTTGTGCCCGCAGGCCGCCAGCGTCAGGGCGAGGCCTGCAGCGGCGAGCAGGGCGAGGGACTTGCGCATGAGGTGACGTCTCCGCGTTCTGAAAGCTTCGCAGCGGGAACGGCGGGACCTGCTGGAGGTTCCCTGCGCGGGCTCGCGTCGTTAACGAAACCTGAAAAAAATCGCGTGCTGCGACGCAATATCCCATTGCGAATCCGTTCGGCGATGGTCATAAACCACCTCAACTTCGCCGTAGCCTGTCACTCCACGTGTAATCGACAGGCTCTCAGTCGCGCCGCCGCCAGCATGAGCAGGGGCCCCGCGACGACGATGTCGGGGGGCGGTTTCGCCCTCGCCACACGGGACACGATCTTCTTGAAATTGATAAGTAAGGCTCGCGCCGAATGGCGTGCGCCCGCATGCGCCGCATTGATCGGTTCAGGCATTGGCCTGGCCCTGGGCGCGACATACATGGCCGGCGGCTTGGCCCGCACGGCGGCCGACGACGCTCGCAACGCGCGTATCGCGCAGGCGGCGGCGGGCGGCTTCTCGGAAGCCACGCTGCAGGCTGGCGTCATGGACCCCGGGGTCCTGCGCGTCGCCAGCCGGCACGATCCGCTCAACGCCGGCGGTGCGGCCCAACGCGATCGACAGAGCGCGATCCTCACGGCGCGGCTGGAAAAGGCGCCTAGCGCCAAAACGGACATTCCGCTGCGCGGCGTGATCGACGCGGCCCTGCCGGTCGCCGCGCCGTTCCGGCTGGCCGGCGCGCTGGAGAGCTCGCGCGAGCTCGAATGCCTAACCCAGGCCGTCTATTTCGAAGCCCGCGGGGAGACCCCGGCCGGCCAGGCCGCGGTCGCCCAGGTGGTGCTCAACCGGGTCCGCCATCCGTCGTTCCCCAAGAGCGTCTGCGGCGTGGTCTTCCAGGGCGCCGGCAAGCGAGTCGGCTGCCAGTTCAGCTTCGCCTGCGACGGCTCGATGCGGCGCGGCCGCGAGGTCGCGGCCTGGAACCGGGCCCGGAAGGTCGCCTCCAAGGCGCTCTCGGGCGACGTCATGGCGTCGATCGGCGATGCGACCCACTTTCACACCACCAACGTCGCCCCGAACTGGGGCCCGCGCCTGGTGCGCACGGCCGAGGTCGGGATGCACGTCTTCTATCGCCTGGGACGTGGCGGCGGCGCCGCGCCGAAGGCGCAGGACCGTGTCTACTATGCCAGCTATGCCGCGACGCCGGCCCCGGCGTCGATCGAGGTGGCGGGCGACATGCACGCGGCGCTGATGAAGACCGAGCGCAAGCCGGACGCCGTCGGCCAGGCCGACCTGAAGCCGGAACTGCTCAAGGACGCCGATACGGCCGCGCCGAAGCTGCTGCCGATCGCGTCCCATCCGGCCAAGGCGTCGGCTCCGCGGCCCGCGCCCGAGGCCGAGGCGATGGTCGGCGACGACTGATCGCCCGGGCCGTGCGGGGCCCGTTCTCCTCGGCCTCGCCCTGCGTCATGCTCCACCCGACTGGAGCAGGGCCAGGGCGAGTCGAGCGAGGTGCGTAATGAGCGATGCGGCGGCGCGTGACGAGCTGGCCCGGGGCCTGCTCAACTGCGGTTACGAGGACCTCAATCCGGTCCAGAAGAGCGTCATCGACCTCATCGTCACCGAAACTCCCAGCCGAGCGCCGGGGCTGACCCGCGACGAGCGGCGGTTCGGCGAGCGGCTGGCCGACCGGGTCGCGGCCTTCGGCGGCTCCTGGGCCTTCATCGTCGGCTTCGGCGTCGCATTGCTGCTCTGGATGGGGTGGAACGTCGCGACCCGTTCGCAGCACCTGGCCTTCGACCCCTATCCGTTCATTTTCCTGAACCTGGTGCTCTCGACGCTGGCGGCCTTGCAGGCTCCGGTGATCATGATGAGCCAGAACCGGCAGAGCGTGACCGACCGCAAGGCGGCCGAGTACGATTACGTGGTCAATCTGCGGGCCGAACTGGAAATCCTGCGCCTCCACGACAAGCTAGACGCTCTGCGCGGCGAGGAACTGGTGACGTTGCTGATAGAGCAGGGCGACCGGATCGAACGGCTGAGCCGCGAGGTCGCCGCGCTGTCGGACGCGCGCCGCTAGGCGCGCGCGGCCCGGCGCAGGGCCTGGGGCGGCTGGCCGAAGGCGCGCAGGAACGCCCGCCGCATGCGCTCCGGATCGCCGAAGCCGGTCGCTGAGGCCACTTGGTCGATCGGGTCCGCCGAGCTCTCGACCCGCTCGCGGGCGGTCTCTAGGCGCAGGCGCTCGACCGCCTTGGCCGGGGTCATGCCGGTCTCGGCTGCGAACGCGCGGGCGAAGTGGCGCGGGCTCATCGCCGCCCGATCGGCCAACCGCTCGACGCTCAGCGGCTCGGCGAGCCGTTCGCGCATCCAGTCCAGCAGGCCAGCGAACCGGCCGCCCTGACCGCCCATCTCCAGCAAGGCCGAGAACTGCGACTGGCCTCCGGGGCGGCGGTGATAGACGACCAGTTGCTGGGCCACCGCGCGGGCCAGCTCCTCGCCGTGGTCGTCGGCGACCAGGGCCAGCGACAGATCGATGCCGGCGGTGATCCCGGCCGACGACCAGACATCGCCGTCGCGGACAAAAATCCGGTCCGGCTCCAGCCGCACCTTGGGATAGCGGCGGGCGAAATCAGGGCAGCGTTGCCAGTGGGTGGTGGCCCGCCGTCCGTCGAGCAGCCCGGCCTCGGCCAGGATATAGGCGCCGGAGCAGACGCTGGCGGTGCGCCGGGCCTGCGCCGCGGTGTTGCGCACCCAGTCGAGGGTGCGTGTGCAGATCGCCGGCCCGCGGGCGCCTTCGCCGCCGGCGACCAACAGGGTGTCGAGCGGCGCGCTGGTCATCGGCGCGGCCAGCACCTGAACGCCGGAACTGGACGTCACCGGGCCCGGATCGCGCGCCACCAGTTGCAGCGCATAGGCGCCGTGCACGAAGCGCGAAGCGATCTCGAACACCGCCACCGGGCCGGTGGCGTCGAGGATCTGGAAGTCCGGAAAGACGAGCAGTCCGACAGTGCGGGTCATGGCGTGAAACGAGGGATGTTTGTCATTTCGGCCGGAGGCTAGGTCGTGCACAGTCGGTCGTCAAATCTCCTTGGAGGCCGCATGCCCAAGCTGCAGATCGTCATCGCGCTCTATCCGGGCGTCACCCACCTCGACTTCACTGGGCCACATCAGGTGTTGTCGCGGCTGCCGAACGCCGACGTCGTGGTCGCCTCGCTCGGCGGCCAGGATATCGAGGCCGAGGGGCTGACCTTCGCCAGGCTGGCCGACCTTGCGGCGCTCGAGCGTTGCGACGTGCTGTGCGTGCCTGGCGGGCTGGGCACGACCGACGCCATGCAGGACGAGGCCTTCATGGCGCAGATCCGGCGACTGGGCGCGGGCGCGACGTACCTCACCAGCGTCTGCACCGGATCGCTGATCCTGGCCGCGGCCGGGTTCCTGAAGGGCAAGCGCGCCGCCTGTCATTGGGCCTGGCGCGAGTTGCTGGTCCCGTTCGGCGCCATCGTCGACGAAAGCCGGGTGGCGCGGGATGGGAACATCATTACCGGCGGCGGGGTGACGGCGGGCTTGGACTTCGCCTTCGTGCTGATGGCCGAACTGGCTGGCGAGACCCTGGCCAAGTCGGTGCAACTGGGCCTCGAATATGCGCCGGCGCCGCCGTTCGCCGCCGGCCGGCCGGAGCTGGCCTCGCCAGAGATCGTGGCGGCGGTGAGGGCGCGCATGGAACCGCTGGCTGGCGGCCGACGCGAAGCCGTCGAAGCGATGGCCGCCCGCCTGGAAGCGAGCGTCTAGGCTCAGGCGGCCAGGGCGCGGACCAGGGCCGAGGGTTCGAGCGGCTTGCTCAGATAACCATTGAAGCCAAGCGCCAGCAGGCGCTCGCGCTCGCCGGTCATGGCGTCGGCAGTCAGAGCGACAACCGGCAGCGCCTGGCGGCCGGCGGCGCGGATGGCCGCCAGCGTCTCGATGCCGTTCATCTCCGGCATGTGGATGTCCATCAGCACGACGTCGAAGTCGGCGTCCTCCAGCCGGGCGAGGCCTTCGGCCCCGCTGGACGCGGTGGCGACGCTGGCGCCGATGGCCTCCAGCAGGGCGCGGGCGACCTCCCGGTTGGTCGAGTTGTCGTCGACGACGAGCACCCGCAGGGCCGCCTCCAGGTCGCCGGGGGCGTCGGCGAACTCGTCCTGCGCCTCGACCTGCGGCAGCGGCAGTTCGAGCGTGAATCGGGCGCCGTCGCCGAGCCGGCTTTCGACGGTGAGATCGCCGCCCATGAGCCTGGCCAACTCGCGCGAAATGGCCAGGCCGAGCCCGGTCCCGCCGAACCGGCGCGAGATGCTGCTGTCGGCCTGGGTGAAGCCATGAAACAGGCGCGCCTGGGTCGCTGCGTCGAGACCTGGGCCGGTGTCCGAGACGGTGAAGGCGAGACCCGAAGCGGTGCGCTCGATGGTCAGCCGCACCTCGCCCGAGGGCGTGAACTTGACAGCGTTGGAAAGCAGGTTCTGCAGGATCTGGCGCAGGCGGGCGTCATCGCCGGAGACCCAGCGCGGGATGTCCGCGGGCGCGTCGCAGGCCAATGATAGGCCCTTGTCCTCGGCCGTGTGGGTCCAAAGGTCCAGGGTGCGCGCGACCGTCTGGTGCAGGTTGAACGGGCGGTTTTCGATGTCGAACTTGCCCGCCTCGATCTTGGCCAGGTCGAGGACGTCGTTGAGGATGGTCATCAACCCGCCGCCGGAACGCAGCAGGGTCTTCACGTACTGGGCCTGGCGCGCGTCGAGGTCGGTGCGGTCGAGCGCGTGGGCCATGCCGAGCACGCCGTTCATCGGCGTGCGCAGTTCGTGGCTCATCATCGCCAGGAAGGTGGATTTGGCCTCGCTGGCGGCGCGGGCTGCGCGGGTCTGTTCCTCAAGATCGCTCAGGGCGGCGTTCAACTGGCGCGAGGCGGCCACGCCGCGGGCGGCCGAGATGACCGCGTAGCCGACATAGACCATCACCCCGAGCGTCACGAGGGCCTGCTGGGGGCCATGGAAGCGGGGGAAGATCAACGGCGCGAGCAGGATGCAGAGGCCGCTTGGCGCGCCGAAGACCAGCGAGGCGAGCGGCGAGCGGTAGGCGTGGCTCATGCCGTTGAGCAGCAGGGCCGACCAGACCAGCAGGGCGAAGTATTCTGCGCCCGGGAAGTCGGTCATCCAGTAGGCGGCCCCGAGCCCGACCCAGACCCCGTTGATGGCGATGGCCGAGCCGAGATACGAGACGCGCTGAGCGCGGGTCGGAACGCCCCGAGCGTGCGGAGCGGTGGCGATCATCGTCCAGACCTCGGCGAGGGCGAAGGACGCGACCCATCCGACGGCTATGGCCGGCGACAGGGTCCAGGCGACCAAGACGGCGTACACCGCCACCGTGATCCATCGCGACGGGGCCATCCTGCGGGCCGCCCGCGCGACGCCGTCGAAGCCCTCGTCAAACTCAAAAACCGGTAACTTCATTACGCCGCCCGACCTACTAGGGCGCAGTTTGCAAAGAAAATGCGCAAAAGAGGCTTAACGCCTCAAAAGTGGTCTTCGCGTAACCGTGCTATCCAGGGGCGAGCGTCAGCGGTCCTGCGTGCGGGCGTGCACGGTGTCGACGTTCTGATGAAGGTTGCCCTGCCGGCCCTGGCTCTTGAGGTTGAAGTCGTCGCCGTGGCCGGGCGAGAAGACGCCGGTCTTGGCGTCGCGGCGGTCGCGGCCGTCGCCTTGGATGTCAGGCCGCTGCCCGCGGAAGGACCGTTGTTCCTTGGGGATCGGGGGCGCCTTGCTCATGGGAGGCTCCTTTCCGTGATCTGGAAGGAACCGCGCGAGGGCCGGCTTGTTCCCCGCTCAGACGGCGTCGAGGCCGATATCGAGCACGCTGGCCGAATGGGTGAGGGCGCCGACGCTGATCACCTGGACGCCGCTGGCGGCGATGCCGCGGACGGTCTGCAAGTTGACCCCGCCGGAGGCCTCCAGGGTGGTGCGGCCGCCGGTCATGGCGACGGCCTTGGCCAGGTCCTCAAGGCTGAAATTGTCGAGCATGATCACGTCGGGGCGATGGGGCAGCGCCTCTTCGAGCTGGGCCAGGCTGTCGACCTCGACCTCGATCTTCATCAGGTGGCCGGCCGCAGCCCGCGCCCGGCGCAGGGCTTCGCCGACCCCGCCGCAGGCCGCGACATGGTTGTCCTTGATCAGGATCGCGTCATCCAGACCGAAGCGGTGGTTGATTCCGCCGCCGCAGCGCACGGCGTACTTTTCCAGATGACGTAGGCCGGGCGTCGTCTTGCGGGTGTCGGCGATGCGCGCGCCGCTTCCGGCGACGGCCTGCACGTAGTCGCGGGTCAGGGTGGCGACGCCCGACAGCCGGCCAAGCAGGTTGAGGGCGGTGCGCTCGGCCGACAGCAGCGCGCGAGCGTTGGCCTCGACCCTGGCCAGGACCTCTCCCGGCTGGACCTCGTAGCCGTCGGCGACCTTAGCCTCGAACTTTGCGGCGGGGTCGAGGGCCAGGACCGCCAACCGCGCGCAGGCCAGCCCCGCGACCACCCCGTTCTGGCGGGCGGCGAACACAGCGGTGAGACGCGCATGCGCCTCGATGCAGGCCTGGGCGGTGACGTCGCCCGCGCGGCCGAGGTCTTCGGCCAGGGCGGCGGACACCACCGGCTGGATGAGCAGGTCAGGGATGGGAGCGATCATTCGGCGGCGAGGCTGGCGGCCGGGGAGGCCAGGTTGAGAAACGTGCGGGCCGGTGCGGCGTCGGGCGGGCCGTCGGCGCGGAAGTGGGCGCCCAGGCTGGCGGGTCGGTCGAGCGCGGCCTGGGCGACCAGGCGCGCAGCGACCAGCGGCAGGGCCGGGCCGTAGGCGGCTTCCATAGCGTTGATCAGGCTGATCAGCCGGATGAGGCCAGCGGCGTCGCGCACCACGCCGGCGTCGCGGCTCATGGCGGCGCGCAGCTCAGCCAGCGCAGCGTCCGGCAGGTCGGGGGCGGCGGCCGCGCGCAGCGGCCGGGTCTTGGGATCCTCGAACGCGGCGGCGGCGCAGCCGGCGCGGGCGCCGAACACGGCGGCTTCGAGCAGCGAGTTCGAGGCCAGGCGGTTGGCGCCGTGGACGCCGGTCGAGGCGCACTCGCCGGCGGCGTAGAGGCCGGGCAGGCTGGTCGCGCCATCGGCGTCGGTGACGATACCGCCCATGTGGTAGTGGCAGGCCGGCGCCACGGGGATCGGGTGCACGCGCGGATCCACGCCGCCGGAAAGGCAGGCGGCGAACACCGCGGGGAATTCGTCGGGGAAGTGGGCGCCGACTGCGGCGCGGGCGTCGAGGAAGGCGCCGCGACCAGCCTCACGCTCGGCATGGATGGCGCGGGCCACCACGTCGCGCGGCGCCAGCTCGGCGTCGGGATGATAGCGGGCCATGAACGCCTCGCCGGTCCCGTCGATCAGCTTGGCGCCTTCACCGCGCAGAGCTTCGGTCGCCAGCGGCGCCGGATCGCGGCCGATGTCGATGGCGGTCGGGTGGAACTGCACGAACTCCGGGTCGGCGATGGTTGCGCCGGCCAGGGCGGCCAGGGCCAGGCCCTCGCCCTTCAGCTCCGGCGGAGTGGTGGTCACGCCATAGAGGCCGCCGACGCCGCCGGTCGCCAGGATGACGGCGGGCGCGACGAACTCGATCAGCTGGCCGTCTTCCTCGGCCAGCACGCCGCGCACGCGGCCCTCGGCGTCGCGTAGCAGACCGCGCAGCCGGCAGCCGGCGCGGACCTTGACGTGCCGGGCCGAGAGGGTGGCGGCGATCACCGCGTCCATGATCGCGCGGCCAGCCTGGTCGCCCTTGACCCGGGCGACGCGGGCGCGCGAATGAGCGGCCTCAAGGCTGGTGGCGAAGTCGCCGTCGGCGGTGCGGTCGAACGGCGCGCCCAGCGCGGCCAGGTCGCGGACGGCCTGCGGGCCTTCCTGCGCGAGGATCGCGGCCATGGCCGGATCGACCAGGCCCGCGCCGGCTGCAACGGTGTCGGCCGCGTGCAGCTCGGGCGCGTCCTCGCCGCTGAGGGCGGCGGCCATGCCGCCCTGCGCCCAGGCCGATGAACAGCCTTGGCTCAGCGGGGCGCCGGTGAGGACCAGGGCCTTTCGCGGCGCGGCGGCCAGAGCTGCGGACAGCCCGGCCAAGCCGGCGCCGACGATCAGCACGCCGTCGTGCTTGATCCGCTCCACGGTCAGATCAACTCGACGTCGACGTGGTGACGGGCCTTCACCAGGTCGTAGCGGGCCGGAACCGCCGGCGGCGGCAGGTCGACCATGCGCTGGACGGCCAGGCGCGCGCGCTCGGCGATCGCCGGATCGACAGTGACCTCGAAGCGGTTGTGCAGCAGCGCCTCGTAGATGTTCTGGAGGCTGATCTTCTTCATGTGCGGGCAGAGGTTGCACGGGCGCACGAACTCGGTCCCGATCGCGTCGGCGGCGACGTTGTCGGCCATCGAGCACTCGGTGATCAGCACCACCTGCTTGGGTTTGCGCTGCAGGACGTAGTCGTTCATGGCCGCGGTGGAGCCGGCGAAATCGGACACTTCCAGCACTTCGGCTGGGCATTCCGGGTGGGCCAGGATCTCGGCGTTCGGGTAGGACGCCTTGAGCTCCAGGATGTCTTCGGCCGTGAAGCGCTCGTGCACTTCGCAGCGGCCCTTCCAGGCGATGATGCCGACGTCCGTCTGGCGCGCGACGTTGCGGGCCAGGAACTCGTCGGGGATCAGGATGACCTTGTCGACGCCCCACTCCTTGGCGACGTGCTCGACCACCTGCACGGCGTTGGCGCTGGTGCAGCAGACGTCGGTCTCGGCCTTCACGTCGGCGGTGGTGTTCACGTAGGTCACGACCGGCAGGCCCGGATAGCGCTGCTTGATCAGGCGCACGTCGGCGCCGGTGATCGAGGAGGCGAGGCTGCAGCCGGCGGTCAGGTCCGGGATCAGGATGGTCTTTTCCGGCGACAGGATCTTGGAGGTCTCGGCCATGAAGTGCACGCCGGCCTGAACGATGATCGCCGCATCCGACTTGGCCGCTTCCTTGGCCAGGCCCAGGCTGTCGCCGACATAGTCGCCGACCCCGTGGAAGATCTCGGGCGTCATGTAGTTGTGCGCCAGGATGACCGCGTTCTTCTCGCGCTTCAGGCGATTGATCTCGGCGATCAGCGGGGCGTGGAGGCGCCACTCCATCGGAGTGACGTGATGCTTCACCTTCTCCCACATGGGCGAGGTGGCGGCTTCGACAGCAGGCGTGAACGCGAATTGCGAACCGTCAGCCATTGTATCCCTCCTTATGCTCAAATTGAGCATTTCTTCGGCCTCAAAAAACGCCGCGGGATGTCTGCAGCGCCCCGTCGGCGTCCTGATTATGCTCAAAACGAGCAAAACCGATGGCTGTTGATATAGACCCGCGTCCTGGCGCGCACAAGCCCACATTATCTTGAAGCCCTGTGAGGGGCGGGCCTCAGGCGGCCGGGATGCGGGGGTCGACGTGGTCGGCCAAGGCGCGGGCCAGGGCGTCGGCGGCGTAGGGCTTTCGCAGCAGCGGCCAGGGCGTTTCGGCGGCGAGCGGCTGGGCCTCGCCGGCATAGCCGGTCGAGAGGATGACCGACAGGCCTGGGCGCCGCTCGCTGACCGTGGCGGCCAGATCGAGGCCCGAGCGGCCGCCCGGCATCACAAGGTCGGTGAGCACCACGTCCAGCTCCGGATGGCGGTCGAGGGCGGCCAGCGCCTGGTCGACGTCGACGGCGCGGACGACCGCATGGCCGAGTTCGGCGAGCATGGCGCTGACCATCGCTCCGACCTCGGCGTCGTCCTCGACCAGCAGCACGTTCAGCCGCCGTGCGGGCGGGGCTTGCGCGCGCTCGGACTCGGCGGGCGCGGACTGGGCTGGGCCCTCGCCGCAACGGGGCAGGTAGAGGCTGACGACCGTCCCCTGGCCGGGGGCGGTCTGGATCGCGACGCCGCCGCCGCTCTGGCGCGCAAAGCCGTAGGCCTGAGAGAGGCCGAGCCCCGTGCCCTTGCCGATCTCCTTGGTGGTGAAGAAGGGCTCGAAGGCGCGGGCGAGGACATCGGGGGCCATGCCGACGCCGTCGTCACGCACCTCCACGCGGACATAGTCGCCGGTCGCGACGTCCTGCACCTCGCCGTCGGCGAGGGCGCAGGCCTCGGTGCGGATTTCGATCGCGCCGCCCTGACCCACGGCGTCGCGCGCATTGACCACCAAGTTCATGATCGCCGCGTCGAACTGGCCCTGGTCGATCATGGCCACGGCCTGCGGCGCGCCGGCCGTCAGGGTGAGCTGGACGGCCTCGCCGACCGCCCGGCGCAGCAGCGGTTCGCTTTCGGTCAGCAGGTCGTCGATGCGCACCGCCGCGGGCTTGAGCGCCTGGCGGCGGGAGAAGGCGAGCAACTGGTGGGTCAGGCGCTCGCCGCGCCGCGCCGCGCCCAGCGCCGCCTCGATCATCCGATCGCGACGCTCGACGTCGTCGGGCCGGCGCTGGATCAGGTCCAGCGCGCCGGTGATGACGGTCAGCAGGTTGTTGAAGTCGTGCGCTACGCCGCCGGTGAGCTGGCCGACGGCCTCCAGCTTCTGGGCGTGATGCAGCCGGGCCTGCGCCTCGTCGCGCTCGGCCAGGGCCGCTGCGACGCGTTCAGCCAGCAGGTCGTTGATGTCCTGCAGGTCGTGCTCGGCCTCCTTGACGTCGGTGATGTCGATGCCGATGCCGATGAAGCCGGAGAAGGTCCCGTCCGGTCCGAAGCGCGGTTGCGAGACCGAGCGGATCCAGCACCACTCGCCGGTCTTGCGCCGATAGCGCGCCTCCAGCCGGAACGGCTTGCGGGAAGCCTCGCCGGCCACCTGCTCCTCCAGGATCCGCTGCAGGTCGTCCGGGTGGAGCGCCTCGCGCCAGTCGAACTCAAGGGCCTGCTCGTAGGGCCGCCCGAGATAGTCGACATAGGCTTGGTTGACGAACTCCCGGCGGCCGTCGGGCCGGGAGACCCAGAGCAGGGCCGGAGCGCTGTCGGCCAGGACCCGGAAGCGTTCTTCGCTTTCGCGAAGTTTTTCAAAAGCATGGCGGCGATCTGTGATGTCGATGTTGACGCCGACGGCGCGCACGGCTCGCCCCATGCCGTTGACCAGCACCTCGCCGCGCGAGAGCAGCCAGCGGATTTCGCCGTCCGGCCGGACGATGCGGTACTCGCAGGGCGCCATCTGGCCGCTGCGGATCGCCGCCATGTTGTTCTGGCGCACCCGCTCGCGGTCTTCAGGGTGGACCACGTCGAGCAGCTTGCGCACGCCGGCCCGGGTGCCGATCGGCAGCCCGAGATTGCGATAGAGGGCCGGCGACCAGAAGCCTTCGCCGCTCTCGGCGTCCCAGTCCCAGAGCCCGACATCGCCGGCGTTCTGGGCCATCTGCAGCCGCGCCTCGCTGCGGTCCAGCGCGGCCTGGGCCTCGTCGAGGCGCAGGACGATCTCGCGCAGGGTGGCGGCCACGAACACCGTGACCGCTCCGGAGAGCACGTAGAGGACCGCGCCGGCCCGGATCGCCGGATCGGTCGGCACGCCGCCGCGCACCGCCAGCGAGGTCGCCAAGGCGGCGACGAGGCTGATCCAGCCCCAGCGCTGGCCGGCGAACAGGGTGGCGACGATGAAGGCGGGGAAGTGGGTGACCGAGAGGGCGAAGGCGGTGTCCCAGCCGGCGAACAGGCCGCGGATCGCGACGGCGGCGGCCATCGCCCCGAAGCTGATGGCCAGCGCGGCGAGCAGCGGCGGCGAGCGTCGCGGTATGAAACGCAGTTGTGATCCGACGGGCGTCATGTCGGCGGACGCTCTGCTGATTCCGGCCCCGAATGGGTCGTTACCCGGACCATGCGAGCCTGGGCGCATGGGGGCAACACTCGATCTTGGCGGGTTTGGCCCCTATCTTGCCAGTTTCCGGCTGCATGGAGCCGGGACTGAAACAGATCGGGACTTCGCCGCTGCCACTGTCGCAGATCATCTCCCAACGCGGCCTGATTGCGGCCCTGGCGGCGACCTGCGGGTTGGCGGTGATACTGCTTGCCTGCGCGAACCCCCGCTACGCCGATGGTAGCGACGGGCGGTCGCAGGGCCTGGCGCAGGTGGCGCGGACCTTCTCCGAACGTGGGCTGACGCGGCTGACCGCCGACATGGACCCGGCGATGCTGGCCCTGGCCAAGCGGCACGATCCGCTGGCCCGGCAAGCCGATCCGTGGGGGCGGACGGTCGGGTGGACCAGCCTCGACATCTCCAAGATTCCCAACCTCGGGCTCGACACCAGTTCGGTGGAGACGGCCGAGGAGATCAACGCCATGCGGGCGTTTTCCAAGCTGCCGATCCGCCCGATGCGGCCGTTCGTGCTGCACGCCGGCGGCCAGGACGCAGGCCGGGCGCTGAAGTGCCTGTCGGAGGCGGTCTATTACGAAAGCGCGCGCGAGCCGCGGCTCGGCCAGGAGGCGGTGGCCCAGGTGGTGCTGAACCGGGTGCGTCATCCGGCCTATCCGAAGTCGGTCTGCGGCGTGGTCTATCAGGGCTCGGCCCGGACCACCGGCTGCCAGTTCAGCTTCACCTGCGACGGATCGCTCCGCTACGCGCCGGAACCGGGCCTGTGGCGGCAGGCGCAGGAGGTGGCCCGGCGCGCCCTGGCCGGCCACGTCAACAAGACCGTCGGCTCGGCCACCCATTATCACGCCGAGTATGTCGCGCCGTACTGGGCGCCGACCCTGGTCAAGATGAAACAGGTCGGGCTGCACATCTTCTACCGCTGGACCGGCCCTTGGGGGGAGCCGCCGGCCTTCACCGGCCGTTATGCCGGCGGCGAGGCCTTCATCTCGCCGGCGATCCTCGGCGGGCTGGACGCGCGCACCAACGGATTGCTCAACCCTGAGACCCAGGGGATCGGCGGCGGCCGGCAGGTCACCCTGGCCGTGGCCGGCGAGGTGCGGACCTACAATGTCGCCGACGCGTCCGCGGCGGGCGGCGAACGGACCCGGGTGCTCGGCACGCTCTACGCCCCGCGGCGCAAGCCGACCGCCCAGGAGATCCAGGAGATCAACCGCTCGCTGGCGGCCATGGAGACCAAGGACGACGCCGGCGTGGCCGACGCCCCTGCGCACAAGACCTCGCCCGATACTGGCGCAGGCGCGCTGCAGGAGTAAGCTTGGCGGTCATGACCGCCGTTCTCGCGATCCACGCGCATCCCGACGATATCGAAACCCTCTGCGCCGGCACGCTCGCCGTGCTGGCCGGGGCGGGGCATCAGGTTCGCATCGCCACCGTCACTGGCGGGGATCTCGGCTCGACGGTCACCGCGCCGCATGAGACCTCGGCCATTCGTCAGGCCGAGGCGGCGCGGGCCGCCGCCCTGATCGGCGCGGAGTACCGCTGCGGCGGGGTTCCCGATCTCGGCGTCTTCAACGACGACCCGACCCGTCGCCGGGTGACCGAGCTGATCCGCTGGGCCCAGGCCGAGGTGGTGATCACGGCCTCGCCGGCCGACTACCATCCCGACCACGAGGCCGTGAGCCAGCTGGTGCGCGATGCGTGCTTCGCCGCCTCGGTGCCGAACTATGCGACCGGCGAGGCGGCGCCGTTGGCGGCCATTCCGCACCTCTACTTCATGGACCCGATCGGCGGGCGCGACCGCGAGGGTGTCTGGACGGATCCCGACTTCGGCGCCGACGTCGCCGCCGTGTTCGAGACCAAGCGCGCGATGCTGGCCTGCCATGTCAGCCAGGACGCCTGGGTGGCGCGCCAGCACGACATTCCCGACCACCTGGCCTCGATGGAGAGGTGGACCCGCCGCCGCGCCCGCGATTTCGGGGCCGAGCTGGCCGAGGGCTTCCGCCAGTATCGGCACCACCCCTATCCAAAGACCCCGCTGCTGCAGGAGATGCTGGGCGCGAGCCTGCTGGCGCCGCCGCCTCAGGCTCCGCGCGCGGCGTCGTAGCGCGCCCACATCGGGCCGCAGTCGAGCATCTCGCCGGTCTGCATCGCCTCGTCGATGGCCATGACCGTGAGGCCGGCCTCCATCGACTCGAACGGCGTCACCGGGAAGTCCTGACGCCCTTCCAGGGTCGCCAGCAGATCGCGGGCCATGGCCTGGTCGGCGCCGTTGTGGCTGTCCTCGGTGCGTCCGCCGTAGTCGATGCGCTCGGGCTTGCCGCGGTCCATGGCGCGGCGGACCATCAGCTTGTTGCGCACCAGATCGGCGATCAGCGTGCCCTCGGTCCCGGCCACGTACCAGCGGCGCTCGGGCAGGGCGACGTGGCTGTTGGCGTGGAACGACAGCCGCACGCCGTTCTCGTACTGCACCAGGGCGTTCTGGTGGTCGGTGACGTCCATGTCGGAGTGGAAGGCGTCGTTGGCGCTGCCCCAGCCGGCGTCGCGCAGGGCGTAGGCGAGCTGGCCGTCGCTGTAGGCGTAGTGGCCGGCGCGGTCGGGGGTGAAGATGTCGCGGCCGCCGAAGCTGGCGACCTTGGCCGGCCGCGAGCGGGTCAGGCGGCCGAAGATATCGAAGTCGTGGCAGACCTTGTCGAGCAGGTACGACCCGCCATAGGCCTGCTTGCGCCGCCAGTTGCGGGCCAGATAGCCGCCGTGCTCGGGCGGCAGGTGCTCGGTGGCGTCGATGGAGATCACCTGGCCGAGCTGGCCGCCGTCGACCCGCGCGATCGTCTCACGCACGATCGACATCGAGCGCATGACGAGGCCGATATAGAGCGGCGGACCGCCGCCGGCGGCCAGTCGATGGGCCAGGGCCAGGGTCTCGGACTGGGTCCGCACGATCGGCTTCTCGGCGAAGATCGGCCAGCCGGCGTCGAGGGCCAGGTTGAGGTGCTCGAAGTGCAGGTGGTTGGGCGAGCCGATCATCACCAGGTCGTAGGGGCCCTGGGCGAGCAGCGCGGCGGCGTCGGGGAGTGCCGGGCCGGGATCGATGCCGGCGGCCGCCAGGATCGGCGCGCCGACTGGGGCCGGATCGGCGTGCGCGACGACCTGCAGGCTCCAGCCGACCTCCTGCATCGCCGCCAGCACATGAGCGATGCGCTGGCCCAGTCCGATGACGCCGATACGGTAGGTTTTCATGGCCGCCTTCCAGAAAGCTGACGGCGCGAGCTTAGCGCGGACGCGCCGGCCGGCTAGTGGCCTTCGCCGCCGCCGAAGGCGTCCGGGTAGGCGACCAGCAGGGGACCGTCGAGCGCCCCGTCCTCGAGCGCCAGGGCCATGAAGGCCGGACTGCCGGAGTAGGGCGACTTCACCTGGGCGGCGGCCTGCGCGCTGAAGCCGAACTTCGGATAGTACTCGGGATGGCCCAGCACGATGACCGCGTGGGCGCCGAAGTCCTTGGCGGTCTCGATCGAGGCGGCGGTCAGGCGCTTGCCGACGCCGTCGCGCTGGCGGTCCGGGCGCACGGCGAGCGGTGCGAGCGCGGCGTAGAGGTTCACGCTGTCGGCCCACAGCCGGCTGTAGAGGATGTGGCCGACGACCTCGCCGTTCTCCTCCTCGACCAGCTCGAACATCACGTCGTCGGCGGCGCGCAGCCGCTCGACGAGGTCGGCCTCGTCGGCTTGCCCGAAGGCGGCGGCGACGATCTCGCGGATGGCGGCGTGGTCGGCGGGGCGGGCGTGGCGGATCATGCCGCCAGACTAGGCCGCTTTCACTTCAGGGGAAGGCAGATTTCAGTAAGCAACTCGGCTGGCGGCGTATTGCTAGGATTGTTCAGGTTGACCTCGAACAGCGGGGCGTCGGCGGGCTCCTCGCCGCTGGCCGTGAGCCAGGCGAACAAGGCGTCGTAGGTGCGGGGCAACTCGGCGTAGGGGCCCTTGTGCAGGGCGACGGCGTGCTTGCCGCCGGGGATGTCGTGGATCGCGACTCCATCGCTCCCGGCGATGGCCGGGCCGACGGTCAGGCCGACGAGGACGTGCCGGCCGGGGGGCGGGGCGTTGCAGTGATCCCCCTCGGGGTAGACCGCCACGCCATACGACGTCGAACCGAGCATGCCGCGAGGTCCGGCCCAGGCGGCGAGGCGCTGGAAACTGCGGCCGATCTCGGCGTAGGGCCCGGCGTGCTCGATGGCGGCGATGCGCAGGGGCGGGAGGTCCCTGACCTCAATGGTCATGATGTGGGCTCCTTGAGACATGCGGGCGGCCAGATTCAGGCGGTGCGACTTGCGGAAAGCGTCGGGCGGCTGGCCGTAGGCGGCGGAGAACGCGCGACTGAAGGCGGCGTCAGACCCGTAGCCGGCGCGGCGGCGGACGTCGGCGACTGGAAATGCGGTGCGCGCCAGGTCGGTTGCGGCCCGGGCGAGACGCAGGCGCGTCAGAGTCTCGGCCGCCGTTTCGCCCATCGCGGCCCGGTAGACGCGGTGGAAATGATGGGGCGAGTAGCAGGCGATCTGCGCCAGCCGGGCCAAGTCAAGCGGCGCGTCCAGATTGGCCGCGATGTGGTCCGCCACCCGTTGCAGGCGGCGTCCGTAGTCGAGGCTGGTGTCGGCTCTCTGCATGGAGAGACCATACCGCGCCGCGGTTGATCGCGATTGCGGACTATCGAGGCCTACTCCGCGGCCAGGGCCGTGGGCGCGGCCTGCGGGCCGCGGATCAGCTTGCCGGGCATTTCGCCGGTGGCCTCTCCGTGCTCGAAGGTGATCACCCCGTCGACGACCGTGGCGCGATAGCCGCTGGCCCGCTGGACGAGCCGGCGGCCGTCGGCCGGTAGGTCGAAGACCATCTCCGGCGCGTGGATCTGCAGCGCGTCGAAGTCGATGACGTTGAGGTCGGCCTTCATTCCCGGCGCGATGACCCCGCGGTCGTTCAGCCCGTAGAACTGGGCCGTCTCGCGGGTCTGCATGGAGACCACCTTTTCCAGCGGCAGGCGCTGTCCGCGCGAGCGGTCCCGCACCCAGTAGGTCAGCATGTAGGTCGGGAAGCTGGCGTCGCAGATCACCCCGCAGTGCGCGCCGCCGTCCGACAGGCTGAGCACGGTGTTGGGGTCGTGCATCATCTCGACGATGTGGTCGAAGCTGTGCTCGGCGTAGTTCAGCAGGGGCAGGTAGATGTACCCGGCGCCGTCGTTCTCCATGAGCATGTCGTAGACGGCGGCCTCGGGCGTGACGCCCTGGCGGGCGGCCTCGGCGGCGACGGAATCCTCGGCGCGCGGC
Organism: Phenylobacterium sp. 58.2.17; assembly: GCF_026411515.1. NCBI lineage: Bacteria > Pseudomonadati > Pseudomonadota > Alphaproteobacteria > Caulobacterales > Caulobacteraceae > Phenylobacterium > Phenylobacterium sp. 58.2.17. Next base: position 11,087 of record NZ_JAPMTQ010000034.1, on the reverse strand, counting down.
TCGTAGTCGAGCCGGCCCTCGCGCTCCAGGCGGAACATGTTGCCGAAGTCCTGCAGCAGCGCGCCCATGGCCGGAGCCTGGGGCGTCACCTCGGTGATGATCGCCTCGCGGACCGCCGGATCGCGCAGGCGCTCCAGCCGCTCGGCGAAGGGCAGGGCGGCGATCGCCCGGTAGGCGGTCTTGCGGATGAACGGGTGCACCGTCGACTGCCAGCCCAGCACCATGCCGGTGGGGCGACAGGCGATGCCGGCCTTGATGTTGGCGCCCTCGGCCTGGGCCTTGGCGGTCAGGGCCAGCATGTCGCGCCACTTGTTGGGCTGGAACGGCGACTGCAGCAGGCTGTAGTTGACCGGCAGGCCGGTCTCCTTGGCGAACGCCGCCATCCAGGCGAACTCGTCCTCGGGGATGGTCATGTCGGAGGCCAGCTCGAACACGCCATGGCCGGCCTCGCCGAGGGCGCGGCCGATGCCGATCATCTCGTCGGCGCCGGCGAAGGTGCCGGGGATGACCTCGCCGTCCTTGGTCCGGTGCAGGGCCGTGCGCGAGGTCGAGAAGCCGAGCGCGCCGGCCTGGACCGCCTCGCGGGTGATGCGGGCCATCTCGGCGATGTCCTCGGGGGTGGCCACCTCGTTACGCGCGCCGCGTTCGTCCATGACATAGGCGCGGATGGCGCTGTGCGGGGCCTGGGCGGCGACGTCGAGGACGCGCGGCTTGCGCTCGAGGCTGTCGAGATATTCGGGGAAGGTCTCCCAATCCCATTTCATGCCCTCGGCCAGGGCTGCGCCGGGGATGTCCTCGACCGCCTCCATGATGCCGATCAGCCACTCGTGGCGGTCGGGCCGGGCGGGGGCGAAGCCGACGCCGCAGTTGCCCATGACCACCGTGGTGACCCCGTGCCAGCAGGAGGGGCTGAGGTAGGGATCCCAGGTCACCTGGCCGTCGTAGTGAGTGTGGATGTCGACCCAGCCCGGAGTGACCAACAGCCCGTCTGCGTCGATCTCGCGGCGGCCCTTCTCTGGAACAGCGCCGACCTTGGCGATGACGCCGCCGGACACCGCGACATCGGCCTGACGGGGCGGAGAACCCGTACCGTCGACCACCAGACCACGCCGAATGACCAGATCGTACATGGCTTCCTCCCAGGAAATTTTTGGAAGGCTAGGTACGGTGACGCAACGTCATTCAAGAGGGCGCGGCGGGCGCTGTGGGACGGTCTGCTGAACCCACGTCCTCCGGGCGCGTTCCACAAGACCAGCGCAACTCGAGAGGGGCGACATGTCCATCAACAACCGCCGCGAACTCAGCCTGCTCAACCACGACGAAGGCGAACTGATCCGGGCCTCGCACCATCCGGCCATCGCCCAGCTCGACGCCAAGGATCTGGCCGAGACGCGCAAGCGTCTGCGGGCCATGCGCGACAAGGAGCGCACCCTGGCCCGGCAGAAGGTGCGCGAGGTCCGCGGCAAGGGCGAGCCGCGCGGCAGCGGCACGGCTGAGCATCTGCAGGAGCGCAAGCAGGTGTTCGCCAGCGCCCTACGGCGGGTGAACAAGCAGGCGCACCGGATGGCGGTCGAAGAGGCGCGGGCCGCGCACGTCGAAGCCGCGAAAAAGGCGTTGGCCATGCGCCGGGCGGCCGGCGCCTCGTCGCGTCCGGCTCCGGGCAAGACCGCCGGCGCGGGGATGAACCCGGTCGAAAGCCAGAAGACCGCCTCCAAGGTCGCGCCGGCCAAGGTCGGCAGCGTCTCACAGGCGACCAAGAACGCCCAGGCCAAGCGGGACAGCTGATTGCTCCCCTGCTGGGGAGCTGACTGAGGGGGATTGCTGACTCAGCACGCCCCCTTCGTCTGGCCGCCTTTCAGCGATCCCCCCCTCAACGGGGGAGGATCTGGTTCTCTTCAGTCGCCGGCGACCCAGCTGACGTCGGCGCCGAGGGCGTTGAGGTTCTCGACAAATTTCGGGTGGGCGCGCTGGATCGGCGAGGCGTTGAGGATGGTGCTCTCGCCCTCGATGCTGGCGGCCAGCATGAAGAGGGCGATGGCCACGCGGATGATGTAGGGGCTCTCGACCGTGGCCGGGGTCAGCGGCTTGCCGCCCCAGGTGATCAGCCGGTGCGGGTCGCAGAGCAGCGCGTGGGCGCCAAACTTGCCGAGCTCCGAGTGCCAGCCGAGCGCGCCGTCATAGACCTTGTTCCAGAACATCACCTGGCCTTCGGCGCGCACGCCGAGCGCGACGAAGATCGGCAGCAGGTCGGCCGGGACATAGGGCCAGGGCGCGGCCTCGACCTTGGTCAGGATGTTCGACGTGAAGGGCTCGCGCACCTTCAGCTTGCCGTCGACGCGGGCGCGGCTGAAGCCGTTCTCGTGGGTCACCTCGACGCCGAACTTGGCGAAGGTGCGGTCCAGCAGCGGGAACTGTTCGACCGAGCCGTTCTGGACGGCGATCTCGCCGCCGGTGATCGCGCCCATGGCCAGGAAGGTGGCGACCTCGTGGAAGTCGTCGGCGAAGGTGAACTCGACCCCGCCCAGGCTGTCTACGCCCGAGACGGTCAGGCGCGAGCCGCCCACGCCCTGGATGCGCGCGCCCATGCCGGCGAGGAACTCGCAGAACTCCTGGACGTGCGGCTCGCAGGCGGAGTTGGTCAGGCGCGAGAGGCCCTTGGCGGTGGCCGCGCAGAGCACGAAGTTCTCGGTGGTGGTCACCGAGGCGTAGTCGAGCCAGTGCTGGGTGGCGGTGAAGCCCTTGTCGGCGGTGATCACCGTCGCGCCGGGTTCGCTGGTGACCTCGGCCCCGAAGGCGCGGAACACTTCGATGTGCGGGTCGATCTCACGCGAGCCGAGGGTGCAGCCGGTGACGTCCTCTTCCAGGCTGGCGCGGCCGAAGCGGTGCAGCAGGGCCGGGATCAGCATGATCGACGAACGCATGCCCAGCGGCAGGTGCGCCGACTTCGGGTCCAGGTCGCGGCCGTGGTGTAGCCGCAGCGTGCCGGTGGCATAGTCCATCTCGACCGACGAGCCGAGCTTTCCGAAGAAATCCAGCAGCTTGCGGACGTCGGTGATGTCCGGCACCCGGTGCAGGACGATCGGCTCGTCGCTGAGCAGGGTGGAGCAGAGCACCGGCAGGACGGCGTTCTTGTTGGCGGACGGCGTGATGGTTCCACGCAAGGCGCGGCCGCCTCGCACGATCAGGTTCGTCATGGCGGCGCGTGGCCTCGTCTTTCGGGATGGGGCGGCCGGCGGCCGCCCGCTAAGTTGAACTCGTCGACGCTGTCAGATGGTCACCAGGCGCCGATACGCTGGGCCTCGTGATGGCTGATCGGGTGCTTGGCCTTCTCGTGATCCTCTTCAGCCAGCAGTCTTACCGCTTCCAGCGCCGCCATGCAGCCCATGCCGGCGGCGGTGACGGCCTGGCGGTAGACGTCGTCGGTGACGTCGCCGGCGGCGTAGACGCCCTTGATCGCGGTCGCGGCGCTGCCGGGGACGACCTTCAGATAGCCCGAGCCGTCCATCTCCAGCTGGCCCTTGAAGAGTTCGGAAGCCGGGGCGTGGCCGATGGCGATGAAGACGCCGTCGGCGGGGATTTCGCGGACATCGCCGGTGTTCACGTCCTTCAGCTTGACGCCGGTGACGCCGAGCGGCTCGCTCGTACCGACCACCTCGTCGATGGCGACGTTCCAGATCACCTCGATCTTGGGGTGGGCGAACAGGCGCTCCTGCAGGATCTTCTCGGCGCGGAACTCGTCGCGGCGGTGCACGACGGTGACCTTGGACGCAAAGTTGGTCAGGAACAGCGCTTCCTCGACCGCGGTGTTGCCGCCGCCGACCACCACGACCTCCTTGCCGCGATAGAAGAAGCCGTCGCAGGTGGCGCAGGCCGAGACGCCGAAGCCCTGGAACTTCTGCTCGGTCTCCAGGCCCAGCCACTTGGCCTGGGCGCCGGTGGCGATGATCAGCGTCTCGGCCAGCCAGACCTCGCCGGAGTCGCATTCCAGGCGGAACGGGCGCTGGCTGAGGTCGGCCTTGACGACGATGTCGTTGATGATCTCGGTGCCGACATGGGCGGCCTGGGCCTGCATCTGCTCCATCAGCCAGGGGCCTTGGATGACGTCGGCGAAGCCCGGATAGTTCTCGACGTCGGTCGTGATCGTCAGCTGGCCGCCGGGCTGGATGCCGGCGATCAGCACCGGTTTGAGCAGGGCGCGCGCGGCGTAGATGGCGGCGGTGTAGCCGGCCGGGCCGGAGCCCAGGACGAGGCAGCGGGTGGTGCGAGGAGCGTTCTGCGACATGGCGTCTATGTAGGGGAGATTCTGAGCCGTTGCGACAGGCGCCGGGCGCGGTCGGTCAGCGCACGGCTGCGCGGCCTCAGACGCCGGGATCGCGGGCGGCCAGCCGCGGGGCGGAGATCACCTCCAGCAGGGCCTCGGCGGCGCGCTCGGCGCCCCGGCCGTCGCAGAGCTCCAGGCTGGCGGCGGTCAGGCGCGTGCGGGTGGCGGTGTCGTTGAGCAGCCGCACGGCGGCCCGGTCGAGCGCGGCGGCGAAATCAGGATCGGCGGCGTCGACCACCAGGGCCGCGTCACGGTCGGCCAGGGCGCGAGCGGCCGGGCGCTGGTTCTCGGCCAGCACCAGCAGCACGGAAGGCAGGCCCAGGGTGCAGCGCTCCCAGGTGGTCGATCCGCCGGCCCCGAAGGCGACGTCGGCCTCCAGCGTCAGGCGGGCCATGTCCTGGGCGTCGATGTGCAGCATGACGCGCGGATCGTGCGCGGCGACGCGGGTGAGGCCGGGCAGGCTGGGCGCCTCGGAGCCGAGGACCACGTCGAAGGCGAGGTGGCCGTTGCGCTGGCGCAGGCGGTCGAGCACCCGCGAGGTGACGCCGCCGACGTCGGTGAGGCCCAGGGCCACCAGCACCCGCTGCACAGGCCCGCCGCGGCGAGCGATCGCGGCCTCGCGCAGGGCGGCGAACTCCGGCCGCAACGGCGCATAGCGCGGACCGAGCAGCAGGCGCGCCCCGCCGGCGAGGTCGGCGTAGTCTTCCTCGGTGCGGGCTGGGCCGGAATCGAGCACGACGTCGGCGGCCAGCGGCCGGTCGGCGAGGTCGTCGATGACCAGGGTCGGGCGGCCTTGGGCGATGAACTGGTGATCGGCGCGGCCCAGGCCGTAGTGGTCGAACACCACGGCGTCGAAGGCCAGGCCGGCGACGGCGGCGGGCAGGTCCGCGGCGGCGACCGAGGCCACCGCCTCACGGCTCATGTCAGGTGCGAAGGCGTCGAGAATGCCGGCGACGACCGGCGGGGCCAGGAACACGCACTCCGCGCCGTGCTCGCCCAGCGCCCTAGCCAGGCTGAGCGAGCGCATCACATGCCCGCCGCCGACCGCCGGGCCGGCGTTGGCGATGAAGAGGATGCGTGGTCGCAGAATCATCTTGCAACCATGGGACGCCGAAACCCGCGGCTTGGAAAGGGGCGGGGGCTCAGCGCGGCAGGCGCACGAAGAACAGCTCGGGATCGCCGGGATCGAGGTGGTCGACCTGCCCGGCCGGCAGGTAGCCGCGCGCGAGCAGAAGGGCGCGCATGATCGCGTTGGAGACATTGGTCGAGACGAACAGCTTCTCGGCGGCGTGCTCCCGCTCGATCTCGTCCAGCAGCGCGCTGGCCACCCCGCGACGCTGGAACCGCGGATCGGTGACGATCAGGTCCAGGAAGGGGTTGCTGAAGAACCGGCCCATCACGGCGAACCCGGCAGGTCGGCCGTCGAGATAGGCGATCTGGGCCACGCGGCCTTGCTCGCCGGCGAAGGCGCGGCGCAGCCAGTCGGCGCGGTGGGCGCTGGTCGCGGCGGCCGGATCGATCGCCAGGGCGATGGCGGCGTCGTCGGCTCCGGCCAGGCGGATCGCGACGGCCATGGTTCAGGCCTTGCGGGCGTCGAAGCGGCGCAGCACCTCGTCGGCCGCACGCTCGGTCTCGGCCAGCGGCTCGTAGGTCCAGCGGTGGAAGGCGCCGCCGAACGGGCGGGCCGCGCCCAGCCGCTCCAGGTCCTCGTGGAACAGCCGGAACTTCAGGCTCTCGCCGTCCATCTTCATCACGAACACCGGCTTGCCGGTCGAGGCGGCGTCGGTGGCGAGGTTGGTCGAGTCCTCGGTGACCAGGATGTAGTCGGCCGCCGCCAGGTAGGCGAAGTAGGGGTTGTCGCCTTCCCCGTCCCAGATGACGCCGGGCAGGTGTCTGAGGCGGGCCTCGAGGAGATTCTTGGCCGGCTCGGGGGTGCGGCGGGTGAAGCTGACCATCACCGAGCCGCCTTCCTGGACGACCGGCAGCTCGATCTCGCGGGCCATGGCGGCGGCGCGCTCGGGCGATATGTCATGGGCCTTGGACTTGCCGCCGATGATCACCGCCACGCGCGGGCGGGGCAGAGCGTCCAGCTGTGCCTGAAAGCGTTGCAGGTCGCCGGCCATGCGCTCGGCGTTCACGCGGCCGGGCGAGCCGGTGATCGGAAAGACGTTGTCGCCCTCCAGCCGGTCATGCCGGGGCGGAATGACCAGATCGAACAGCCGGGTCGGCATGCGCGGGTCCTGGACCTGGACGACATAGGTCCGGCGGCCCGACCAGCGTCTCATGCGGATCGACAGCGGCAGGGTCGCGCGGCCGGCGGCGATCCAGAGGTCGGGCCAGGGGGGGGCGATGTCGCTCTGCGGGGTCAGCAGGCGACGCGGAAAAGGCGTCAGCCACCACGGTAGGCGGCCGATCCAGCTCTTCCAGCCGATCTGCTTGACGACGACCTGGGCGGGGCGCTTGCGCGCGATCGCATTGGCCAGACCGACGACTTGGGCCTCGATGCCCGCGCGCCCGTCGGAGACCGCCCAGATGACGAGCGGCGCGGCGGGCGGCGGGTTTTGAGCTGACAAGCCGGGAGGGCCTAGATCCACTCGACCTTGAGGATCTCGTAGGCCTTGCCGCCGCCGGGGGTGTTCACCTCGACGACGTCTCCGGTTTCCTTGCCGATCATGGCGCGGGCCAGGGGCGAGACGATGGAGATCTTGCCCTGTTTCACGTCGGCCTCATGTTCGCCGACGATCTGGTAACGAGCCTCTTCCTCGGTGTCCTCGTCGACCACCGAGACGGTGGCGCCGAACTTCACCTGAGTGCCGGAGAGCTTGGATACGTCGATGACCTGAGCGCGGGCCATCCTGTCCTCGATCTCGGCGATCTGGCCTTCGATCCAGCCCTGGCGCTCCTTGGCGGCATGGTACTCGGCGTTCTCGGAGAGGTCGCCATGCGAGCGCGCTTCAGCGATCGCAGCGATCACAGCGGGACGCTCGATAGTCTTCAAACGCTTCAGTTCATCGTCGAGAGCTTGCCAGCCCTCGGCGGTCATCGGGACTTTTTCCATCGTGGATGAGGACTCGGATTCGCCCTTTTGGGAGTTCGTTGCCGGCCGCGGGCGCAGGCGTCCGGGGGGCTAGAGATTAGATGTCGCAGCAGAAAAACTCAAGGGCGCGCGGGCAGGCGGCCCCTGGAGCTGGGTTCGAAAGCTGTTGAGAAGCGTGCGGGACGCTACGGAGTCAGGCGCTTTCGGAGACGATTGCGCCTTGCAGCTCGCTGGCGTCGGGCGCCTCGAACACGCCTTCGATGAAGTCGAACATCTCTGGCGTCACCCCGATGGCGAAGGTCTCGCCGCGGACCTCGTTGCGCTCAAGCACGCGCGCGCGGCGCACCTCTTCGGGGGCGGTCACGAAGTGGAACTGTATCGGCAATTCCACGGCCTGGGCGATCTCGGCCACCCGGGCGCGGTCGGAGCGCCGCAGCAGGCCGAGGTCGAGCGCCACCGAGGTTCCGGCGGCGATGACGCCAGCGGCGGTGGACCAGATCTGGGCTTCGCAGCGTTCGACCCGCTCCATCATCCAGTGATATTCGATCGGCTCGGGCATGTCGGCCGCGAACAGCCGCGCCATCCAGTCGTCGATGGCGAAGTGGACCGCCGGTTCGCGCCGGGCCAGTTCCTTGGCGTAGGTGGACTTTCCGGCCCCCGAAGGGCCATAGACGACGTGAAGCATGGCGGTCATGCCCCGCCCGTAGAACATTTCAGCCGGGGCGGAAATGCCGAACGGTCGGGGCCGCCGCGACTATTTCACCGAGAGGCCGCCGTCGATGACCAGTTCGGCGCCGGTGACGTAGCGGCTCTCGTCCGAGGCCAACCACAGCACGCCGTTGGCGATGTCTTCAGGATAGCCCTTCACGCCCAGCGGCACGCCCTCGGCGCTCATGGCGTCCAGCGCCGCGCCGCGGGGCGGACGGGCGTTGTCGCCGACCTCGCCGGTCCCGACGATGGTGTCCCAGATCGGGGTCTCGATGATGCCCGGGTGGACCGAATTCACGCGCACGCCGTCCTTGGCCGCCGCGCATTCCATGGCCACGGCCTTGGTGAACAGGCGCACCCCGCCCTTGGTGGCGCAGTAACCGGCCAGGATGGCCGAGCCCTTGAGGCCGGCGACCGAGGACATGTTGATGATCGAGCCGCCGCCGTTCTCGCGCATCAGCGGGATCGAGTGCTTCACGCCGAGGAAAACGCCGTCGAGATTGACCGCGGTCTGCTTCTGGAAGTCGGCGAGGGTCATGGTGAGCACCGAGCCGCCAATGCCGATGCCGGCGTTGTTGACCAGGATGTCGAGCCGGCCGTGCTTGGCCTTCACCGCCGCCACCGCGTCGATCCAGGCCTGCTCGGAGGTGACGTCGTGGTGCAGGTAGCTGGCCTTGCCGCCCATCGCCTCGATGGCGGCGACGGTCTGGGCGCCCTTGTCGTCCTGAAGGTCGGTGACGACCACCACTGCGCCTTCCTGAGCCAGCCGTTCGGCGCAGCCGCGCCCGATCCCGCTCGCCCCGCCGGTGACCAGCGCGACCTTACCCTCGACCCTACCGGCCATGCTTTCGACTCCCTAAGTGATCGTTGTTCAGTTTTCTTACGCCTAGCCTAGCTTGCCGATTGAGGCCAGCCTCCCGAGCCAGTGAGAGATTCGGAGTTACGGTATGTCGATCAGCATTCGTCCCTGCGTATCCGGCGACGAAGCGGCCCTGGCCCTGGTTGGGCAGGCGACGTTCCTGGAGACCTACGCCGGCGCCCTGCCGGCCGGCGACATCATCGCCCACTGCCGCACCCAGCACGCCGAGACGCTCTACGCCCAATGGCTGGGCAAGCCCGGCTATCGGCTGTGGCTGGCCGAGATGGAGGAGGGCGGGGCGCCGGTCGGCTATGCGGCGCTGACGCCGCCCGACCTGCCCGTGGCGACCGGGGAGGGTGATGTGGAGCTGAAGCGGATCTACCTGCTCAACCGCTTCCACGGCACGGGGCTGGGCGGTCGGCTGATGGCGACGGCGCTGGACAGCGCAGCGCATGCGGGTTTCACCCGCATGCTGCTGGGCGTGTTCGGCGGCAACGCGCGCGCAATCGCCTTCTACGCGCGCCAAGGCTATGTCGAGGCGGGCGTGCGCAGGTTCCGCGTGGGCGCCAACGAGTACGACGACCTGGTCCTGGCTAGAGCGCTCTGACCGGCGTCGTACTCGCGTTTAGAGCTGGCGTCCTACCAGGTGACCTTGCCGTTGGCGGTGAGCAGGCCAATCAGCATGGCCGCGCCGAGAGCGATGATCAGACCCACAACGATAAGGTCTGTGTACCCCTCGAAGCGCTCCAGCAGGTGCTTGTTCTTGTGATGGTGGACCTCACCTTCGTGGTGTCCGGATTGCATGGCGTTTCCCTTCGCACACTGAGACAGAGGACACGTCCTCGCCAGACTGCGACAGGCGCCCATGCGGGCCGACCGGCTGGTCATCAGGGGCCGCCGGAACGCGCCCACTATGCGCCTGCAAGAGCATGGCGACGCTCTGAGGTTGCGCCCCGGAATAACGTCGGTCAATCAGGAAATGCGCGTAAGTGTTTCACAAGCTTGCGCTTGCGAGACGCTCGCATGCAGCGTCTTCGCGTTGAGATAGAGGTCTGAGGTCGGCACAGGTGATGGATCGCAAGACCTATCTGAGACTTCTGCGCAGCGCCCACGGGCGAACGCGTCGCGCCGGCGAAGCCGAGGATCTGCTTCAGGCCGCGCTGCTGTGTGCGGTCGAGGCCGGGCGCGGCGATATGAGCGCGAGCGAGAACCGGCGCTGGCTTGGCGGGGTGCTGCGCAACCGGGCCCTGCACGAAGCCCGTTCCGCCGCTCGCCGACGTCGACGTGAAGCCGACTACGCACTCGACGCCGCGGCGGAGGCGGAGGCGGGGGCCAGCGCCACCGATCCGGGCGACTTCATCGCGACGCTACCGCCCGGTCTGCGGACGACGGCCCTGCTCGTCGTGACCGGTCATACGAAGCCGGAGATCGCCTGGCTGCTGGACCTGTCGGACGTCGCCCTGCGCCAGCGGATCAGCGAGTTGAAGCGGCGCTGCCTGCAATTGGGCCTGCGCGGCGCGATCGGGGGCCGGGCCTTGAAGGGGGATCTGCCGTTCGGCCTTCTGCGCCGAGCCCTGATCGGCGTGCTTCGCCCGGCCGCGACCGAAATAGGAACGCACGACCCGGACGGGCATCTGTTCGTCGTGTCCTCACAAATCGACGTGGCGCGGCAACTAGGGGCGTCCAACATCTGAAAGGGAGAGACACATGTTCGGCAAAGTGCGGATTGGAACCGTCTGCTTCTATGTCACCGACATAGCGCGAACCGAAAAATTCTACCGCGACGTACTCGGGCTCGACGTCACCAACATGGGGGACGACGGCGCCGGGAACGACTGGCTTCAGGCCAACACCATGGGCGGCGTCGAACTGATCTTCTTCAAGGCCGAGTGCCGCCCGGGCAACTCGCCGATCATCGTCTTCGATCTGGCTGAAGGCGGCATCGACACCGTCGTCGCCGCGCTCGCCGAAAAGGGGGCGACGATCGTGACGCCGGTCAGTCATGCGCCAGGCGGATGGTCGGCGGAGATTTCCGACCCGGATGGGCACATGATTTCCATGTACCAGTCCGAGGAGGCCCCACGGGCGACGGTCTCTGCGTAGAGTTAGGGGGGGGGGGGGGGGGGGGGGGGGGGGGGGGGGGGGGGGGGGGGGGGGGGGGG
>NZ_JAPMTQ010000033.1:0-50217 GCF_026411515.1 Phenylobacterium sp. 58.2.17 | reverse complement strand
ACCCTGGAGCAGAAGCTGGAACGGCTGGCCGCCCTGCGCGCCGCCGAGGGCGCCGCCGGCGAGGCTCGCGAGCTACGCGCCTCCCTGGCCGCCAAGCTGGAAGCGGCGATCGAGCGCCTGACCGAGATCACCAGCCAGATCCGCGAGACCGCCCGCATCGAGCCCGAGCAGCTCGGCCGCCAGCTGGCCGAGGAGGCGGTCGCCATCCCGACCGACGCCGGCGGCATGGAGGCCCACCTCTACGCCCTGGAGCGCCAGCGCGATTCGATCGGGGCGGTGAACCTGCGCGCCGAGGAAGAGGCCGGGGAGCACGCCGCTCGCCTCGAGACCATGATGAGCGAGCGCACCGACCTGACCGGCGCCATCGCCCGTCTGCGCCAGGGCATCGACGAACTGAACGGCGAGGGCCGCGAGCGGCTGCTGGCCGCCTTCGAGGTGATCAACGAGCACTTCAAGGCGCTCTTCCAGGCGCTGTTCCAGGGCGGCCAGGCCGAACTGCGGCTGGTGGAGTCCGACGACCCGCTGGAGGCCGGCCTCGAAATCTACGCCTGCCCGCCCGGCAAGCGGCTCTCGACCATGAGCCTGATGAGCGGCGGCGAGCAGGCGCTGACCGCCTGCGCCCTGATCTTCGGGGTGTTCCTGGCCCAGCCGGCCCCGATCTGCGTGCTCGACGAGGTCGACGCCCCGCTCGACGACGCCAATGTCGACCGCTACTGCAACCTGCTCGACGAGATGCGCCGCCGCACCGAGACCCGGTTCATCACCATCACCCACAATCCAGTGACCATGGCCCGCATGGACCGCCTGTTCGGGGTGACCATGGCCGAGCGCGGCGTCTCGCAGCTGGTCTCGGTCGACCTGCGCCAGGCCGAGGCCATGGCGGCGCAATAAGTCGAGGTTCCGCAAGGGAATCTGCGCCGTTCCTAACCTTCGCCCCCGGCGGTCTGGCCCCGCGGGCGGTGGACGAGTTGTCGCGACGTCGTTTTTCTCAGCAATTACAACGCGCTAAATCACACAACCCCAGCCTTGACGCACCGCACCCGCGCCTATAGGTTCCGCGCGACTTGAAGCCCCGGCCGCGGCGGGCGACGTCGTGGTTCCAAAAGGCCGCCCGACGCATGCCGCATCCGGACAATTCGCGCGACGAGGCGATCAGGCGCCTCGACGAAAGGGCCGCTGCGCTTGAAGAGCGCACGACCCAGACGCCGCGCGACTACGGTTCCAAGGCCGCCGGCTACGGCTATCGCCTCATGGGCGTGCTGATAGGCGGGGTCTTTGTGGGACTGGGCTTCGGAGCCGGGGCGGACGTCGTTCTGAAGACGGCGCCTTGGGGGATGATCATCGGAGTCCTCGTGGGCTTCGGCGTTTCTATTTGGATGGCCGTTCGTTCGGCCCAGCGCATGACCGCCGAAGCGGCGAGGGAGTGGGGTCCCGTTCAGGACCTCCCCCCCGACGACGAGGACGATTGAGGGAGTTCGAGGCGGCATGGCCGACCCGATGCATCAGTTCGAGATCCACAAGGTCGTGGATCTGCCTTCGTTCACTCTGCCGGGCGTCGGCGCGATTGACATGTCGATCACCAATTCGACTGTCGCCATGCTGGCGGCGGCCGCTCTGGTGGTCCTGTTCTTCGCGGTGACCACCGCCAAGGCCGCGGTCGTGCCGGGCCGGCTGCAGGTCATCGGCGAGGGGATGTTCAGCTACATCGACGACCTCGTCGCCGGGATCATCGGCCACGAAGGGCGCAAGTTCTTCCCGTACATCCTGACCCTGTTCATGTTCATTCTGATGATGAACATGCTGGGCATGTTCCTCGTCTTCACGGCGACTTCGCAGCTGGCGGTGACCGCCTCGCTGGCCGTGATGACCATCCTGATCGTCATCATCTACGGCGTGCTGCGCAACGGCGCGAACATGTACAAGCTGTTCGTCCCGTCCGGCATCCCCTGGTACATGCTGATCCTGGTCACCCCGATCGAGATCCTGTCCTTCCTGCTGCGCCCGGTGACCCTCGCCCTGCGTCTGTTCGGCAACATGCTGGGCGGCCACGTGGCCATGAAGGTCTTCGCCGGCTTCATCATCTCGCTGGGCGCTCTGGCCGCCACCGGCGGCGTCGCCTCCCTCGCCTATGTGGCGGCGGCCCTGTCGCTCGGCGGCGTCGTCGCCCTGACGGCGCTGGAGTTCCTGGTCGCCTTCCTGCAGGCGTTCGTCTTCGCGGTTCTGGCCTGCGTCTATCTCAACGACGTGGTCAACCTCGGCCATCACCACTGATCGGCCGTCGCACTCAACAACCCTCTTCAACTTTCAAACGGGACTGAAAACTATGGACGCTGAAGCCGCTAAGTTCATCGGCGCTGGCCTCGCTACCCTGGGCATGATCGGCGCCGGCATCGGCGTGGGCACCATCTTCGGCCACTTCCTGGCGGGCGCCACGCGCAACCCGTCGGCCGCCGGCGGCCAGTTCACCAACCTCATCCTCGGCGCGGCTCTGACCGAAGCTCTGGGCATTCTGGCCTTCGTGCTCGGCCTGCTCATCCTGTTCTCCTAAAGCCAGATCCGCAGGTCCCGAGGGGCGCGTCGTCATCGTCGCGCCCTGACCTGCGTTTATAAGGACGCCTAAGCCTTATGGCCGCCGAGACCACATCCCACGAGGCCGTCGCCGCCGAACACGGGGCTCACGCTCCGGCCGGCACGACGGAAGTCGCCGCCCATGGCGGCGGCGAGAGCGGAGGTGGCCTGCCCCAGTTCGAGTTCGAACATTGGGGCGGCCAGATCGTCTGGCTCTTCCTCATCTTCGCCGTCCTCTACATCCTGCTGGCCAAGGTCTTCATTCCGCGGCTCCGCACGATCCAGGACACCCGCGCGGCGACCATCGCCGACGCGGTGACCCAGGCCCGCAGCGTTCAGGCCGAAGCCGAGGCGCAAGCCAAGGCCGCCCAGGCCGAGATCGACGAAGCCCGTGCTCGCGCGCGCGGCCTCGCCGTCGAAGCCAAGGCCAAGGCTGCCGCTGAACTCGCCGCCAGCCAGAAGGCTGAAGACGCCCGTCTTCAGGCCCAGATGGATGAGGCCGAGGCCCGCATCCGCGGCCTGCGTGACCAAGCCATGTCCAACGTCCGCGGCATCGCCGGCGAGACGGCTCAGGCCATGGTCGAGAAGCTGACCGGTCAGAAGGTGACTGCGGCCGAGATCGACGCGGCGCTCGCCGCTCGCGTTCAAGGAGCCGCCTGATGCCTGCTTTCCTTAATCCCGCCAACGCGGAGTTCTGGGTCGGCGTCGGCCTGCTGATCTTCCTCGGCATCGTGATCTTCGTGGCCAAGGCCCCGAAGGCCATCAACGCCGCTCTGGACGCCAAGTCCGCCAAGATCCAGGGCGACCTGGACGAAGCGGCTCGCATCCGCGAGGAAGCCCAGCGGCTGCTGACCCAACTGAAGGCCGAGCGCGCCGAAGCCGAGGCGCAAGCCAAGGACATGCTGGCCGCCGCGCAGGAAGAGGCCCGCCGCTACGAGGCCGACGCCAAGGCGAAGCTGGAGGAGAGCCTGGCTCGCCGTCAGCAGCTCGCCGAGCGCAAGATCGCCAACGCCGAGGCGCAAGCCGCGGCCGAGGTGAAGGCCGCCGCCGCCGATCTGGCGGCCCAGGCCGCCGAGGTGGTGCTGACCCAGCGCCTCCCGGGCGTGAAGACTGATCCGCTGGTCGACCGTGCGATCAGCCAGCTGGGCTCCAAGCTCCAGTAGGAACTAACGGTTTAGCGCCGGCGTCTGAAAAGGCGCCGGCTGCGAACCATGAAGCGAAGGCCCTTAGGCGCCAGAAGACGCTCGATCTTCAAAGCCTGATGCCAGGACATCTTCAGGATTTGCGGGTCCCGCCGCAGCAGCCGCCGGATCGGTGAGATCACCCGCGGGTGGGCGTGATGCAGGCGGACGAACTGCCGCCGCGCCTTGAACGAGTTGCGCAGGATCACCATCAGCCCGACGACGATCACCGGGATCCCGCCGGGGCCCGGCAGCGGCGCGATCAGCACGCCGGCGATCACGATCACGCCGCCGACCACGACCAGGCCGAAGCGCACGAGTCGCCCCGCGAGATCGCGGGTGACGTCGTCGGTGGCGCGATTGCCGCGCACGCTGGGCATGGCGAGTGACACGTTCAGACCTGGATTGAGCCCGCGCGCCGAACTGGGGAGGACCAGCGGTCGGGCGTCCTGCGATATGAGAACGTATCTAGGACTCGTAAAGGCGACCCTGCGGTTAAATTTCGTCCACTTGCGGCTATTCGGCGGCGAGCGGCGCCGGAGACACACCTGCCGCCTCGGGCCGCCAGGTGAGACGCGGCTTGCGGGCCGCCAGCGTCTCGTCCAGCCGGCGCAGCGGGGCCAGGTAAGGGGCGCCCTTGAAACGGTCGGCGTCGCCGGCCTTGGCGGCGTGCGCCAGGGCGATCAGCGCCTCGCAGAACCGGTCCAGCTCGTGCTTCGGCTCGGTCTCGGTCGGCTCGATCAGCATCGCCCCGTGGACGACCAGCGGGAAGTACATGGTCATCGGGTGGAAGCCCTCGTCGATCATCGCCTTGGCGAAGTCGAGCGTAGTCACCCCGGTGCCGTCCAGCCAGGCGTCGTCGAACAGCGCCTCGTGCATGCACGGACCGTCCGGGAAGGCCGCGCTCATCACCGGCGACAGGCGGGCCTTGATGTAGTTGGCGTTCAACACCGCGTCCTCGGCGACCTGGCGCAGGCCGTCGGCCCCATGGCTGACCATGTAGGCGTAGGCCCGGACGAACATGCCCATCTGACCGTGGAAGGCGCTCATGCGGCCAAAGCCCTGGGCGGCCTCCTCGGTGGTCTCCTCGACCAGCTTGAAGCCGTCCTCGCCGGCCACCACCCAAGGGGCCGGCGCGTGAGCCGCCAGAGCCGCCGACAGCACCACCGGACCCGCGCCCGGCCCGCCGCCGCCGTGCGGCGTCGAGAAGGTCTTGTGCAGGTTGATATGCATGGCGTCGACGCCCAGGTCGCCCGGGCGCACCCGGCCGACGATAGCGTTGAAGTTGGCGCCGTCGCAGTAGAAGTAGGCCCCTGCCTCGTGGGTCAGGCGCGAGATCTCCAGGATGTCGCGCTCGAACAGGCCGCAGGTGTTGGGGTTGGTGACCATGATCGCCGCCACGTCCGGCGACAGCTTGGCGGCCAGGTCGGCGGTGTCGACGCGGCCGTCGTCGGTCTGAGCGATCTCGACCACCGAATAGCCGACGAAGGCGGCGGTGGCCGGGTTGGTGCCGTGGGCCGAGGTCGGCACCAGCACGGTGCGGCGATGACCCTGCCCGTTCGCCTCGTGCGCGGCCTTGATGGCCAGCAGGCCGCAGAGCTCGCCGTGCGCGCCGGCCTTCGGCGACAGCGCCACGGCCGGCATGCCGGTCAGGGTCTTCAGCCAGTGGGCCAGACGGTCCATCAGCGCCAGCGCGCCCTGGACCGTGGCCTGCGGGGCCAGCGGGTGCAGGTCGGCGAAGCCGGCCAGGCGGGCCATTTTCTCGTTCAGGCGCGGGTTGTGCTTCATCGTGCACGAGCCCAGCGGATAGAGCGCCAGGTCGATGGCGTGGTTCTTCTGGGAGAGGCGCACATAGTGGCGCATCGCCTCCGGCTCGGACAAGCCCGGCAGGCCGATCGGCGCGGCGCGGACCAGGTCGCCCAGGTCCGAGGCGTCCTGCGAGGCCGGCGCCAGGTCGACGCCGGTCTTGTCCCAGCCGCCCAGTTCGAAGATCAGCGCCTCGTCCTGCAGCAGCCCGCGGCCGCCGGTCAGCGAGGTATGGCCGGTCGATTCAGCGGCGCCTTCCGGACGGGTCGGACGGCCAACATTCAGCATGGTCATTACGCGGTCCTCCCGGCGAGCGCCTGGGCGAAGGTCTGGATGTCCTGGGTGGTGGTGGTCTCGGTCGCGGCGACCAGCAGGACGTCGTCCATGCCGGCGCCCGGGTCGAGGCGCGAGAACGGCACGCCGGCGACGACGCCGTCGGCCAGCAGGGCGTCGACCGCGGCGGCTGCATCGCCCTTCAGGCGGATCGCGAACTCGTTGAAGAACCGCGGGGTCAGGACCTGAACGCCCGGCACGGCGGCCAGGGCGTCACGCAGCTCGCGGGCCTTGGCGTGGTTCAGGGCGGCCAGGTCGCGCAGGCCGCGCTCGCCCAGCAGCGACAGGTGGATGGTGAAGGCCAGGGCGCAGAGTCCCGAATTGGTGCAGATGTTCGAGGTCGCCTTCTCGCGGCGGATGTGCTGCTCGCGGGTCGACAGGGTCAGCACGAAACCGCGACGGCCCTCGGCGTCGACGGTCTCGCCGCAGAGGCGGCCGGGCATCTGGCGCACCAGCTTTTCGCGGCAAGCGAACAGGCCGACATACGGGCCGCCGAAGTTCAGGCCGTTGCCGATCGACTGGCCCTCGGCCACGGCGATGTCGGCGCCCATCTCGCCCGGCGACTTCAACAGGCCGTAGGAGACCGCTTCCGTCGTCACCACGATCAGCAGCGCGCCGGCCGCGTGAGCCGCCTGCGCGATCTTGCTGACGTCGGTCACGACGCCGAACACATTCGGGGTCTGCACGACCACCGCGGCGGTGTCGGCGTCGATGGCGTCGAGCACGGCGGCCTCGGCGTCGATCGCCGCGGCCTGGCGCACGATGTCCATGCCCTCGGCATGGGCGATGGTCTGGGTGGTCGCCGCATAGTGCGGATGCAGGCCGCCCGACAGCACCGCCTTCTTCCGGCGGGTGACGCGCTGGGCCATCATCACCGCCTCGGCGCAGGCCGTGGAGCCGTCGTACATCGAGGCGTTGGCCACCTCGAGCCCGGTCAGGGCCGCGACCTGGGTCTGGAACTCGAACAGCACCTGCAGCGTGCCCTGCGCGATTTCCGGCTGGTAGGGCGTATAGCTGGTCAGGAACTCCGAGCGCTGGATAATGTGATCCACCGTCGCCGGGACATGGTGCTTGTAGGCCCCCGCCCCGCAGAAGAACGGCCCAGCCCCGGCCGGGCGGTTCATCGCCGCCAGCCCGGCCAGCTCGCGCTCGACCTCCAGTTCGCCGGCATGCAGCGGCAGGTCGAACAGCTCGGCCTTGCGGGCCGCGACCGGCACGTCGACGAACAGATCGTCGACCGAGCCGGCACCGATGGTCGCCAGCATCTGCGCGCGATCGGCCGGGGAAAGGGGCAGGTATCTCATGGTGTTTCTACTCCCCGCTCGTCCCGGCGAAAGCCGGGACCCAAGCGGCGCATCAGCTTGGCGGGTCGGGCTTACAGCGTGCCCAGGAAGGCTTCGTAGGCGTCGCGGTCCATCAGCGCCTCGACCTCGGCCGGGTTGGCGAGCTTGATCTTCGCGAACCAGCCCGAACCTTCCGGCTGGTCGTTGACCGTCTCGGGCGCATCGCCCAGCGCGGCGTTGCCCTCGACGACTTCGCCTGAGATCGGGGCGTAGACGTCCGAGGCGGCCTTGACGCTCTCGACCACGGCCAGGTTGTCGCCCGCCTTCACGGTCTTGCCGGCTTCCGGAACCTCGACGAACACGACGTCGCCCAGCTGTTCAGCGGCATAGGCGGTGATGCCGATGGTGGCCACGTCGCCGTCTACGACGACCCACTCGTGATCCTTGGTGAAACGCATAGGTGGCCCTCTCTCAGAGCTTGCGAACGTAACGATGAGGAACGAAGGGCATGGCCGTGACCTCGGCGGTCTGGGCCTTGCCCCGAACGATGACTTTCAGCTTCGAGCCGGCCGCCGCATAGGCCGGCGGCACGAAGCCCATGGCGATCGGCTTGCCCATGCTCGGCGAGAAGCCGCCGGAGGTGACGACGCCGATCACATTGCCCGCTTCGTCGGCGATCTCGGCGCCCTCGCGGGCCGGCGCGCCTTCCAGCACGACCAGGCCGACGCGCTTGCGGCTCGCGCCCTCGGCCAGCTCCTTGGCGATTCGGGCCGCGCCCGGGAAGTCGCGGGCGTCGCGGCGCTTCTTGGAGATCGAGAACGCCAGGTCCGCCTCGATCGGGCTGACGGTCTCGTCGACGTCATGGCCGTAGAGCGGCAGGCCGGCCTCCAGGCGCAGGCTGTCGCGCGCGCCCAGGCCGATCGGCTTCACGCGCTCGTCGGCCAGCAGGGTGTTCCAGACCCGCTCGGCCTCCGAGGCCGGGATCGAGATCTCATAGCCGTCCTCGCCGGTGTAGCCCGAGCGCGAGACGATGGCGTCGGTCCCGAAGGCGTTCATTGCGCGGGCGTCCATGAACACCATGCTCGCCGCCTCGGGAGCGTGCTGCGCCAGCACCTCGGCGGCCTTGGGGCCCTGCAGCGCCAGCAGCGCGCGGTCCTCGAGGCGCTCGATGCGCACCTGCCCGGCCAGCTCGTCGTCGATGACCTTGAAGTCGTTGTCCTTGCAGGCGCCGTTGACCACCACGAACAGGCCGTCGTCATCCGGACGCGCAGCCATCAGGTCGTCGATGATGCCGCCCTTCTTGTTCAGCAGCACCGAGTAGCGCTGCTTGCCCGGCTTCAGGCCGATGAAGTCGCCGGGGGTGACCTCCTCGAAGGCCGACAGCGGCGAGACCCCGCGCAGCCGGGCCTGGCCCATGTGCGAGACGTCGAACAGGCCCGCGTTCTCACGGGTCCAGAGATGCTCCTTCAGCACCCCGTCCTTGTACTGCACCGGCATCGAATAGCCGGCGAACGGCACCATGCGGGCGCCCGCGGCGATGTGCGCGGCGTTGAGCGGGGTGGTCTTCAAGTTTTCTTCGGACACGACGGACTCCGGCTGATGACCTCGCGACCGTTCGACAGGGCAATGCCCTTGCGACGTTCGCGCCCCCGCTGTCCCTGAGCCTGAGAGATTTCAGGACCAGGCGGTCCCTTGCTCCTTCGGCGAGCGCCGGTTTCCCGACGCTGCTTTCCAGCGTTCATCAGCTCGCGCGGTCCTTTTGCCTGAGCGTTTCCGGGGCGGTTGCGCCTTCGGCTCCGGGCCCCGAAAGGCCCGATCTCTCCCGCGAGAGTCGTCGCATAACTCTTCGATCGCCGAATGGGAGTCAATGCGCCACGCGTTCCATGGCCGACGCTTGTGACGATCTGCGCGCGGACGTCGCGGGCCGGGGCGCCGCGTGCTAGGTTGGTGCGTCAGGCGCGACAGCGACCGCCTCGGCCGCGGGGACCCGCCTGGCGGAGGCGGCGCCATGCCCTCGATCACCCCAAAGGCCCTGAAAACTGCGCTGGAAAGCCGCGACGCCTCGGCGCTGGTCGGCTTCTATGTCGACGATGCGGTCATCCAGATCATCGACCGCGACCACACGCCCAGCGCCCCGTTGGAGCTGCGCGGCAAGGCGCAGATCGCCCGCTATTACGAGGACGTCTGCGGCCGGGCGATGACCCACAGGCTGGAGTCGGCCGTCGCCGACGACGCGCACATGGCGTTCAGCGAGTCCTGCGCCTACCCGGACGGGACCCGCGTGTTCTGCACGGCGATGCTCGACCTCGATCACGGCCAGATCCGCAACCAGGTCACGGTCCAGGCCTGGGACGCCTGAGCGCCCCGACCGAGACCCGGCCTACATCCGCTCGGGCGCCTCGATGCCCAGCAGGTCCAGCGCCTGTTCGAGCTGGCGCAGCGTGGTCTGGGCCAGGGCCAGGCGCGAGGCCTTGACCGCCGGCTCGGCGCTGAGGATCGGACAGGCCGCGTAGAACTTCGAGAACGCCTGGGCCAGCTTGTAGGCATGCTCGGCCACGAAGTTCGGCGCCTTCTTGTCGTAGGCGTCGGCCAGCGCCTGGTCGTAGGCGTCGAGCAGCAGCACCAGATCGCGCTCGGCCGGTTCGGCGACCACGATCGGCCCCGGCTCGGCGCCTTCGGCCTGCGCCTTGCGCAGCAGCGATTTCACTCGCACCGCCTGGTACAGCAGGTACGGCCCGGTCTTGCCCTCGAAGCTCGAGAAGCGGTCGAGATCGAAGACGTAGGACGTCCCGCGGAAGTTCTGCAGGTCGGCGAACTTCAGCGCCGCGACGGCGACCTTGTGGGCGGTGTCCTCGAAGGTGTCGGGATCGAGCTCGGCGCCCAGCCCCGCCTCGTGCAGGCGCTCGCGCGCCTTGTCGCGGGTCATGACGATCATGTCGTTCAGCTTCAGGACGCCGCCTTCGCGGGTCTTGAACGGCTTGCCGTCGGTCCCGTTCATGGTGCCGAAGCCGACATGTTCCAGGCTGCCCTCGCCCGCGTAGCCGGCCAGGTAGGCGGCGCGGAACACGATCTCGAAGTGGTCGGCCTGGCGCTGGTCCACGGCGTAGAGCACGTGGTCGGGGCCGAAGCTCTGCTTGCGGTCGAGGATCGTCGCCAGGTCGGTCGTGCCGTACATGGCCGAGCCCTCGGACGAGACCACCAGCAGCGGCGGCAGCTCGCGCTTGTCGCCCTCCTTGGCGACGCGGATGATCCGCGCGCCCTGGTCGTCGACCAGCAGGCCCTTGGCGTCCAGTTCGGCGACCATCGGCTCGATCAGCTCGTCGACGTCGCTCTCGCCCTTCCAGAGGTCGAAATCGACGCCCAGGGCGTGGAAGTCGCGCTCCAGGGCGACCTTGGTCACCTTGGCGAAGTGGCGCCACAGCAGGAAGTAGCCGGCCTTGCGGGCCTGCAGTTCGGCGGTCAGCTTGCGGGCCCGGTCGCGGTACTCCGGCTCGGACTTCCCGCGCGCGGCCGCCATCGGATAGAGCCGGTCGAGGTCGGCCAGGCTGACCTTCTCGTCGAACAGGGCGAAGGCGGCGGCCTCGTCGGCCTCGTTGACCTCGCCCTTGGCGTTGAGCTCCTCGACGACCTTGGCGATCGCCGCGTCCTCGTCGGTGACCGCCCCGATCAGCAGTCCCATCTGGTAGCCCCAGTCGCCGAAGTGGGCGTCGCCCACCACGGTGTCGCCGCGGAACCGGTAAATGCGCTTCAGCGATTCGCCGATGATCGACGAACGCAGGTGGCCAACGTGCATCGGCTTGGCCACGTTGGGGCCGCCGTAGTCGATCATCACCTTGCGCGCGGTCTCGACCGCCTGCGCGCCCAGGCGCGGATCGGCGGCGATCTCGGCGGCGCGCGCCGACAGGGCGCCGTCGCTGACGCGCATGTTGATGAAGCCCAGGCCCGCGGCCTCGACCGAGGCCAGCCGCGGGTCGCCGGTCAGGTTGGCCACCACCTCGGCGGCGATGCCGCGCGGATCGCGCTTGGCCACCTTGGCTGCGGGCAGGGCCCCGTTGCACTGGAAGTCCGCCAGGTCGGGCCGGTCAGACGGCGTCACCCGGCCAAGTTCGGCCGGCAGTCCCGCCGCGGCGAAAGCGGCGGCGACCGCTTCGCTCAGGCCCCTTTTCAGGTCGCTCATTTGTTTTCGTTGGTGTTCCCGGCGACGGCCGATCCGGCGTTGAGCCGGAAGCGCTTACCATCGCGGTTGAAGGCCGCCATTTGCGGCGTGACGTCGAAACCGACCAGCACTTCGAAGTTGGCGCCGCTGGTGGTCATGGTGGCGCGCGGAATGGTGATCTGGTTGATCGTTTCGGTGGCGTAGATGCGGTCCTGGCCGGCCGCGAAGTTGATCGGCAGGTCGAAGTATTCCTTGGCGATCACCGACTGCCCGCGCTGGGTCACCGCCACCCAGTAGCGGTAGTTCTTCGAGGAACCCTCGGCCTGCGGGCCCTTGCCCAGCTCGAAGAGGATTTCCATCGTCACCTTGATCGGCTCTTCGTCCTTGTACTGGCAGCCGGCCGAAATGCCCTGGATCTCGCCGGAATAGCCGACCGCCGACGACGCCTCGCGGTTGTCCTTGAACTCGACGTAGCGGGCCGCGTCGTAGAGCACCTTCACATACGGGCACGGGCCGGCGTTGCGCAGCTGCGGCAGCGGCGCCTGGACGTCGGCCCATTCCGATTCGCGCTTGCGCTTCTTGGCGGCCTCTTCCTGCTGGCGCTGTTCATCGTTGCCGCGGCGTTGGGCGAGCGCCAGCTCGGGAACCGTGGACCCGGCCACGATCAGGCCGGCGGCAAGCAGCATCAGGGAGCGGCGCATCAAAGGTCGTCCAAGCCAGAGGGGCGCGCCGCCGCAGGGGCGGTGCGCGTGCATCGCCCCTAGTAATGGCTATCGATTGAGGCCGCAACGCGGCTGGCGGACACGGGCCTGAACGCCTAACTTGCCCGCCATGTTGCAAGAGCCCCGCCCCCGCCCCCCGCTGACGGTCCTGCTGGCCACGCCGCGCGGCTTCTGCGCCGGGGTCGACCGCGCCATCCAGATCGTCGAGCGCGCCATCGAGAAGTACGGGGCTCCGGTCTATGTGCGCCATGAGATCGTCCACAACCGCCACGTGGTCGAGCGGCTGAAGGATCTCGGCGCGGTGTTCGTCGAGGAGCTGTCGGAGTGCCCGACCGACCGCCCGGTGGTGTTCTCCGCCCACGGCGTGCCCAAGTCGGTGCCGGCCGAGGCCAAGGGCCGCCAGATGCTCTATCTCGACGCCACCTGCCCGCTGGTCTCCAAGGTCCACGTCGAGGCCCAGCGCCACTATGACGCCGGCAAGGAGATCGTGCTGATCGGCCACGCCGGCCACCCCGAGGTCGTCGGCACCATGGGTCAGCTGCCCGACGGCGTCGTGAAGCTCATTGAGACGGTCGAGGACGCCCGCGCCTTCAACCCGATCGACCCGGCCAACGTCGCCTTCGCCACCCAGACCACCCTGTCGGTCGACGACACCGCCGAGATCGTCGCGGCCCTGCGCGAGCGGTTCCCGGACATCGCCGCCCCGCACAAGGAAGACATCTGCTACGCCACCACCAACCGCCAGGAAGCGGTCAAGGCGATCTCGGCCCGCGCCGACGTGCTGCTGGTGCTTGGCTCGGCCAACTCCTCCAACTCGGTGCGGCTGGTCGAGGTCGGCAAGCGCTCGGGGGCCAAGGGCGCCTATCTGATCGACGACGCCCACGGCCTGGACCTCGCCTGGCTGGACGGAGCGGCCAGCGTCGGCGTCACCGCCGGGGCCTCGGCCCCAGAGCTGCTGGTCCAGGGGCTGATCGACCGTCTGGCCGAGGCGTTCGACGTCACGGTCGAGGAAGTCGACACCGTGCGCGAGACCGTCAGCTTCAAGCTGCCGCGCAAGCTGACAGCCGACGCTTGACGCGCGGCCCGCGCTCCCGCACTTCCGCGCCACCATGGCCGTTTACACCGACATCTCCGACGAGGAGCTGAACGCGCTCCTCTCCGACTTCGACCTCGGGGCGCCGCTGGCGTTCAAGGGCATCGCCGAAGGGGTCGAGAACTCGAACTTCCTGCTCGAGACCGAGGCCGGCCAGTTCATCCTGACCGTCTATGAAAAGCGGGTGCGCGAGGACGAGCTGCCGTACTTCCTCGGCCTCACCCGCTGGCTGGCCCAGCACGGCTATCCGTCGGCCACCCCGATGATCGACAAGGCCGGCGAGGCGCTCCAGCACGTGCGCGGCAAGCCCTGCGCCATCTTCTCGTTCCTGCCGGGCCTGTCGGTGCGCCGCCCGACCGCCGCTCACTGCCGCGAGGCCGGCGAGGGCCTCGCCCGCCTGCACCTGGCCGCCGACGGTTTTTCCATGACCCGGCCCAACGACCTTGGCCAGGACGCCTGGTCGCCGATGTTCGAGGGCCTCAAGGCCCAGGCCGATGCGCTGAAACCGGGCCTCGCCGCGGTCATCGACGGCGACCTGCAACGCCTCGCCGCGGCCTGGCCCCAGGACCTGCCCAGCGGCGTGATCCACGCCGACTACTTCCCGGACAACGTCTTCTTCCATCCGGGCGGCAAGTTCGCCGGGACCATCGACTTCTACTTCGCCTGCAACGACTTCCTGGCTTACGACATCGCCGTGGCGCTGAACGCCTGGTGCTTCGAGCCCGACGGCAGCTTCAACATCACCAGCGCTCGCGCCCTGCTGGCCGGCTATGAGGCCCACCGCCCCTTGAGCCCCGCCGAGCGCGCCGCCCTGCCGGCCCTGGCCCACGGTGCGGCCATGCGCTTCTTCCTGACCCGGCTGCACGACTGGCACGCCACCCCGGCCGGGGCCCTGGTGCGGCCCAAGGACCCGTTGGAATACGAGCGCAAGCTGGCCGTCCACCGCTCGGCCCCCGACCTCGTCCTGCTGGGCGAGGTTTCGTGACGCCCGCGGTCGTCATCTATTCCGACGGAGCATGCTCGGGAAATCCCGGCCCTGGCGGCTGGGGCGCGGTGATGATCTCCGGAACCCACCTCAAGGAGATCAGCGGCGGCGAGCCGGGCACCACCAACAACCGCATGGAGCTGATGGCCGCCATCCAGGCGCTCGAAGCCCTCAAGAAGCCCTGCAAGGTCGAGCTTCACACCGACAGCCAGTACGTGATGAAGGGCATCTCGGAGTGGATCCACGGCTGGAAGCGCCGCGGCTGGAAGACCGCCGACAACAAGCCGGTCAAGAACGACGACCTCTGGCGGCGGCTCGACGCGGCCCGCGCCCGCCACGACGTCAGCTGGAACTGGGTCAAGGGCCACGCCGGCCACGAGCTGAACGAGCGGGCCGACGCGCTCGCCCGCAAGGGCCTGACGGAGGCGCGCAAGGCTTGACCGTTCGGGTCCGAACGACAACGATGTTCGGGCTTGAACAACGGGAGGCCGAACCATGGCCCCGACCCTGCAGGATCGTCCCGACGTCGCGGTGTTCGGCGAGATCGGCGTCATCGAGCACCTGATCCGCCAGTCGGTTCAGCACCACCTGCCCTCCGGCATGACCTTCGCGCATTTCGAACTGCTGCAGCACTTCGTCCGCAACGGCGACGGCCAGACCCCGGCCGAGCTGGCCCGCGTGATGCTGCTGTCAAAAGCCGCCCTGACCAACATCCTGCAGAAGATGGGCGAGCTCGGGTTCGTCAGCGTGCTGGGCGACGTCGCCGACGGGCGCAAGAAGCGGGTGCGCCTGACCCGCGCCGGGCTCGAGCAGCACGCCGCCGTCATCAAGGCCATGAAGTGGAAGATGGAGCTGCTGCGCGAGGGCTTCACCGACGCCGAGTTCCGTCAGGCCCTGCCGTTCCTGCGCAACCTGCGCCGGTTCCTCGAGGAGGTCAGCGCTGGGCCCGCACCCGGAGCCGAGAGCCGCCGCTGAGGCCGGTGACCTCGACGATCGCCTCCAGCTCCAGCGGCGCGCCGTCCTCGGATTCGGCCGCCCATTCCTTGCCGTCGATCAGCACCCGGCCCGCGCCGTGCACGAAGGCGGCCGAGACCCGCCCCTGGTGCCCGACCAGCCGCGCGACATTGTCGTTGATGTCCGTGGCCGGGGCCCGCTCGCGCGGCCAGAACCGCCGGGCGGCCAGGGTGGTGACGATGGTCAGCACCGCGAACAGTCCGATCTCGACCACCGCGTTGCGGGTGAACAGGCTGACCACCGCGACCACGGCGGCGCAGGCGGCAGGCCACAGCAGCCAGCCCGAGCCGAAGGCGATCTCGGCCGCCAACACCGCGGCCCCGATTGCGGCCCACAGCCAGAAGCCGTGGGCGACATAGAACTCGGCCAGCGGACTCATCGGGTCAGGCTCCGGTCGGCGGGACTGCGCCGCGTGCGGCGCGCGGCGGAGCCGGGCGCTGCGGCGGATCATCGGTGCGGATGGTCTTCACCAGCTCGCCGACCCCGGCCAGCGAGCCGACCAGGGCGCCCATCTCGGCCGGCACGATCACCGTCTTCTGCTGCGGGCTGTCGGCCAGGCGGCCAAAGGCTTCGACGTACTTCTGAGCGACGAAGTAGTTGATGGCGTTGACGTCGCCGCGGGCGATCGCCTCCGACACCATGGCCGTCGCCTTGGCCTCGGCCTCGGCCTCGCGTTCGCGCGCCTCAGCGTCGCGATAGGCCGCTTCGCGGCGGCCCTCGGCCTCCAGGATCGCGGCCTGCTTGGCGCCCTCGGCCCGGGCGATCGCCGCGGCCTTCTCGCCGTCGGCCTCGGTGATCACCGCGCGGCGTTCACGCTCGGCCTTCATCTGCCGGGCCATGGCGCTGGTGATGTCCGGCGGCGGCTGCAGGTCCTTGATCTCGATCCGCGCGACCTTCACCCCCCAGGGGCCGGTGGCCGAGTCGATCACGTGCAGCAGACGGCTGTTGATCTGGTCGCGCTGCGACAGCACCTCGTCCAGCTCCATCGAGCCGACCACCGTGCGCAGGTTGGTCATCGCCAGCTGGGCGATGGCGTAGTTGAGGTTGTCGACGCGATAGGCCGCCGCCGCGGCGTCCATCACCTGGATGAACACGATGCCGTCGACCTGGACCACGGCGTTGTCCTTGGTGATCACTTCCTGGCGCGGCACGTCGAGCACCTGCTCCATCATGTTCACCTTGCGCCCGATCCCTTCGACGAACGGGGTCAGGAAGCTGATTCCGGGCGACAGGGTGCGGGTGTAGCGGCCGAAGCGCTCCACCGTAAACTCGCGGCCCTGCGGCACGATCTTGATGGCCCCGAACAGGATCACCAAGGCCAGGATCAGCAGGACGACGACAGCAGTCAGTTCCATGACAACCTCCCCGAGAAACGGAGGCCACACTAACGCGGTGCAGGCTCCGCCGTCACGCCCTCCTCTTGCGGCGCCGGCTGGATGACGCCGCTGCGGTACTGGGCGCGCGACAGCGTCGTCGCCAGCTCGCGTCCACGCGCGGCCGTCAGCCCCTGCGCACGCCGCGTATCGTCGTCGCAGCCGCGATAGAGCCGCCGGCCCTCGGCGAAACCGGCGTTGAAACTGTCCTTCAACCGGGCCTCCAGCTCCGGATCCCCGGCCTCGGTCTCCGCCAGCCGGTTCATCCGCGCGCGCCAGTACTGGTCGCCGCTCCCCTCGCAGGCCTGGCGCAGAGCGTGGCTTTCGCCCAGCACCCGGCTCAGCTCGGCCAGGGTCTGGGCCATTTCGGGCGAACGTTCCTGCGCCAGGCTCGGAACCGGAGCGAGCAGCAGGGCGGCGACGATGGGCAGGGCGCGGCGCATGGGCCGCACTTAAATGCCCCAGCCGCGGCTTGTCACCCACGGCCCGGAAACGCTAGCCCTGCTCCCCTAGCTGGAGCCACATCCGCATGCGCGCCCTCGCCGTCCTCATCGCCCTCGCCTGCGCCGCTCCGGCGCTCGCCGCCGAACCGGCCAAGCCGGCCCCGAAGGCCGCGGCCAAGCCGGCCGCGTTCGACGCCCGCGATCCGGCCGCCCTGGTCGGACTGCTGGCCACGATGGACGCCAAGGCGACCGTCCTCGGCGCCAACGACGGCGTGGTGGTGCTCGACATCGCCACCCCCGGCGGCCGGTTCGGGGCCCAGTTCGTCGACTGCGACGCCGGCGGCAAGGCCTGCGGCATGGTCGCCTTCTCCACCGCCTTCGACCGGCGCGGCGCCAACCTGGCGCAGATCAACGTCTTCAACCGCAGCCAGGTCGCGTGCCGCGGCTACCTGACCGACGACGGCCGCGCCAACGTCATGTACGGCGCCATGGTCACCGCCCGCACCAACGCCGCCGAGATGAAGCAGCACCTCGGGGTCTGGCAGGGTTGCCTTTCCACCTTCGGCCGTTTCAACCGCGAGCCGCAGGCCTTCCTACCCGGCGCCTAGAGCCCGGTCTGCCAGGGCGCGGCGGCCAACCGCTCGGCCAGGAAGTCCATCAGCACCTTGACCCGCACCGGCCGCAGCCGGCCCGGCGGGCTGACGATGTGCAGCGCCGGGGTCGGCGGGCGCCAGTCGCACATCGCGGTCTCCAGCGTCCCGTCCTTCAGGTCGCGCCAGCAGATGAACTCCGGCTGCAGCGCCACCCCTAGCCCCGCCCGCAGCGAGGCGCTCATGCCCTCGGAGCTGTTGACCCGCATCGGCCCGGCGACCGTCACGCTCTGCTCCTCGCCGGCGTCGCTGGTGAACCGCCAGAGGTCGGGCGTCTCGACGTTCGCATAGGTGAAGCAGCGGTGCTGAGCCAGGTCGCGCGGATGCTGCGGCTTGCCGAACGCCTCGAAGTAGCGCGGCGCCCCGACCAGCATCACCCGCATGTCGCAGAGCTTGCGCGCCAGCAGCGAGGAATCCTGCAGTTGGGCGATCCGCACCGCCAGGTCGTAGCCCTCGGCCACCAGGTCGACCTTGTGGTCGGCAAGGTTCACGTCGAGCGTCACCTCCGGATAGCGGGCCAGGAAGTCGGGCAGGATGTCGGCCATGTGCAGCAGGCCGAACGACACCGGCGCGGCCAGCCGCACCACCCCGCGCGGGATCACCGATTGCGCCGCGGTCTCGACCTCCACCGCCTCGCCCTCGGCCAGGATGCGGTTGGCCCGTTCCAGCGCGTTGCGGCCGCTCTCGGTCAGCGACAGCCGCCGCGAGGTGCGGTGGAACAGCCCGGCCCCCAGGCGCGCTTCCAGGCGGGAGACGGCTTTGGAGACGGTGGCCTTGGAGAGGTCGAGTTCGTCGGCCGCGCGAGCGAACGAACCGGTCTCGGCGACCCGGGCGAAAATCGCCCAGGCTTCGAAGTCAGGGAGCTTTGACATGTCAATTATAGAAACAATCTGTTTCCATCGTTTCTATTTCTAAATCCCCGAGGATCGCTACCTTTTTCTCGAACGGACGGCCCAAGCAAAGCCGCCCCCGAGCGTGGCAGCCGTAAGCGGATACCGGTTACGGCGACCGCCACGCTCCGAATGTTTGAATCCGAGCCCGTAGACGGGCTCAAGGGAGACCAAGTCATGATCGACATCCGGCCCTTCAACACCCTCGGCGGCGCCAACCACGGCTGGCTCGACGCCAAGCATCACTTCTCGTTCGCCGACTATCACGATCCCAAGCGGATGAGCTGGGGCGCCCTGCGCGTCTGGAACGACGACAAGATCGCCCCGAACTCCGGCTTCCCGCCGCACCCGCATGCGAACATGGAGATCATCACCTATGTCCGCTCCGGCGCGATCACCCACCAGGACAGCCTGGGCAACCAGGGCCGGACCGAGGCGGGCGACGTGCAGGTGATGAGCGCCGGCTCGGGCATCCGCCACGCCGAGTACAACGTCGAGAACGAAGACACGACGCTGTTTCAGATCTGGATCCTGCCGACCAAGGCTGGCGGCGAGCCCTCCTGGGGCGCCAAGCCCTTCCCCAAGGGCGACCGCGCCGGGAAGTTCGTGACCCTGGCCAGCGGCGTCGACGGCGATGAAGACGTCCTGCCGATCCGTGCCGACGGCCGGGTCGCCGGCGCCACGCTGAAGGCCGGCGAAACCGCCGAATATCAGCTCGGCGAAGGCCGCTACGCCTACCTCGTGCCGGCCACCGGCGCGATCGAAGTCAACGGCGTCAAGGCCAACGCCCGCGACGGCGTGGCCATCCGCGACGAAGCGACCATCCGCGTCACGGCTCTGGAGGACGCCGAACTCGTCCTCGTCGACGCCGCCTGACGCAAAAGCCGGCCCGGACGCTCCCCCGTCCGGGCCGCCCCTTCTCTCCCCTTCGAAAGCCAGGAATCCCCGATGACCAAAGTCCTCGTGCTCTATCACTCGACCTACGGCCATATCGAAACCATGGCCAAGGCGGTCGCCGAAGGCGCCCGCGAGGCCGGCGCGACCGTCGACATCAAGCGCGTCCCCGAAACCGTCCCGGCGGAGCTCGCCAAGACCTTCGGCTACAAGCTCGATCAGGAAGCGCCGATCGCCACGGTCGACGACCTGGCGAACTACGACGCGATCATCGTCGGGGTCGGCACCCGCTACGGCCGCATGGCCTCGCAGATGGCCGCGTTCTGGGATCTGACCGGCGGCCTGTGGGCCAAGGGCGCCCTGGTCGGCAAGGTCGGCGGCGTCTTCACCTCGACCGCCACCCAGCACGGCGGCCAGGAGACGACCATCATCTCGACCATCACCCAATTGCTGCACCACGGCATGGTGATCGTCGGCCTGCCCTACGCCTGGGCCGGCCAGATGAAGCTCGACGAGATCACCGGCGGCAGCCCCTACGGCGCCTCGACCATCACCGCGGGGGACGGCTCGCGCCAGCCCAGCGCCAACGAACTGGACGGCGCGCGCTTCCAAGGCCGCCACCTGGCCCAGATCGCGGCCAAGGTCGCAGCGTAACGTCCAGAACCTCGGCGGAAGGCCGCACACACCTTCCGCCGCAACGCCGAGCCCGTCCCCGCCAGCCCCGGGGGCGGGCTCTTTGGCGTTTAGGCCGGCACGCCGGCGCGCAGCTTCGCGGTCCGGTCGATCGCCGCCTCGGCTTCCTTGATCAGGTTGGCGACGATCGTGGCCGCCGGCAGCACCTCGTGCACCCCGCCGGCCGACTGACCCATGGCGAAGCACGAACGGTCGGGGTCCAGCCCCTCGATCTGGCCGCCGATGCCGCCCATCACCCCGGCCTGGTGCGAGACCATGGCCTGCATCGGGAACGGCTGGATGTCCTGCGGGCGGGTTTCCCACTCCTCGACGTAAGGGTTCTTCTTCACCCGCATCGGCTTGCCCGAGTACGAGCGCGTGCGGACGGTGTCCTCGTCGGCCGCCTCCAGGATCGCCTGGCGGTACAGCTCGCCGGCGTGCGCCTCCTGCGAGGCGATGAACCGGGTGCCCATCCAGACGCCGGTCGCGCCCAGGGTCAGGGCCGCAGCCAGGCCGCGCCCGTCATAGAGGCCGCCGGCCGCCACCACCGGGATCTTCACCGCTTCGACCGCCTGGGCCACCAGCGGCATGGTGCCGACCAGACCCGTATGCCCGCCGCCCTCGCCGCCCTGGCAGATCACCGCGTCGCAGCCGGCCTGCTCGGCCTTCACCGCGTGCTTCACCGCCCCGCAGACGACCATGACCTTGAGGCCGGCCTTCTTGAGCTTTTCCATGATCGGCATCGGCACGCCGAGGCCCGCCACGAACGACGAGGCGCCCTCCTCGATGATGATCTCCACCGAGGCGGTCAGGCTCTCGGGGCTGGCGGCCAGCAGGTCGACGCCGAACGGCTTGTCGGTCAGGCTTTTGACCTTGCGCATCTCCTCGCGGATGAAATCCGGGTTGCGGCCGGCCATGCCCAGCACGCCATAGCCGCCGGCGTTCGACACCGCCGCCGCCAGCTCGGCGTAGGAGACGCCGCCCATCCCGGCCAGCATGATCGGGTGCTTCACACCCAAGAGGTCGCAAAGCGGAGTATGCAGGCTCATCGAAATCCTCCCGAGTTTTATGGCCGGGAGGATGGCGCCGGGCGGCTGTGATGGAAACTATGACCCGACGTCATCGACACACGGTGGGTGTCATCCCGGTTTGCGCGGCAAGACCGGGACCCATGAACACCGGATAGGTCAGGATGCGGCTCGGCCCCGCCAATCCTTCGTTTTCAAGCGGCAATGGGTCCCGGACTTCGCCTGCGGCGAAGCCGGGATGACAGCCGATGCGCGGTCGCCCTCAGAAGATCGCGTAGCCGCCGTCGATCAGCACCGAGTCCCCCGTGTGGAACGCCGAGGCGTCCGAGGCGAAGTAGACCGCCATGCCGCCGAAGTCGGCCGGCTTGCCCCACCGACGCATCGGCACCCGCTTGATGACGTTGTCGTTGAACTTGTCGTTGTCCTGCGCGCCGGCGGTCATGTCGGTGGCGATCCAGCCGGGCAGAATGCAGTTGGCCCGCACGCCGTAGCGGGCGTGCTCGACGGCGATGGCGCGGACCATCGGGATCAGCGCGCCCTTGGTCGCCGCATAGGCCTCGTTGCGCGCCGCCCCGTCCAGCGCCGACAGCGAGGAGATCGCCACCAGCGAGCCGCCGCCCTGGTCGCCCTGGCCGGCCCGCTCGACCATGTGCTTGCAGGCCTCGCGGAAGGTGAAGAACACGCCGTCCAGATTGACCGACAGCACCTTGCGGTAGGTGTCGGTGGGGAACTCGGCGAACGACTTGGCGCCGCCGCCGATGCCGGCGTTGGCGACGACGGTGTCGACCCGGCCCATCTTGGCCACCGCCTCGGCCATGCCTGCGCGCACCGCCTCCTCGTCGGCGACGTCGACCTGCTGGGTCAGCACCCGCACGCCGGTCGCCTTCAGCTTCTCCGCGGCGTCGGCGTTCTTGGTCGCGTTTGAGCCCCAGATGACGATGTCGGCGCCGGCCTGGGCCATGGCCTCGACCATGCCGAAGCCGATGCCGCCGTTGCCGCCGGTCACCAGGGCCACCTTGCCGGTCAGGTCGAATGGTTTGTAGGCCACGGGCGCCTCCCTCGTTTCAAACAGTTGTTGGACACACAGGAGCGTCCTTCCGCCGGGGCCGTCAAGCGCCCGTGTTGACTTCCGCCGCGCGAAGGCGGCTCGATCACGAAAGCCAGAGGGCGCCTCGCCATGCTCAAGCTCCACGACCACCCGATTTCGCCCGCCGGGCCGGGCGGCTAGCATGAACGCTCGCCGGACCGTCGGGCTGGCGCTGATCGCCGCCCTCGCCCTGCACGACCTCGAGGAGGGGCTCGCCTACGCGCTGCTGAACGGACAGACCGCCGCCATGCTCGACGTCTACCGCATCACCTGGTGGCGGCCCGAGCCGGCGGTGTTCGCCCTGCTGCTGACCGCGGTCACCCTCTCGGTCGGCGCTCTGGCCGGGTGGGCGGCGACCGGCGCGACCACGAGCGGCAAGATCCTCACCCTGCGGACCATCGCCCTGCTGCTGCTGGTCAACGTGCCGCTGCCCCACATGCTGGCGGCCTGGACGTTCGGCGGCTACGCGCCCGGGGTGGCGAGCGCGGTCCTGGTCAACCTGCCGATCTCGATCTGGGCGCTGTGGACCCTGCGAGCGCTGCCACAACCTGAGTAACGTTGTTCTTTGAATTGCGGCAGAGCAAGCTCCCGCCCGCGCAAACCCGCGCGAAGATGACAGGAGAGTTTGCGTGAGAACTGTTCTTGCAGCAGTCGCCCTGGCCCTGGGTCTCAGCAGCGCCGCCATGGCCCAGAACGCGCCCAGGACCTACGACCTCGGTCCGGTCTGGCAGATTTCCTACATCGAGACCAAGCCAGGCATGTTCGACGACTACATGGCCTATCTGAACTCGACCTGGCGCAACATCCAGGAGACCGACAAGGCCCGCGGCGACGTGCTCGACTATCGGGTGCTGGCCGTCGACAACCCGCGCGACGGCGAGGCCGACGTCATCCTGATGATCGAGTACAAGAACATGGCCGTGTTCGACCGCAGCCTCGACGAGAACGAGGCTGTCATGGCCAAGGCTTTCGGCAGCGTGACCAAGAGCAACCAGGCCGCGGTCTCGCGCGAGCAGATCCGCGTGCTGCGCGGCGGCCTCACCGCCCGCGAACTGACCTTCAAGAAATAGCGCGCGTCAGGCGGCGGCGACCGGTCAGGCCGCCGTCCAGCCGCCGTCCAGGACCATGGCCGCGCCGGTCGCCGAGGCGCCCATGTCCGACACCAGGTAGAGCAGCATCCCGGCCAGGTGTTCGTACTCGACGAACTGCTTGTTCGGCTGGGCGGCCAGGATGACTTCCTCCATCACCCGGTCCTCGGGAATGCCGCGAGCCTTGGCCTGGTCGGCGATCTGGGCCTCGACCAGCGGGGTCTTCACATAGCCGGGGCAGATGGCGTTCGCGGTGATCCCCAGCCGGGCGTTTTCCAGCGCCGTGACCTTGGTGAAGCCGACGACGCCATGCTTGGCCGCCACATAGGCCGACTTGAACGGCGAGGCGACCAGGCCGTGGGCGGAGGCGATGTTGACGATCCGGCCGCGGCCCTGCGCCTTCATGATCGGCAGAGCCGCGCGGGTCGCCAGGAAGGTCGAAGTCAGCACCACCCCGATCAGGTTGTTCCAGGTCTCGACCGGAAACTCGTCGATCGGCGCCACGTGCTGGAAGCCGGCGTTGTTGACCAGGATGTCCAGCCGCCCGAACTCGCGGCGGGCGAAGTCGACCATGTCGGCGACCTCGTCGGCCTTCAGCATGTCGGCGCCGTGGTAGCGGACCTTGACGCCGGTCCGCTGCTCCAGCGCCGCGCGGTCGGCCTCGATCTTGGCCGGGTCGCCGAAGCCGTTGAGCACGACATTGACGCCCTGCTCGGCGAGCGACGCCGCCATCGCCTGGCCGATGCCGCTGGTCGAGCCGGTGATCACGGCCACATGGCCCTGCAGCCCATAGTCGACGGCCATTGGCTCAGTCCTTCTGCTTCTTGGCCGCCGAGGGCGGCGGAGGCTGGGGCCGCGAGAACACCCATTCGGTGTCGCTCGAGGCGTTTTTCTGGAAGCGGTAGCCCTCGCTGTCGAAGGCCTTCAGATCCTCGGCTTTCTCGATCCCGTGGTCGATGGCGTAGCGGGCCATCAGCCCCCGCGCCTTCTTGGCGTAGAACGAGATGATCTTGGACGAGCCGTCCTTCTCCTCGAAGAACTTGGCCGTCACCACAGGCAGCTTGATCGCGTTCCGGTCCACGGCGCCGAAGTATTCCTGGCTGGCGCAGTTCACCAAGGTCGGATCCTTGTGCCCGGCCCCCGCCTCGTTCAGCACGGCGGCGATCCTGTCGCCCCAGAAGTCGTAGAGGCTGGCCCCGCGCTTCGTCTTGATCCGCACGCCCATTTCCAGGCGGTAGGGCTGGATGGCGTCCAGCGGCCGCAGCACGCCGTACAGGCCCGACAGGATGCGCAGGTGCTTCTGGGCGTAGTTCAGGCCCTTCTTGTTCAGCTCGCGCGCCTTCAGCCCCGAATAGACGTCGCCATTGAACGCGAACGCCGCCTGCAGCCCGTCCTCCATCGCCGGATCGAAGGCGGCGAACCGTTCGCGGTTCAGCTCGGCCAGCTTGTCCGACAGGTCCATCATCTTCTTGAGGTCCGAGACCTTCAGCTTCTTGGTCGTGACGCTCAGTTCGGCGATGTCGTCGACCATCTGCGGCGTCGTCATCGGGGCGGCGCCGTCCGGCCGCGTGAAGTCGAGCGCCTTGGCGGGAGAGATGACGATCAGCATGGGGACTCAGAAATGGACTCGCGGATTCATGATCCGCTTCGGGTCCAGGCTTAGCCGGATCGCCGAGAGCGCCGCAACCTCGACCGGCGACTTGTAGCGCCGCGCCTCTTCGGTCTTCATCGCCCCCAGCCCGTGCTCGGCCGAGATCGAGCCGCCCATCGAGGCGACGATGTCGTGGACGATGCGCGAGCCTTCGCTGCGCAGCGCCGAATGCGCCGCATCGTCGCCGCCGTCGGGCCGGATCACGTCGTAGTGGATGTTGCCGTCGCCGACGTGGCCGAAGGCGGTGACCCGGGCCCCGGGAACCAGCGCCTCCATCCGCGCCGTCGCCTGGTTCAGGAAGTCCGCCACCCGGCTGACCGGCACCGAAACGTCGTGCTTCCAGGTCGCCCCTTCCGGCTTCTGGCCCGGCGACTGGTTCTCGCGCACCGACCAGAACGCCTTCGCCTGCGCCTCGCTCTGGGCGACGGCCGCGTCGCGCACCAGCCCGTCCTCCAGCGCCGCGGCCAGCAGCCGCTCCATGGCGTTCTCCGCCGCGCCGGGCTCGCCCGAGGCGATCTCGATCAGCACGTACCAGGGATGGATTTCAGCTAACGGGTCGCGCTGGTTCGGGATGTTCTTCAGGACGAAGTCGACGCCGCGCCGGCCCATCAGCTCGAAGGCCTCGACCGCGCCCCCCGCTTCATCCTTGGCCCTGGCCAGCAGCCGGATCGCCGCCTCGGGATTGTCCACCGCAGCGATGGCGGTGGCGCGCGAGACCAGCACCGGGAACAGCTTCAGGCTGGCGGCGGTCACCACCCCCAGCGTGCCCTCCGCCCCGATCAGCAGCTGTTTGAGATCATAGCCGGTGTTGTCCTTGCGCAGCCGCTTCAGCCCGTTCCAGATCTCGCCGTTGGGCAGCACCGCCTCCAGCCCCAGCACCAGGTCGCGGGTGTTGCCATAGCGCAGCACCGCCGTGCCGCCGGCGTTGGTCGAGACGATGCCGCCGATCGTCGCCGTCCCCTGCGAGGCGATGTCGAGCGGGAAGCGCCGCCGCACCGCCAGCGCCGCCTCGTGCGCGGCCTGCAGGGTCACGCCGGCCTCGGCCACCAGCACGTCGTCGAAGGCGTCGACATCGCGGATCGCCCGCATCCGCTCGGTCGAGAGCAGGATTTCGCCCAACGGGATCTGCCCGCCGACCAGGCCGGTGTTTCCGCCCTGCGGCACCACCGGCGTGCCCGACTCCGCGCAGACGCCGATCACCGCGGCGACCTCGGCCGTGGTCTTCGGCAGCGCCAGGAACGGCGTATCGCCCTGCCAGCGGTCGCGCCACTCGACCAGCTTGGGCGCCAGCCGCTCGGGATCCTGGCTCCAGCCGCCCTCGCCGAGCACGGCCTTGAGGCGGGAGATCACGTCGGCGGGAACGGAAACGGTCATGGCGGCGACCCTAAGCCCGCACCTCGTCCCCTTGAACCTAATTCTCGCCCTGACCGCGCGGTTAGAACCCGCGCGGTTAGAACCGCATCCTGAAGCCGGCGCCGCCCGTGACCGTATAGCTCTCGCCAATGGACGACAGGCCCGTATCGGCGGCGGCCTGCCCGTAAAGGGCATAGCGGCCGTCGCCCCAGCTATAGTCCGCACCTGCTGCAAGCCCGCCCCAAGTGCGGCCCTGGCGGCTGTCGAAGGGCGTTCCTGACACCAGCACACGGGCCCCGTCGAGGAACTCGTACTTCAGGTTGAACAGGCCATAGAGGCTGAGCCGCCGTCTCTGTCCGCTGGCGTCCTGCCAGACGCGGGCGTGGTCGAGCGCCACGCCGGCCCGCCCCTGCAGGCTCTCGCCCCGGTCGCTGTCGACACGGGCGCCGAACCGGTCGCTAAAGCCGTCGAAATCGGTCGAGGCGTAGCTGAGCTGGGCCTGCGGCGTGACGGAGAGTTCAGTCCCCAGAACGAATGCCTTGCCAGCCTCAAGGCTGACGCCGAAACCGCGGCCGTCCTGGCCCGAAGCCTGGCGGCCGGCCAGGCTCGACGTCAGCTCGCTGGCGAACCACGCCGCCTGGGCCTGGGCGTCGAGATAGCCTCCGCGTGGACCATGCCAGGTCATGGCTGCGCCGATAGCATACACATCGGTGTCGATGTCGCCGCCGCCATGTACTGAGGACAGCCTGGTGTCGGCCATGCCCAGCTGGACGTTCAGGCCGCCGATCAGGCGCGCGCCTCCCTCCTCGCCGGACAGGACGCGGTCGACGCCAAACTGGATTTTCCAGCTGTCGGTGTCCTGATGGACTCCCGTCGCCGTGACCGAGGGCTCAAGGTGGCTGGTCCGGCCCTCGATGCGCCCCCAGACGCCCGTGCGCTCCGCGTCGGCGGCGTCATAGCGGCGATCGCCCACGCGCTGGCGCAAGGTCGAGGCCTCGCTCAGCGAGAGCAGTACATTGGCGTAGGCCTCAAAGACCGGCGCCCCCGGCTGGAAGAGCGGCTGCCGCGGCCCGTCCGGTCCGCCAGGCGCCTCGCCCGCGCCGGAACCCGGCACGGTCGAGCGCAGATACCAGTCTCCGTCCGCCGCATCCCTCTCCAGAACATAGCCGTAGGCGCCGGCCACCAGCGCCGGCCGCCCGCCGATGCTGTAGTCGCCGTTGGCCAGCGCGAACTGGCCGCTCGAGGCGCCGTCCACCTGAACCACCAGCATCCCCCTCCCGGTCGCGGCACCCTGGCCGCCGAGGTTCGTCACCGTCACCGGCGTGAGCCCCGAAGACGCTCCCGTCACCACCAGGCGGTCGGCGGGGGCGTGGTCTCCGCCCAGCTCGGCCTCGATCTCCAGGCGGCCGCCCAGGCCCGCATAGTCCCCGGCGATCGTCAGGGTCCCGAAGCCTCCGCTTCCCGGCGCGATCACGCCCTGATTGGACGTCGCCCCGACCTGGCCGGTCCCGCTGAGCCGCGCGCCCGGCGATATGTCCAGGACGCCCCCGACCTCGCCGTCGACCTGCAAGGTCCCGGACGAGATCCTGGTTCCTCCCGTATGGCTGCTCGTCCCTCTCAGGATCAGGGTTCCGAGGTCCGTCTTGTCCAGCCGGCCCGGACCGCTCAGCGCAGCGTCGATGGTCGCCGTGAAGCCGCCGCCCGCCGCCGTTCCGTCCCCCACCCTCACCACGGCGTCGCCGGCCTGCAAGGTGATCGCGTCGCCCGACAGCCTGTAGCCGTCGGAGGCGAATTGCATGCCGCTGATCGCCACAGGGCCCGCGCCGCCGTCCACAGCGACTGAGCCCGGCTTCGCCGCGAAGATCGCGAACACCCCGTTGCTGAAGCTCCCGTTGGTCGCGCCCGCGGCCTGCGTCCAGCTGTTCGGACCGCCGACCCGCCAGATCCCGTCGCCGCCCTGGATCGCCCCGTCGTCGGCCACCCCGCCGGCGCCGTCCCAGAAGTCGAATGGTCCGGGCGGCGGGGGCGGGGGCGGAGGCGGCGGAGGCGGAACCGGCGGGGTGGGATCGCCGCCGCCTCCTCCACCGCCGGGCGAAGCGGTGCGGACCAGGTTCACCTGGTTGGCGATCGCGATCTGGAGGGTGTGGGAGCCGCCCGCCGGCAGAGAGCCGAGGTTCAGGCCCGCATTGGTCAGGGCGCCGGTATAGTTGATCAGGCGATAGACCCCCGGCCCGAAGGTTCCCCCCGGCGACACCGAGACGTTCAGCGTTCCGTCCAGGGTCAGGGCTCCGCCCACGACCAGGAGATCGTTCAACGCACCGCCGACCGTCCCTGCCTGGCCGAGGCGGTAGTTCAGCACCGAGGCGCCCGAGAGCGTCAGGTCGCCGGCGATCGTCAGGGTCCCGGGAGCTGTCGATCCGCCGGGCGAGAGCACGCCGGAGCCGGCCACGCTCACGTTTCCGCCGATGTTTCCGATGCCGCCCAGGGCGCCGCCGGCCCGGACGTCGACGTCGCCGCCGAGCACCGCCGGGGCGCCCGTCTCGCCGACCAGCAGCTTGCCCGCAAATACGGTCGCAGCGCCGGTGAAGGCCGAACTGTCGCCCGCGAGCGTCAGCTTTCCGAGGCCAAGCTTGTTGAGGCTCGAGCCCCCGGAAAAGTCGGTCAGGACGGCGATGTCATAGCCATTGGTGTCGAACCAGGCGCCTTCGCCTCCGATGGCCAGCGCGTCGAATCCGGCCAGAAAGTCGGTCTCGTTCCGGGTCGCGCGCAAGACGCCGCCATCCAGCTCCAGGGTGGCGGCTCCGAGCCCCTTGTCCACCGAGCTGGTTTCCAGCACGCCGCGTCCGCTGGCGTCGCCAAGCAGGCTGAGGGCGCCGATCGACCCGCCGTTCCTGGCGACGACGACGTTGGCGCCGACGATGACCGATCCGCCCTGGTCGACGGTCAGGTCGCCGTCCCCGTCGAAGCCGACCGTAATCTCGTTCGAGACGTCCCAGGTCGAGATGTCGCCGGTGCTGCTGGAGATGACGAGCGTGCCCGTCCCCGCGCCGTCATAGCCGACATAGCCGGCGCCGGTCGTGTTCACCACGCCGCCGCCCTCGATCGTCAGCGAGCCGTTGCTATAGGCCCCGACATAGAGGTTCGCGCTGTTCCAGGTCGAGGCGGCGCCCGCCCCGTCCGTGCCCGAGATCACCACGGAGCCCGTCCCAACGCCCGGACTGCCTATCTCGCCGCCAATGATGCCCTGGTCGCTGTTCATCAGGGCCCCGCCGTCCACGCGGAGGGAGCCTGTACTTGACGCGCCGACATACACCGGCCCCGAACTCGTCCAGGTGGAGACGCCCACGGCGTCGCGGCCCGAGACCGTCACGCTGCTGACGCCGGGGCCGCCGCCGCCGATCGTCACATAGGCGTTGCTCACCACGCCGCCGTTCTCGATGAGCAGCCGCCCGACCCCGAGAACGCCGAGGCGAAGATCGCCATTGGTCCAGGTCGACGCCACGCCGTCGGCGCCGCGGCCGCGCACGGTCACCGTGCCGTCGCCGGTGGTGTCGGCGCCGACATAGCTGTCCTGGCTGGTGACCAGGCCGCCGTCCTCGATGGTCAGCGCGCCCGTGCCCGACTGGCCGACCGTCAGCGTGCCATTGTTGGTCCAGGTCGAAGCCTGTCCGCCGCCCTGGCCGGAGACCGTGACCGTCCCCTGCCCAGCGGCGCCGTCGCCGACATAGCCGGAGGCGTTCTCCACGGTTCCGCCGTCCTCGATGGTCAGCGTACCGGGGCCCGCAACGCCCACGATGAGATCGCCCGCGACCACCCAATCCGGCGTCTGGATGGGACTCTCGTTCAGATCGCCGCCGCCCGTCACGGACTGGGCCAAGGCCGGCGGCGCGCTGGCCAGCGCAAGCATCAGCGGGGCGGCTGAGAAGAGGAGACGGCGATGGTCCGACGGTCGGACTTCGGCGCGCGCGCGCACCGTCCCACTTTCGAGATTCTTCTGCATGGCTCACGTCACTCGAGAAAGCAGGCCATGTTTTGCACCTTAGGTTGATTATTCGTTTGGGTAGCCGCGCCCCGCGTCCGCCCCCGCTTCCGTCCGGTCCTGGCGTTCGGCCCGGCAAGTGCTACACGCCTCCGGCGATCAACTTCGAGACAGGCTGGCGATGATTCACCCGGGCGCGACCTTCAAGGACAACCTGCAGCAACTGCCGGCGATCGACGGTGTGCAGCGCATCGACCTCATCGACGCCCAGGGCGAGGTCGTCGCCAGCATCGAGAACCAGCCTGGCAAGCAAGGCTCGCTGGCCGTCTACCAGTACCTGAAGCAGGCCTTCGGCGCCCTGGATGCTCGGGCGGCCGAGCATGGCCTGGCGGTGTTCGCCGAGCATACGGCCGACGCCCGCAGCCGCCCCGGCGCGCACCCGAATATCGACCGCCTGCTCGAGATCGTCGCCGGCGGCGGCCCGCTGCAGATCGAGGTCGTCGCCGCCGACCGCTGAGCCGCAACCCCGGGGAGGCCGCATCGATGAACGTCACCGCGCTGGCCCTCCCCGAAGTGCGGCTGCTGGTTCCAGAGCGCCGCGAGGATGCACGCGGATGGGTCTCGGCCACCTGGGAGCGCGCGCGCCTGGCGGCGGCGGGGATCGAGGCCGACTTCCTGCAGGACAATCAGGTGAACTCGTTGCGCGCCGGCACGGTCCGCGGCCTTCACTTCCAGGCCGCGCCCTTTGCGCAGGCCAAGCTCATGCGCGTGCTGCGCGGGGCCGCCTATGACGTCGCCGTGGACATCCGTCCCGGCTCGCCGACCTTCGGCCGGTGGGCAGGCGCCCGGCTGAGCGCCGAAGGCGGCGAGCAGCTCTACTCGCCGCGCGGCTTCGCCCGCGGATGCGTCACCCTGACCGACGACAGCGAACTGCTCCTCAAGGTCGACCGCCCGCACGCCCCGCAGCACCAGGGCGCCATCGCCTGGGACGACCCGGACCTGCGCATCGACTGGGGCCTTGATCCCAGCCAGGCCACCCTCTCCGAGCGGGATCGCTCGGCGCCGCGACTTAGGGACCTGCCGCCCGTCGCGTTCTGACCTGCCGCATAGCGCGGCCGGCCGCCTCCGTTATCCGCCGTGCGCGTTGCTCCACGCCGCTTCCAGCGCGCCGTCGTAGAAATCGGCGAGACGCTCCAACTGCGTCGAGCAATCCCCCGCGAAGCAGGACCCATGCATCACGGCCAACCGGCTGGGGCCCAGCTTCGCCAGGCGGCGGATGGTCGTTCCCAGCTCGGGCGTCAGCGAACTGGCCTTGAACATGGTCTCGGCGCTGATGGCCGCCTCGACGATGCTCTCCTCGGTGAGCGCCGGGCCATCCCCGCATTGGGTGAAGAGATCGCCGGAAAACAGCGTGCGGTCGGTCTCCTCGTAGATCAGGCCCGACTCCCAGGCATGCGGCACATGCGGCGTGTCGAGCCAGCGCACGCGCCGGCCCCCGAGGTCCAGCACCTCTCCGTCGGCGAGCGCGCGTGGCGGCCGATCGGCGAGATCGTTCAGCGAAACCATGCAGGCGGTGACGCCATGCGCGACCGTCGCGGCGGGCGCCGCGGCCAGCCACTCGTTCATGGACCCGCACTCGTCGGACTCGACATGGCCGAACGAAATCCACCGCAGATCCTCAAGCGGCAGGATACGGCTCACTGCCTCCGAGATCTGCGGGAACATCCGCTTCGGGCCGGTGTGGAACAGCAACGGCTCCTCGGCGGTGATCAGATACTGATTGAAGGTGAAGCCGAGCGGCGGCGCGATGTCAGGCACGAAGGTCGAGAAGCGATAGACCCCGTCGGCGATCTCAGCGGCGCGAACTTCCATCCCTGGGCCTCCCAATGACTGGTGGCGACGTTCGGCGCCAGCTTGCGCCCATCAAGGCCGGTTTTCCAGTCGAAGGCGGAGCCGCGCCGCCCAGCGGCCATTGGACGTGTCGGCTAGGCGGACATTCACGTTGGGCGGCAATCGACCCTTTGCGGACGTTGGCCGCTTCCGCTAAAAAGTGGCCTGATAAGCGGGGAGCCCATGGGGCGCTACAGGACTGCTATCTACTACTTCTGCGGTACGCCAGCAGCCCTGGGGTCGCTCGCCGTCTGGAGTACTAGCGTTATTGCAGGCATCAGCTTGGCGTTGCTTGCCCTTGCTTCCTTGGGGGCCGCGTTGGGTATGCGCTGTCCTCGATGTCGGTTGGGCGTCGATAGCCGGGAGCGTGCTGGTTACGAGGTTGGGTATCTGCCCTCAGCTGATTGTCCCAAGTGCGGTCGTTCGCGGCAAGGCGTATGGCCCTTCCAATTTCTGCTTAAACCCGAGCGACCGTAGGGCCCCTTCCCACCCGTCGCGGACGTTCGTTGAGTCGGCCTGAGGCGCCACGGACCAGCGTCCGCGCGGTGGCAGAGACGTGGGGCGGCTCACGACTCCTTGCAGGAAATTTGGCGATCGCACAGCCTGATGGGACGTGGGAGAAGCAGATGAAGCTCGTCGCCATGTTGATCGGCGGAGTGGTCCTTGCGGCCGCAGGCGGCGCTGTCGCCGGCCCGGCGTCCACGGCCGCCTTGGACCCAGCTGAACGACTGGAGAAAAATCGAACCTATCTGGCCTCGGCGCCGAACCCAGATCAGGACGGCGATGGCCGCATCAACTTCGGCGAGTGGCTCGACAAGGAGTGGCGATACCTGCTGTCCTGGGACATGGACGGCGATCAGCGTCTTTCGATGGCCGAGTACATCGCCGTATTTTGCGTTTCTGCGCCAGGTGTTCGCAATGATGCGGCCTACGCCGCATGCGAAGCGTCCAAGAGGGCCGATTTCGGCGGCGCGGGACGGCGGCCCGGCTTCAAGATCACGCGCGAACTCTATGCCCCGGTCGCGCGTCGATCTTTCGCGCGCAACGATCTCGACGAGGACGGATACCTGCTCGCGGGGCGCAGAGGCGACGTCAGTTCGTCCACCCCGCCGCGCTGACCCCGAGTCACGATCCATCAGTTGCCGAGGCCTTGCCGCCAGACCAAGCTCCAATTCATGAGCAGGTCGAAAGGTCGGACCAGGTGGATGGTCGCCGCATGGGTCGCTGCGGGCGCCGGATGTGCGACGACGCCCTCGCTCCAGCCGCTTGCCTACAGCTTTGAGGATCAGCCTGCCGATCGGCGGGTGACGGTCCGGTATCGCAACACCGGCGACAGCGGCGTCTGCGTCTTGCCCGAACATTGGCCCAATCGGGGCGGGGCCATCGACCAGGACGGCGACCGGGTCTTTCTGCACGTCGCCGGGCGCAGGTTCGCCCTGCGAGGCTTCAACACCGGCTATTGCCCGGGCGGTTGTGCGACCTACGTCGCGCCCGGCGGCGAGATCTCAGGCCGCTTGGCCTATGCCGACTTCCAGCTGCCGACCGATCTCGAACAATCTCCGAAGAGTCTTGAATTCAAGGCGCTCGGGTACAGATGCCGGCCGCCATAGGCGCCCGCGCCGCTACTCCGCGCCCCACACCGGCGACCGCTCGCCGTCGAACGGGGTCAGGT
This sequence comes from Phenylobacterium sp. 58.2.17, assembly GCF_026411515.1. Lineage (NCBI taxonomy): Bacteria > Pseudomonadati > Pseudomonadota > Alphaproteobacteria > Caulobacterales > Caulobacteraceae > Phenylobacterium > Phenylobacterium sp. 58.2.17. The sequence goes on along the minus strand of NZ_JAPMTQ010000033.1, from coordinate 16,406 downwards.
TGAGGCAGTAGCGCGCGACGATGCGATCGCCCTCGTGGGTCACGACATGCTTGACCGAGTGGACCGTGTAGCGCCGCGGGCTGGCCGGCGCGCCCGGCGGATCGTCCGCATCCAGCCGCGGCCAGCCTTCATCGTCGAAGCGATCGCCGACCGACACCGGCGTGAAAGGACCCGCCGCGGTGATGACGGCGATCGGCCGATGCCGGCCGGAGGTGTCGTAGAGTTCCATGCGGTATTCGATCGGCGTCATGGCCCTCGCCCTCGCCGCGCCTAGCCGACGAAGCCGGCGGCGCGCTTCAGCCGGTCGTTGATCGCCTCGCCCAGCCCCTCGTGCGGGATCGGGGCGACGGCGATGGCCGCGGGATCTGTGCGGTCGGCGTCGCGCAGATAGGCGAACAGGCGCGCGGCGGCCTCGCGCAGGTCGCCCGTGGGGCTGAGGTTCCAGCGATGCTCGCCGGGCCCGAAGGCCAGATACGCCTCCCCCGGCTGCGGGGCGTCGGCGTTCAGCCGGACCGGCGCCTTGGGCGAATAGTGGCGGGCCAGCCGGCCGGGCGAGCGCTTGGCGTCGGCCTCGGCCTCGGCCAGCGGGCCGATCACCGCCTCGATCTGCTGGCGCGTGACCGAGCCGGGCCGCAGCAGCCGCGGCTGGTCGAGCAGCGCGACCACCGTCGATTCCAGGCCCACCTCGCAGGGGCCGCCGTCAAGCGCGGCCGCCACCTTGTCGCCCGTCTCTTCCATGGCGTCGGCGTAGTTGGTGGGGCTGGGCCGCCCCGAGCGGTTGGCCGACGGCGCCACCACCGGCCCGCCGAACCGCGTCAGCAGCGCGCGGGCCAGCGGATGGGCCGGAACGCGCACCGCTACGGTGTCGAGGCCGGCGCGGGCCAGGTCGCTCACCGCCACAGGATCGGCGACCGGCAGCACCAGGGTCAGGGGACCGGGCCAAAACGCCTGCGCCAGCGCCCGGGCGCGGTCGTCGAAGACCGCGATCTTCTGGGCGCCCGCCAGGTCGGCGACGTGCGAGATCAGCGGATTGAAGCTCGGCCGGCCCTTGGCCTCGAAGATCGCCGCCACCGCCTGCGGATCGCCGGCGTCGCCCGCCAGCCCGTAGACCGTCTCGGTCGGCAGGATGACCAGCTGGCCCTCGCGCAGCGCCCGGACCGCGGCGTCTAGCGCCGCGTCGCCGTCAGGTTGACGCTGACCTTCACCTCGGCCGGAATTTGATCGGTGTTCTTCCACTCGCCCTGTCCGACGCCAAAGGCCGTGCGGTCGAGCGTGGTTACACCGCTGACGCGCGCCTTGTCGCCCTCGATCTTGAGCGTGAACGGCAGCCGCAGCGGGTGGCTCGCCCCGCGCAGGGCGAGCGTTCCATGGGCGACGTAGCGGTTCTCGCCGGTCTTCTCGAAGCGGGTGGCGGTGAAGGTCGCCTTCGGGTGCTCGGCGGTGTCGAACCAGTCCGCGCCCTGCAGGGACTCGTCGCGCTGCGCATCGCCGCTGACCGCCGAGGCCAGATCGATGCCGACGCTGACCTTGGAGCGGTCGAGCGCGTCGGGGCTGAACAGGATGTCGGCGTTCCAGCGGTCGAAACGGCCCTCGATCGCCACCCCGCCCCAGGCGGTCGCAAAGCCCAGGGTCGATCCGGCGTCGACCTTCCAGGCCGGCGCGGCCGCCTCAGTCGGCGTCTCCGCGGCGGGCGCGGTTTCGACGACCGCCGGCGCGGCGGCTTGCGGCGCTTCGATCGGCGCCTCTGCGACCACCTGCGGCGGAGGCGGCAGGGGCTTGCTGGCCGGCGGCGCGGGCCGCACGGCATAGCCGGCGGCGACGGTCGCCAGGGCGGCGGCCGCGATGGCGATCAGCCGCGGGTCGAACCAGGCGCCCGGCCGGGCTCCGGGGGCCATGTGCGCCGTGCTTGCTAAACAGCTGGTGCTTCAGCGCCCCGGCCACGTGCAGCGCGACCAGGATATAGGCGCCCCAGGCCAGGACCTCGTGGCCGGTTTCGCCGAACCCGTGCCAGGCGCGCTTGGCCGGCTCGGCCAGGTGCGCGAGCCCCGGCAGGTGCGGCCAGGGGATGACGCCGTAGAGCAGGGTCGGCACCTGGATCCGGCTCGCCGAGACCATGATCCAACCGGTGATCGGCAGGCCGATCATGATCAGGTAGAGCCCAACGTGCGCGACCTTGGCCAGCGCCTTCTCCCAGGTCGCCATGCCGGCCGGCAGCGGCGGCGGGCGGTGGGTCAGGCGCCAGGCCAGCCGCAGCAGGCTGAGCAGCAGGATGGTGATCCCGATCGACTTGTGGAGCTGGACGAGGGCGAAGCCCTCGGGGGTCCGCCCGCCGCCCATCCGCCAGGCGATGATGATCTGGAACACGATGGCCGCGGCGATCAGCCAGTGCAGGACGATGGCGACGGCGCTGTAGCGGGCGTGCGCCTGGGCGGGCTCGGACATGGACGCTCTACTCTAACTCGAAGCGACGGCGAGCGCGCCGCACCCTCTGGCAGGTTCGTGGACGCCGTCCTGGAAAACCTGCCGCTAAGGCGCAGTTGCGTTCCAGATTCCCATATGGGCCGACCGGCCGGTCTGGCTAGCCCGAACCGCGCCGCGCGCCGCAACGCACCGTTCCGCCGGCTGCAACAGAAGGTCTGCGACCCCGGCCGTGGCCGGCGCGACGGCCCGATGTCGCACGCTCAACCCTCGCGTAATCAACGGCTTGCGTTTCGCAACTCGTGAACGCTTGGAGCGCCGCCGCACCTCCCCTAAAGAACGCCTGACATATCGGAGTTCAGCATGTCCTACCGCGCGCCCGTCCGTGACCTCGCCCTCTCGCTGCAGATCGCCGGCCATCCGGCGCTGGTATCCGGCGCCTTTGCCGAACTCGATGACGATACGGTCGCCGCCGTGCTGGAAGCGGCCGGGGCCTTCACCGAGGACCAGCTCGCCCCCCTGAACCGCCAGGGCGACCAGGTCGGCGCGCGCTACGAGAACGGCGCGGTGATCGCCGCGCCCGGCTTCGCCGACGCCTACCAGGCCTTCGTCGCCGGCGGCTGGAACTCGCTGTCGGCCGACCCCGAGCACGGCGGCCAGGGCCTGACCAAGGCCATGGAGCTGGCGGTGTTCGAGATGGTCCACGCCTCGAACATGGCCTTCGGTCTCTGCCCGATGCTGACCCAGGGCGCGATCGAGGCGCTCGACCTGCACGGCACCGAGCGCCAGAAATCCCTGGTGCTGCCCAAGCTGGTCTCGGGCGAATGGACCGGGACGATGAACCTGACCGAGCCGCAGGCCGGCTCGGATCTCGCCGCCGTCACCACGCGCGCCGAGCCCGACGGCGACGGCGGCTATCGCCTGTACGGCCAGAAGATTTTCATCACCTGGGGCGACCACGACGCGGCCGACAACATCTGCCACCTGGTGCTGGCCCGCCTGCCCGACTCGCCGCCCGGCGTGAAGGGCATCTCGCTGTTCCTGGCGACCAAGCGCGAGGTCCTCGACGACGGCTCCCTGGGGATCGCCAACGACCTGCGCGCCGGCTCGATCGAGCACAAGCTGGGCATCCACGGCTCGCCCACCTGCGTGATGCTGTTCGAGGGCGCCAAGGCCGAGCTGGTCGGCGAGATCAACAACGGCATCGCCCATATGTTCGTCATGATGAACGCCGCCCGGCTGCAGGTCGGCGTCCAGGGCGTCGGCATCGCCGAGCGCGCCTTCCAGCAGGCACTGGCCTTCGCCCAGGAGCGCAAGCAGGGCCGCGCGGTATGGTCGGCCGAATACCCGGCCCCGCTCTACGGCCACCCCGACGTGCGCCGCTCGCTGCTGCTGATGAAGGCCAAGATCGAGGCCGCCCGCGGCATCTGCATGACCACAGGCGTGCTGGCCGATCAGGCCCGCCTGGCGCCCAGCGAGGCCGAGCGCGCCACCGCCAAGGCCCGCCAGGAGCTACTGACCCCAATCGCCAAGGCCTGGTCGACCGACGTCGGCGTCGAGGTCGCCTCGATGGGGGTGCAGGTGCACGGCGGCATGGGCTTCATCGAGGAGACCGGCGCGGCCCAACACTATCGCGACGCCCGCATCGCCCCGATCTACGAAGGCACCAACGGGATCCAGGCCATCGACCTGATCGGCCGCAAGGTCGCGATGCAGGACGGGGCGGTGATGGACGCGCTCTGCGCCGAGATGCACGAGACGGTCCAGGCGCTGCAGGGCGATCCCGCGCTCGGCGGCGTCGCGGCCTATCTCGAAGCCGGGGTGGCGGCGCTGGAGCGCGCCACCGACTGGGTGCTGCAGAACAAGGGCCCCAACGCCCTGGCCGGCGCCACGCCCTATCTGAAGCTGGCCGGCGACGTGGTCGGCGGCTGGATGCTGGCCCGCCAGGCCCAGGCCGTGGCCGGCGGCGACGACGCCTGGAGCAAGAGCAAGGCCGCCCTGGCCCGCGTGTTCGCCAGCCAGGTCCTGGCCCAGGCCCCGGGCCTGGCGGCCGGGGTCATGGAAGGCGCCGACGACCTCGAAGCCGTCGGCGCTGAGGCTCTGGGCGCCTGACGCCCAGAGCCAAGCGGCCTTAAAGCTGGGCCAGCATGTAGTCGGCGGCCGAGACCTTGAACTCGCCCGGCGCTTCGACATTGAGTTCCTTCACGACGCCGTCCTCGACGATCATCGAGTAACGCTGCGAGCGGACGCCCATGCCGAACTTCGAGGCGTCCATCTCCAGGCCCAGCGCCTTGGTGAAGTCGCCGTTGCCGTCGCCCAGCATCAGGATGTCGCCCAGCACCGACTGGCTCTCGCCCCAGGCCTTCATGACGAAGGCGTCGTTGACCGACACGCAGGCGATGGCGTCCACGCCCTTGGCCTTGAAGTCGGCGAGGTGGTCCTTGAAGCCCGGCAGGTGGCGGGCCGAGCAGGTCGGGGTGAACGCTCCCGGAACCGCGAACAGCGCGACCTTCTTCCCGGCGAAGATCTCGTCCGTCGTCATCGGCTTGGGACCTTCGGCGGTCCCGGCGGAAAAGGTGGCGGCGGGCAGCTTGTCGCCGACTTTGATGGTCATGATCTGTCTCCCTGATCAGCTCAGCCCCACCAGATAGCGACCCCGGCGCAGGCATCAACGGCCTTGTGTAACGTGATGACTTGAAAGCGGCGCGATCGGCGTCACATTCGGAGAATGGGAGACGGCGAATTTCTTTCCGGCAAGATGCTGATCGCCATGCCCGGCATCGGCGACCCGCGCTTTGAGCGCGCCTTGGTGCTGATCTGCGCCCACGACGAGAGCCACGCCATGGGCATCGCCGTGAACCGGCCGGTCGAGGGCCTGACCCTGCCCGACCTGCTGGGCCGGCTAGACGTCAAGCCGAGCATCGAGATTCCGGCGGAACTGGTTCTGCTGGGCGGGCCGGTGGACCGAGAACGCGGCTTCGTCCTGCACACCGACGACTACACCGCCGGCGAGCACAGCCTGCACGTCGGCTGCGGCGTCTCGCTGACCGCGACCCGCGAGGTGCTGGAGGCGATCGCCGGCCATGGCGATCCGCCGCGTCGCTCGACCCTGGCGCTCGGCTATGCCGGCTGGGGCCCGGGCCAGTTGGAACGTGAGCTGCGCGAGAACGTCTGGCTGACCTGCGAGCCGGACGAGACGCTGATCTTCGGGACCGACCATGCCCACAAGTGGTCGAACGCCCTGGCCAAGATCGGGGTCGACGCCAGCCTGCTGACCTCGACCGCTGGCCGAGCCTAGCGCGCCCTAGCCGCGCGCCTTCACGGGCGCTGCGCCGTCGACATAGCTTTCGTTGAGATAGACCTCTGCCTCCTGCGGGGAGAGCGCCGGCGCGTAGCCGAAGCCCTGGCCGTAGTCGCAGCCCAGCGAGAGCAGCTGGCGGGCCATCTGGGCGTTCTCGACACCCTCGGCGACCACCTCCAGCGACAGGTCCTGGCCCAGCTTGACCACGGACGAGACGATCTTCGCCGAGCCCTCGTTGGTGGCCATGGTGCGCACGAAGTAGCGGTCGATCTTCAGGGTGTCGAACGGCAGCCGGGTCAGGTAGCTGAGCGACGAGAAGCCCGTGCCGAAATCGTCGAGCGCCAGGGCCGCGCCCGCCTCGCGCAGCTTGTACAGGATGATCGCCGCGCGGTCCGGGTCGCGCATGACGTCGCCTTCAGTGACTTCCAGCTTCAGCGCGCCGGGCGGCAGGCCCGTCTCGCGCCGGATCTCCAGCACGTCGGACACCAGGTCCGGGCGGTCGATTTCGCCGGTCGAAAGGTTCACCGCCACGGTCAGTTCGCCGGCCGCGCGGTGGTCTTGCCGCCAGCGGGCGAGCTGGGCGGCGGCCTGGCGCATCATCAGCGCGCCGAGCTCGCTCATCAGTCCCATCTCTTCGCAGAGCGGCAGGAACTGATCGGGGGTCAGCAGGCCGCGGCGCGGGTGGCGCCAGCGGACCAGCGCCTCGAAGCCCGAAAGCGCCCCGGTCGAGAGCCGAACGATGGGCTGGTAGAACGGTACGATCTCGTTGCGGCCGAGCGCCCCGCGCAGGTCGCTTTCCAACGCCAGCCGGGATAGCCCGTCGCTCTCCAGGCTGCGGCCATAGGCGGCCGCGCCGCTGCGCCCGCCGCTCTTGGCGGCTTCCACCGCCAGTTCGGCCCGGCGCAGCAGTTCGGCGGCCTCCGGCGCATCTTCACCCCCGACGGCCTCGACGGCGCCGATCGACAGGGTCGGGTGGATGTCGAAGCCAGCGACCCGCAGAGGCTGTTCCAGCGCCTGACGCAAGGTCTCGGCGGCCGGCTGGTCGCTGACCGTGGTCAGCACCGCGAATTCGTCCTCGCCGACCCGCGCCAGCAGCGCGTGCGGCGGGAAGGCGGCGGCCAGGCGCGACCCAAGCGCGGCCAGCACAAGGTCGGCGCGTTCGTGGCCCAGCGCCTCGTTCAGGCGGCGCAGGCGGTCGAGGTCGGCCACCACCAGCTCATGCTGGCCGGCATGGGCCAGGCGCTCGCGGGCGCGGGCGACGAAACTCTTGCGGTCGAGCAGACCGGTCAGGCCGTCCTGATCGGAGGCGGCGAACTTGGCTTCCGGCGCAACCACCCCGGCGGCGCGCAGGCCTTCCTCCAGCCACACGCCGCGCCAGATGCAGACGCCGCCGCCGCGCATGCGCAGTCGAACTGAAATTTCGGTGCCCGGTTCCTGGACGCGCAGGACGTCCTCGGCCAGCGCCCGATCCGGCGGCAGGGCCAGGGCGCGCATGGCCGCCGAGGAACATTCCGGCGCAAGCGGACCCAGCCCCAGCGCGCGCGAAGCGCCGGTCAGATGCAGGCGGTCCTTTTCGGGTTCCCAGAGCCACAGGGCCACATCGGCGGCGCCTAGCGCCTCCAAGGTCGCGGTTGCGTCCCAGCTCCAACGATCGTTCGGCATCGTCTCAAGACATTCCGGCCAACGCGCCGCAGAGCGGATCGGCCCACGACAGCCGAGCGCTAAACAGACACTCCTTCGTCCGGGCCCTCGTGCGCCCGCAAGGGAGACACAAGGCCGAACAACACATGATCGCGCCAGACGCCGTTAATTTTCAGATAAGCCTGGGCGAGACCTTCTTCCCGAAACCCGGCACGGTTGAGAAGTCGGCGCGACGGCTCGTTGCTGGGCAGGCAGGCTGCCTCCAGCCGGTGCAGGGCGAGCGTGCGGAAGGCGAAGACGGTCAGGGCTCGCGCCGCCCCCAGGGTTTGGCCTTGCCGGGCAAAGGGTTGGCCGCACCAGTAGCCGATCGAGCCCATCTGGGCGACGCCGCGCCTGACGTTCGATAGCGTGATCCCGCCGGTCAGGGCGTCGTCCCGCGTACGGAAGACAAAGAACGGATAGGCCGTTCCCGCCTCGCGATCACGCGCATAGGCGGTGAGCCTGCGGCGGAAGGCCGCACGGGTCAGATCGTCGGCCGGCCAGGTCGGCTCCCACGGCTGCAGGAATTCCTTGGACTGCATGCGCAGTTCGCGCCACTCGGCGAAGTCTGCGGCGCGGGGCGGACGCAGGCGCACGCCGTCGCCCTCGATGCGAAGTCCGCTTTCCGGCGCGATCCAGTCCAACAAGGCCATGGGCGGAACCTCGCGGGATGCGCGGAATCCGTCAAGCCGTCTGAGATCAGCCGAACAGCGCCCGATGGAAGGCCTCACCGGCCTTCATCGCGCCCTTGGGGCCAAGGATGCTGGCGGCCGCCGCGCCGGGGGCCAGCATCTGCGCGCCCAGACGGGCGATGTCGGCTGCCTCGACGGCGTCGATCTGCGCGGCGAGTTCGGCCGGCGGCAGGGTGCGGTCGAACAGCAGCACCTGGGCGGCGGCCTGTTCGGCCCGCGACAGCGGCTGCTCGCGCGCCATGAACATCGAAGCCTTGAGCTGGGCCTTGGCGCGGGCGAGTTCCGCGGCCTGTACGCCCGCGGCCATGCCCTTGATCTCCTCGGCCGCGACCTTGGCCAGTTCGACCGCGTCCTTGGCCGCGCAGCCGGCGAACACCCCGAGCACGCCAGTGTCGGCATAGGTCTCGGAATAGGCGTCAACCGCATAGGCCAGGCCGCGCTTCTCACGGGCCTCCTGGAACAGGCGCGAGGCCATGCCCCCGCCGAGGATCTCGGCGTAGAGCCGCAGCGCGAAATAGGCCTCTTCGCGCACGCCCACCGCCGGCAGCAGGAAGACCAGGTTGGCCTGCTCCAGCGCCTTAGGCGTGGTGCGCACGCCGCCGACGAAGGCGGCCGCCGCCGGCTCGCTGGCGCCCTGCCCGGCCGCGCCGCCGAAGTCGCGTTCGGCCAGGGCCAGCAGCTCGTCCTCGTCCACCGCGCCGGAAGCGCAGATCACCAGGGCGTCGGGGGCGTAGAGCGCGCTGCGCCAAGCCGACAAGGCGCCCGGGTCGGCGCGGCCGATGGACTCGTCTGTGCCGAGGATCGGCCGGCCCAGCGGCTGGCCGTGAAAGGCCGCGTCCTGGGCCATCTCGAACACGTGGTCATCGGGGGTGTCGGCCGCTTCGGCGATCTCCTGGCCGACGACCTGGATCTCGCGGGCGAGGTCGCCGGCGTCCATGGTCGGACGCAGTACGAGATCGGCGACCACGGCGCTGCCAAGATCCAACCCGCCCTTGAGCGCGCGGATCTGGAAGCTGGTGCGCTCATAGCCGGTAGCAGCGTTGATCTGGCCGCCCTCGGCCTCGATCACCTCGACGATATCGCGGGCCGACCGATCGCCCGCGCCCTTGAACACCATGTGTTCGAGCAGATGCGACCAGCCCGAGCGGGCCTCGTCCTCGGATCGCGCGCCGCGGCCGGCGACGACCGACAGCGCCAGGGTCTCAAGACCGTCGATCGGGTCGCAAACGACCCGGACCCCGTTCTTCAGGGTATGGATGTTGGGCAGAGCCTCAGCCTTCCGCAAAGGCCCTGACATAGGCCTTGATTGTCTCGGCGTCAGCCGGCAGGCGGTCGAAGCGCTCGGCCTTGCCGGCCAGATGCGCGGCGGTTCGCGGCATCACCGGGGTCTCGCCGGTGGCGGCCTCGACCGTCTCGGGGAACTTGGCGGGATGGGCGGTGGAGAGCACCACGATCGGGGCCGTGGTCACTCCGCGGGCCCGCTGCATGCCGCACACGCCGACGGCGGTGTGAGGATCGATCAGTTCGCCGGCGTCACGCAGGGTGGCGACGATCGTGCGGGTGGTGTCGCCCTCGCCCACCGCAACGCCGGTGAAGGTCTCGCGCATGGCGGCCAGTGCTTGAGGCGGGATGTCGACGCCGCCGGTCTCGGCGAAGGCGGCGAAGGCGCGGGCGGTCTCGACGCCGTCGCGGCGCACGCATTCAAAGTACAGGCGCTCGAAGTTCGAGGCCGACTGGATGTCCATGGCCGGCGACTGGGTCGGAGCGGTGACGCCGCGGACGTAACGGCCGTCTTCGAAGGCCCGCGCCAGGATGTCGTTGGAGTTGGTCGCCACGATGATGCGGTCGATGGTCAGGCCCATGCGCTTGGCGACATAGCCGGCGAACCCGTCGCCGAAGTTGCCCGACGGCACAGCGAACGAGACCGGCCGATGCGGCGCGCCCAGCGCCACGGCGGCGGTGAAGTAGTAGACGCTCTGGGCGACGATGCGGGCGAAGTTGATCGAGTTGACCGCCGACAGGCCGACCGACTGCTTGAGCGAGGCGTCGGACAACGAGGTCTTGAGGATCGCCTGGCAGTCGTCGAAGTCGCCGGCGACGGCCACGCAGCGGACGTTGTCCTCCTCGGCCGTGGTCATGAAGCGGCGCTGGACCTCGGAGATCCGGCCGTCCGGGAACATCACGACGATCTTGGTGTTGGCGCGGCCGCGGAAGGCCTCGACCGCCGCCCCGCCGGTGTCGCCGGACGTGGCGCAGAGGATGGTCTGGGTGCGCTTCTGCTGGCCCAGCACGTGGTCGGACAGGCGGGCCAGCAACTGCATGGCGACGTCTTTGAAGGCCAGGCTAGGACCGTGGAACAGTTCGGCGATGAAACCGCCGGGGCCGATCTGGCGCACCGGCACGACCGCGGCGTGGGTGAAGCTGGCATAGGCTTCGGCGCACATCTCGGCGAGGGTCTCGCCGTCGATCTCGTCGCCGACGAACTTGGCGAGCACCGCGGTGGCGACCTCGGCGTAGGGCCGGCCGGCGAAGGCGGCGATCTCGTCCCGCGTAAAGCTCGGCCACTCCTGCGGGACATACAGCCCGCCGTCCGGGGCCAGGCCCGCCAGGACCGCATCGACAAAGCCGACCGAGGGCGACTGCCCCCGCGTAGAGACGTACCGCATCAAGACTTCCGTGTTCGCCAGAGCATGGCGGCATAGACGCCGACCAGGGCGGCGGCAAGGCCGAACCAGGTCAGGGCGTATTCGAGGTGTCGGTTGGAGATCTCGGCCGGCAGCGGGGCCGGGTCCAGCGCCTGCCAATCGGGGTTGGACGAGGTCTCGGCCATAAGGAACAGCGGCGCGGGCGCATCGACCTTCAGGGCCTGGGCCATGGCGGGCACGTCGCGGACGTACCAACGATTGGCGGCGACGTCGTTGGCGGGACTGAACCGGTTTCCGACCTCGGGAACTCGCAGCACGCCGACCACCTCGACGGGCGCCAGGTCCGAGACATTGACCCGCGGCCGGGCGGAGACGTCGTCGCGCACGAAGCCGCGGTCGACCAGGATGCTCCGATAGCTGCCGCCGACCACGCGGCAGGCCGAGATCAGCCGCGAACCGGCCTTACCCTCGCGGACCGAATACAGCTCGAGATAGGGGGCGCTGGCCAGACCCGGACACGTCAGCCGGATCCGCGCGAAGTCGAGGTCGGCGCCGGCGGCCATCCGTTCAAGCGCCGCTTCGCCGCTCGTCGCGGGAGCCGCCTGCAGGGCCGCCACGCGGGCCAGCAGGGCTTCTTTCCAGTGCAGCCGCTGCAGCTGCCAGCTGCCGAGGCCGATCAGTATGGCGAGGGAGATGGCGACGGCGATCGTCAAGCCGACCGGAAAGCGCCCGGCGCGATCAGTCATGGCGCGCTTCCGAAGCCTTGTTGGCGAACTGAGCGGCCAGCAGCACGCCTTTCAGCGGCCTCAGCAGGCCGAGGCAGACGAACAGCGTCAGGGGCAGAAAGACGACGATGTGCACCCAGATCGGGGGCGAGAACGCCAGCTCGGTGAAGAGCAGGGCGAAGGCGCAGAGGAAGCCCGCGATCAGGATCACGAAGACCGCGGGACCATCTCCAGAGTCCGCCTTGGCCAGATCGTAGCCGCACCGCTCGCAGGCGGGGGCTACGGTCAGGAAGCCTTGGAACAGGCGTCCCTCTCCACAGTTCGGGCAGCGGCCGCGGAGGCCCGCCAGCAGCGGATTGGGACTGTCCATATCGGCGGGCCCTAGTGGCCCGCCCCGCCGAACACCACGTAGATGAAGGCGAACAGGAAGAGCCAGACGACGTCAACGAAGTGCCAGTACCAGGCGGCGGCTTCGAAGCCGAAGTGCTTCTGCGGGGTCATGCCGCCACGCAGCAGGCGGATCAGGCAAACGGCCAGGAAGATCGTCCCGATGAGGACGTGGAAGCCGTGGAAGCCGGTGGCCATGAAGAAGGCCGACCCGTAGAGGCCCGAATTCTCCGCGCCCTCGCCGCCGAAGAAGTACTTGTGCTCGAGGATGTGGTGGTACTCGTAGACCTGCACCATGGTGAAGATCGCGCCGAGCGCGATGGTCAGCGCCAGACCGATCTTCGTGCCCTTGCGGTCGCCTTGCTGCAGCGCGTGGTGCGCCCAGGTCACGGTGGTGCCCGACAGCAGCAGGATCAGGGTGTTCAGGAGCGGCAGGTTCCAGGCCGGAACCGTCTCGATGCCGGCCGGCGGCCAGGTGGCCCAGGCGGCGCGGACTTCCTCGATCGAGGACAGGGTCCGGTGGCCGTGGAACAGGGCCATTTCGAAGAAGATCCAGAACCAGGCGACGAAGAACATCACTTCGGAAGCGATGAACATGATCATGCCGTAGCGCAGGCCGATCGAAACGACCGGCGTGTGGTCGCCAGCCTTGGATTCCTTGATCACGTCCGACCACCAGCCGAACATGGTGTAGAGGACGCCGGCCAGGCCGGCCAGGAACAGCCACGGCGACTTCTCGACGCCGAACAGGCCCTTCATCCACATCACCAGGCCGAGCGCCATGATGGTCGCGGAGGCGGAGCCCACCAGCGGCCACGGGCTGGGCGGCAGCAGGTGGTAGTCGTGCTTAACTTCGCCGTGGGCCATTTCGGTCCTAACCCCTCTCAGATCTCACAGACGCCTGCCCCTCTCTCGGACCGGCGAATGACAATTCGCGTGTGCTATAGCCCCGCCTTGGCCGGAACGCCAAGGGCGGAAGAGTGCTTTGCCGCGGTGGCGTCGGCGCGTTTCTCGGCGCGCGCGGCCTCCACCGACGGGAAGAAGGTGTACGACAAGGTCACTTCGCCCTTGCCCTTGGTCTCGAAGTCGTCCGCAAACTTCGGATCGACGAAGTAGACGACCGGGAATTCGATGGTCGTCTTCGCCGGAATCGTCTGATCCGAGAAGCAGAAGCACTCGAGCTTCTGGAAATAGGCGCCGGCCGATTCGGGCACGACGTTGTAGATCGCGCGGCCCGTCTGCGGCTGGTCGCTGTTGTTGGTCACCTTGAAGAAGGCCAGGCCGGTCTGGCCGATCTTCACTTCCTGGGTGACCTGCTCGGCCGTGAAGGTCCACGGCAACTCGCGGATGTTGGCGTCGAAGCGAATCGTCAACTTGCGATCGAGCGCCTTGTCGGGCGCCGCGTCGGCCTTGCGCACGGTGCCGTCGAAGCCGGTGACCTGGCAGAACGCCTTGTAGAGCGGCACCGAGGCGAACGCCGCCCCGACCATGGCCACGAAGCCGCCGGCCGCGATCAGGGCGACCTTGCGGTTGCGCTTCTGCAGCGGCGTGCGTTCGGGCTTAGAAGGGCCGGTGGGCAACACTGCCTCCCAGACGCACGACGGTCACCACGAAGACCAGGACGACGAACAGCACCAGGCCCAACGCCAATGCGATATTGCGGCCACGCCGGGCGCGGGCTTCGACGGTCGGATCGGGGGTGGGCTCGCTCACTGGAAAACTCCGACGGCGGGCAGGTCGAGCAGGTGCTCGGCCAGCAGGGTCGCGAACAGAAGGGTCAGGTAGAGGATCGAGAACGCGAACAGGTTGCGCGCATCCTTGGAGCTGGCCTTCACGTCGTAGAGGCCGTCATCGTTGCGCTGGCCGCCGGTCTCGCCCGCCCGGCTGCGGAACACGCGCCAGGCGAGAACCAGGAACACCAGCCCGCCCAGGCCTGCGACCGCCAAATAGGTCATGCCGCCGAGACCGGTGAAGGCCGGCACGATGCACAGCGGGATGAACAGCAGGCTGTAGATCAGGATCTGCTTGCGGGTCGAGGCCGCGCCCGCGGTGACCGGCATCATCGGCACCCCGGCCTTCTGATAGTCCTCGCTGGTGTAGAGCGACAGCGCCCAGAAGTGCGGCGGCGTCCACATGAAGATGATCGCGCACAGCAGCCAGGCGTTCAGCGGCGCAGTTCCCGTCGCCGCCGCCCAGCCGATCACCGGCGGCAGCGCGCCAGCCAGGCCGCCGATGACGATGTTCTGCGGCGTCGAGCGCTTCAGCCACATCGTATAGACGACGGCGTAGAAGAAGATGGTGAAGGCCAGCAGGCCGGCGGCCAGCCAGTTGGTGGTCATGCCCAGCAGCATCACAGAGAACAGCGACAGCACCACGCCCATGGCCAGGGCGTCGGCGCCCTGCACCTTGCCGGACGGCACCGGACGCGCGCGCGTGCGGCGCATCTTGGCGTCGATGTCGGCGTCGTACCACATGTTGAAGGCGGCCGACGCTCCGGCCCCGACGGCGATGCAGAAGATCGCCACCGCGGCCAGCACCGGATTGACCGGCGCGTTGGCGCAGACCAGCCCGGTAATGGCGGTGAAGATGACCAGCGACATGACCCGCGGCTTCAGCAGCTGGACGTAGTCCTGCCACCGCGGGGGCGCGCTGGAGCGTGGAAGGGCTGGCGACATGGCCATCACAATACTCTCAAAACGACCGAAGGGCGCGCGCTGGAATGTCCCAGCCCGCGCCCCACAGAGGTCTTTGGGAGCCGGACCTAGTGGAGGTCCGGCTTGACCACCGGCAGTTCGTTGAACTGGTGGAACGGCGGCGGCGAGGACAGGGTCCACTCCAGCGTCGTCGCGCCTTCACCCCACGGATTGGCTTCGGCCTTGCGGCGGAAGATCATCGCGTCGAGCAGGACGACCAGGAAGACGCCGACCGCAGCCAGGGTCACCAGGTAGCCGACCGACGACACATGGTTCCAGAGGGTGAACGCGTCCGGATAGTCGATGTAGCGGCGCGGCATGCCTTGCAGGCCAAGGAAGTGCTGCGGGAAGAAGATCAGGTTCACGCCGACGAACATGATCCAGAAGTGCAGCTGGCCCAGCCACTCGCGGTACTTCACGCCGAAGATCTTCTCGAACCAGTAGTAGAAGCCCGCGAAGATCGCGAAGACGGCGCCCAGCGACAGCACGTAGTGGAAGTGCGCGACCACGTAGTAGGTGTCGTGCAGCGTGTAGTCGATGCCGGCGTTCGCCAGGACCACGCCGGTGACGCCGCCCACGGTGAACAGGAAGATGAAGCCCATCGCCCAGAGCATCGGCGTCTTGAAGTCGATGGAACCGCCCCACATCGTGGCGATCCAGGAGAAGATCTTCACGCCGGTGGGAACCGCGATGACCATCGTGGCGGCCACGAAGTAGGCGCGCAGGTTGATGCTCATGCCCACGGTGTACATGTGGTGGGCCCACACGACGAAGCCGATGAAGCCGATGGCCACCATGGCGTAGGCCATGGCCAGATAGCCGAACACCGGCTTGCGCGAGAAGGTCGACACGATGTGGCTGACGATGCCGAAGCCCGGCAGGATCAGGATGTACACTTCCGGGTGACCGAAGAACCAGAACAGGTGCTGGTACATGACGGGGTCGCCGCCGCCGGCCGCATCGAAGAAGTGGGTGTTAAAGTTACGGTCGGTCAGCAGCATGGTGATCGCGCCGGCCAGGACGGGCAGCGAGAGCAGCAGCAGGAAGACGGTGACCAGAACCGACCACACGAACAGCGGCATGCGGTGCAGGGTCATGCCCGGCGCGCGCATGTTGAAGATCGTGGTGATGAAGTTGATGGCGCCGAGGATCGACGAAGCGCCGGCGAGGTGGAGCGCCAGGATAGCGGCGTCCATCGACGGACCTGCGTGCCCTGTGGTCGAGAGCGGCGGATAAGCCGTCCAGCCGCCGCCGAAGCCCTTGCCCGGGCCGCCGTCGACGAACATCGACACCAGCAGCAGGATCCAGGCGGCCACCAGCAGCCAGAACGAAATATTGTTCATCCGCGGGAAGGCCATGTCCGGCGCGCCGATCATCAGCGGCACGAACCAGTTGCCGAAGCCGCCGATCATGGCCGGCATGACCATGAAGAAGATCATGATCAGGGCGTGCGCGGTGACCACGGCGTTGTAGCCATGCTTCGACTGCTCAACCAGCCCGAACAGCTGGATCGAGGAGCCTTCCTTGAAGATCTGGATGCCCGGTTCGGCGAGCTCCCAGCGGATCAGGCCGGAGAGGGCGCCGCCGACCAGGCCCGCCATGATGGCGAACAGCAGGTAGAGGGTCCCGATGTCCTTGTGGTTGGTCGAGAAGAACCAACGCGCGATGAAGCCTGGCTTGTGCTCGGCTTCGTGGTGATCGTGAGCTGCGGCTTGTGCCATCTTACTATGTCCTAGGCTCATTTCGCGGCCGGCGCCGCGGCGGGCGCGGCGGGTCGTACGCCCCCCCGTGTTCCCACCAAAAAAACACAACAACCCGACCCCCGACCACACCCCCGCCGCCGATACCACGCAGAACCACCAATC
>NZ_JAPMTQ010000032.1:0-50888 GCF_026411515.1 Phenylobacterium sp. 58.2.17 | reverse complement strand
AGGAGATGTCTATAAGAGACCGGGCCGCCGCGGCCGACTGGGCCATGGCGCCGCCGGCGGCGGCGGCGGCGACGAGGGCGCGGCGCGTCAGCTTCATGGTGATCTCGCACTCTTGCGGCCAGCTCCGGCCGTGCTTGAAACGCTAGGCGCCGGCCGGTGGATTTTCTTGTCGTTCTCCACGGCGAAGGTCGCGGCGGCGGCGAGGATTATGCGGCGGCAGCCACAGGCCTTGCATTAGTCATGCGCCTGCATCGCGATCAGCGGAATTTGCGCGCCCGCATCGGAATGGCGGTGGTGCTCTTGGACTCGGTCAGGGTGACGATCGAACGGACGTCGATGACGCCGGGCAGCTTCAGTAGGGTCGAGAAGATGAAGTCCTGATACCAGATCACGTCCGGCGCCAGGATCTTGAGCATGGCGTCCATTTCCCCGAAAACCGTATAGCATTCAAGGATTTCGGGGATATCGTTGATAGCCTTGTGGAACTTCGCGCGGTCTTCGTCGCTCAGCGTCGTCATCTTCACCTGGGCGAAGATCTGCATCTTGAAGCCCAGCTTCTCGCGGTCGACGATCACCACCTGCGCCTTGATGTAGCCCTCCTCGCGCATCCGCTGGATGCGCCGCCAGCAGGGCGACTGCGACAGGCCCACGCGCTCGGCGAGCTCGGCTGTCGAGAGCGAGGCGTCGCGCTGCATCAGCTCCAGGATCTTCATGTCGATGGCGTCGAGCTCGGCGGGCATATCTTATGTCCTTGGTTCAGTATGCGCGCATAGCGGATGCGGAGATCGGCGCTGTCAAGGCCGAGTAAGGCAAGATAATCCCGAGTGGTGGAATAGGCTCACTTCACGATCAGCAACTGTCTCCGCACGGGCGGGGGCGGCGCCTTGGGGGCGACGAAGTCAAATATGCCGAGTAAGTCGCCCAAGCCTGCGGGGTCGCATACGCCGTCGCCCGAGGACTATTCCAACTGGGTGCGGGCGGCGATGCGCAACATCGCGGCGACCCCGGACGCGGCGGTGCTGTTCGACTCCACCATCAAGGAACCGACCGAGCTGCTGGCCCAGGTGGTGCGCGGCGCGTTCGGCGGCGAAATCACCGACCGCTACGAGAGCGTGTTCGCCAACGGCAACCGCTTCGTCGCCGCCGCCGTGGCGCGGCGCTACGGCGTGCAGCCGGCCAATGTGCTCTGCACCACCGGCGCCACCAGCGCGATGGCGATGGCGATCCGGGCCTTCATCGAGCCCGGCGACCACGTGATCGTCGAGACCCCGTGCTTCGATCTGCTGCCGGGCCTGGCCGCGGCGGCGGGGGCGACGATCAGCTATCTGCCGCGCCGCGCGCCCGACTTCGCGGTCGACGCCGCCGAATTGGAAGGCCTGATCCGGCCGCAGACGCGCCTGGTGCTGCTCACCGACCTGCACAACCCGTCCGGCGCGTCGCTGGGGCAGGGGACGCTGCTGGCGCTGGCGGCCCTGGCCGGCAAGAGCGGCGTGCGCATCGTCATCGACGAGGTCTATGGCGACTTCGCCGGCCCGCACGCCGCGGCCGCCACCTACTCGCCGGAGATCATCAGCGTCGGCAGCCTGACCAAGGTCCAGGGCCTGTTCGCGCTGAAGTGCGGCTGGGCGATCGCCGCGCCCGACAAGATCGCCAGGATCCTGGCGGCCAGCGAGCAGGGCGACATGGGCGTCTCCAAGCTTTCCCACGCCGTCGCCGCGCGGGTGCTGGAGGACATGGCGCCGTTCGACGACCACTGGCGCGGCCTGCTGGCCCGCTCGCGCCCGGTGCTCGAGCGCCATGCGCAGAGCATGATCGCCGAAGGGCTGCTGGCCGGGGAGTTGCCGGCCCATGGCTGCATGTATTTCCCGCGCGTCGTGGGCGTCGCCGACACCCACGCCTTCGCCGAGTGGCTCTGGCGCGAGCACCACGTGATGGTCGCGCCCGGCGAGTTCTACGGATTGCCCGGCCATGTACGGATCGGCTTCGGCGGAGACGCCGAACCGCTGGACCGCGGTCTGGGCCGCTTCGCCGACGCCTTGCGGCGATACTCGCGATGACCTTGTGCGCGCTGCGTTTCGAACTCGCATCGGCCATGCGGGCCGGGGGCGGCGAGCGCATAAACAATCTGCGACGCTTTGGCGTCGGTTTGAAGAACGAAAAGAAAAACCGCGTTCCAGCGCCTAGCTTTTCGACAAGCGCCACAACGCAAAAGCGGAGTTTGCGACCCGCCCCGAACGGGGAGCGGCGGGTCGCGTCGGAGCCGGAGGGGCTCCGTGACAACAGGGGGATATAAGATGGTTCAGTCGGTTCGCGGGCGCATGCTCGCCACCAGCATGATGGGCGGTCTGGCGATCGCCGCGGCGATGTCGGTCCAGCCGGCCTTCGCGCAGGACGAGGTGGCGATCGAGGAGATCATCGTCACCGGTTCACGCATCCGTCGTGTCGAGACTGACACGCCGGCGCCGGTGCTGGTCATCGATCAGCAGGCCATGACCGACCGCGGCTTCGTTCAGCCGGGCCAGATGCTGAATCAGCTCACCTCCGTTTCGCCGTCGTTCGCCTCGCCGGACGGTTCGGGCGATGCGGCCGGCACCGGCCAGCAGTATCCCAATCTCTTCGGTCTCGGTCCGGGCCGGACCCTGACCCTGGTCAACGGCCGCCGCTTCGTGACGTCGTCGGCCGGGCAGAGCAACACCGCGCTTCCGGGTCTTGGCGACCGCGTCGTCGACACGAACATCATCCCGACCGGCCTGATCCAACGCGTCGATGTCGTGCAGGCGGGCGGCGCCGCCGTTTACGGGTCGGACGCCATCGCTGGCGTGATCAACTACGTCCTGAAGGACAGCTTTGAAGGACTGGAGCTCGACGCCCAGTACGGCATCTCCTCGCGCGACGACTATCCGCAGACCAGCCTGCGCGCGACAGCCGGGCGCAACTTCCTCGACGATCGCGCCAACGTCGCGGTGAACCTCGAGTACTCGAAGACCGAGCCGCTCTACGACAAGGATCGTCCGCGCAGCAATCTGGCGCGCATCACCGTCAACAACCCGGCCGACACCGGTCCGAACGACGGAATCTCGTCGCTGAAGGAAATCTTCGACGCCCGCTTCTGGGAGTTCAATCCCAACGGCGTCCTATTCTCGCCGGCGCCGGCCCCCGTGCCGAACTTCCTCTATCGCGTCAATGGAACGCCGCAGCAGTTCGACGCCAACGGCAATCTGGTCGCCTACAATCCGGGAACGATTTCGGGCGTGCCGTTCGCCTCGGGCGGCGAGGGCTTCAGCTATCGCGACCTCGCCGCGCTCTACACGGGCGTCGAGCGCATCACCGGCAACGTCATCGGCCACTACGACATCACCGACCGCATCAAGCTGTCGGGCGAGCTGCTCTATGCCAAGGTCGAAGGCCGCGACCCCTACGCGGTGCAGATCAGCAATACGATCCTGAACTCAGCCGCCAGCGGCGCTGGTGCGATCGCCATCAGCCGCGCCAACCCCTACCTGTCCGACCAGGCGCGTGCGCTGCTGGGTCCGGGCGGTCCGCCGCTCTATCTCTCGAAGTGGTGGAACGACCTGCTGCACACCCGCGAGGGAGTGAACACCACCGAGACCGTGCGAGCGCTCGTGTCGCTGGATGGCGACTTCGACTTCGCCGATCGCAACTTCTACTGGAGCGCCTCGTACAGCCACGGCGAGACCGACGGCCGCTTCGAGAGCTGGGGCGTCAACAACGCCAAGTTCGCCAATGCGATCAATGCAGTGCGCAACAGCGCCGGCAACATCGTCTGCGCGATCAACGCCGACGCTTCGGCCGCTAATGACGATCCGAACTGCGCCCCGATCAACCCATTCGGCGCCAACAATGTCAGCCAGGTGGCGCGCCTCTACGTCAACGAGCGGGTCGGCCAACACTACCTGAACTTCCAGGACGACTTCCTGGCCACCATCGGCGGCGATCTCGTGAAGCTGCCGGCCGGCATGGTCAAGTTCAGCGCGGCGTATGAGTATCGCTATGAAAAGGCGAAGTTCGCGCCGTTCATGGCCAACCAACTCGGCCTGACTGGCACCGGCGTTCCGACCGAGGCGACGGCGGCCAGCTACAACACCAACGAACTGTCCGCCGAAGTTCTGGTGCCGATCCTCGGCGGCGACTTCACGCTGCCGCTGGTCCAGTCGCTGGATCTGAACGGCGCTTATCGGCGGGTCGACAATTCGCTGGCGGGCAAGGAGAACGTCTGGAGCGCGGGCCTTCAGTGGGGCGTCTTCGACGGTCTGACCCTGCGCGCCTCGCGTAGCCGCAACTTCCGGGCGCCGACCCTCGACCAGATGTTCGCCCCGTCGCGGACCGAGCTTGGTTCGATCTCCCGCGATCCCTGCGACGCCGACCGCATCAACTCGGGTCCCAACCCGGCCGTGCGTATGGCCAACTGCCGGGCCCTGTTCGCCGCCAATCCGAGCTACGGGCCACTGGCCGGCTTCCAGGACCCGTCGGAGAACTTCTCCAACGCGCAGATCACCACGGGCGGCAACCTCGACCTGCGCAACGAGATCTCGGACACCACGACCTACGGCTTCGTGTTCCAGCCGTCGTTCGCGCCAGGCCTGACGATCGTCGTCGACCGGGTTGAAGTGGACCTGACGGACGGCCTCTCGGCCTTCTTGCCGGTGAACTTCCTGGAGACCTGCTTCGACTCGACGGAAATGCCCGCCGACGTCTGCAGCCGCTTCACTCGCAACGAGCTGGGTCATGTCGTGACCGCTCAATCGACGACCTACAACGCCGGTCAGGTGACCTATCGGGGTGAGGTCTACAACATCAACTACCGCTTCTCGCCGGGGCGCTTCTTCAACGACGCGGACTACGGCGAACTGGAACTGGCGGTCGAGGCCACTCATACGGCCAAGCTCGAGACCTCGGTCACCGGCTTCGACACGACGCGTACGGACGGCACCACGGCGCAGCCCGATTGGGTCGGCCGTTTCGACGCCCGCTGGTCGCGCGGCCCGATCCGGGCGACCTACTCGCTGTTCTATCTGCCGGAAACCAAGGTCAACCGGTTCGACACGATCGAAAACACGCCGACGCCGGACATCAAGGCGAACATCCGGCACAGCATCTCGGCCCAGTACGCCTTCGACAAGTACACGGTCCGTGCCGGCGTCATCAACCTGACCGACGAGGAGCCGTCGTATCCGACCCGCACCTACGGCGACATCCTCGGCCGTCAGTACTATGTCGGCCTGAACGCGCGGTTCTAGGGCCACGCCAAACCGTCGCGCGGAACAGTCTCATCCGCGCGCGGCAGGCGGCGCCGGTCTGACCCACGGTCCGGCGCCGTCACGCATTTCGAGGGCAGGGGCATGAGCTTGGCGAAGGATGAACTCGGCGACCTGATCGTGCTCGACGCCGAAGCCGTCCGCGCCCGGCTGACCTACGAGGCGGCGATCCCGGTGGTCCGCGAGGCGATGATCGCGCTCTCGGACGGCCGCGTGCGCCAGCAGCTGCGCAGCTTCCTGCCATGGGGCGAGGGCAAGACCTTCGCCCTGATGCCGGCCGCCATGTCCGAGACCGGCGTGTTCGGCGCCAAGCTGGTCAGCGTCTTCAAGCGTCCCGACGGCGCAAAGGCCCATGAGGGCGTGGTGCTGCTGTTCGATCCGCAGAGCGGCGCGCCCGTCTGCTTGGTCGACGCCGGCGAGGTCACCGCCATTCGCACCGCCGCGGCCAGCGCCGTAGCCACCGACGCCCTGGCCCGGCCCGACGCGTCGGTCCTGGCGCTGCTGGGCGCCGGCAAGCAGGCGCTTGCCCACGCCCAGGCCATCGCCAAGGTCCGCGCCCTGCGCCAGATCCGCGTCTGGGCCCGCTCGGCCGACCAGGCCGGCGCGCTGGCCGCCCGCGTCGCCGCCGACACCGGGGTCGAGACACTGGCCGCCTCGATGGAGGCTGCGCTCGCCGGCGCCGACATCGTCTGCACGCTCACCGCCGCGGCCGATCCGATCCTTTCGCTGGGTCAGGTCGCGCCGGGGACCCACGTCAACGCGGTCGGCTCCAGCGGACCGGCCCAGGCCGAGATCGCCTGCGACCTGGTGGCGGGCGGCCGCTTCATCGTCGACCATCGCGAGCATGTGCTGGCGCACGGCGGGGAGTTCCTGCGCGCCAAGGCCGCCGGACTGGTCGGCGACGACCACATCGCCGCTGAGATCGGCCAGGTGCTGGCCGGTGCGCGGCCGGGCCGCACGGCGGCGGGCGAGATCACCCTCTACAAGTCGCTCGGCCACGCCGCCCAGGATCTGGCGGCGGCGGCCTGGCTCTATCGAGACGCTACCGGAAAGACCCTATGACCGATCAGACCGCCCGCATGCACAAGGGCGTCGACCTGTGGGCCGTGGTCGCCCTTGGCCTCGGCACCGCCGTCGGCGTGGCCATCTTCTCGGTCATCGCGCCGGCCACCGCGCTGGCCGGGCCTGGCATGCTGCTGGCGGTCGTGGTCGCCGCCGTGCCGATGTTCGTGATCGCCATGACCTATGCGTTCATGGGCTCGGCCCTGCCGACCTCGGGCGCCTCGTTCGAGTGGTCGCGGCGCTTCGTGCATCCGTTCGTCGGCTATCTGATCGCCTGGATGCGCATCGTCTCCAATGTCGGGGCGATGCTGATCCTGGCCCTGGTCATGGTCCGCTACCTGTCGATGGTCATCCCGCTACCGACCAAGCCGACCATGCTGGCGGCGTTCGTGATCTTCTTCTTCGCCAACTACTTCGGCGTCGGCCTGGCTGCGCGGCTGCAGGTGATCCTGATGGGCGCGCTGGTGGTGCTGTTCATCGTCTTCTCGGCCTGGGGCGCGCCGCACGTGCAGGCCGCTCAGTTCGAGCCGTTCCTGCCCAACGGCACGGCCGGGATGCTGGCGGCGATCCCGCTGTTGATCGGCCTGTTCTTCGGGATCGAGGCGGCGACCGAGATCGGCGACGAGGTCAAGGACAGCCAGAAGACCATTCCGCTCGGCATCGGCCTGTCGATCCTGACGGCGGTCGCGCTCTACCTGATGGTCGGGGCGGTCGCGATCGGCGTCATCGGCCCCGAGGCGCTGGCCAAGAGCGAGACCCCGCTGCTCGACGCCGCCCAGCCGTTCATGGGTCCGGTCGCCAAGCCGCTGATCGTCTGCGCCGCGGTGATCGCCATCGCCAAGTCGATCAACTCGCTCTACCTCGGCTTCTCGCGCAGCCTGTTCGCCATGGCCCGCGAGGGCATGCTGCCGGCGGCCCTGGCCAAGGTGCATCCCAAGTACGGCACGCCGCACATGGCGCTGGCGACCATTCTCGGCGCCACCTGCCTGGGGCTGCTGGCGCCGATGAACCTGACCAGCCTGTTCCTGGCGGTGAACATCCCGACGCTGCTGAAGTACGCCGCCACCTGCATCGCCGCGACCGTGGTCGTGCGCAAGCATCCGGAGATCTACGAGGGCGCGCGCTTCAAGCTGTCCAAGGGCGCGACCGTCGGCTGGGCCTATGCCGGCTGCGCGGCCTCGCTGGTGGTGGCGGTGCTGGGCTTCTCGGCCGACTGGACGCCCTATGCGGCGCTGGCGGTCTGGGCGGCGATCGGCGTCACCTACTATGCGGTGTCGGGCCGCCAGCGGGCGGTCGCCTGATGCGGGTCATCGATCGCCAGGAGGTCGCCGAGCGGCTGACCTATGACATCGCCATCCCGATCGTGCGGGAGGCGATGATCGCCTTTTCGACCGGCCAGACGCGCCAGCTGCTGCGCTCGATCATCCCGTTGGCTGAAGGTCGGATGTTCGGCCTGATGCCCGGGGCGATGGGCGAGGACGCGCCGTTCGGGGCCAAGGTGATCAGCGTCTATCCCGAGAACTTCGCCAAGGGCCGCCAGTCGCATCAGGGGCTGATCGTGCTGTTCGATCCGGCCACCGGCGCGCCGGCCTGCGTGGTCCATGCCGGCGAGGTGACCGCCATCCGTACCGCCGCGGCCAGCGCCGCGGCGACCGACGTCCTAGCCCGGCCTGAGGCCAGCCGCCTGGCGCTGCTGGGCTATGGCGAGCAGGCCGCCACCCACGCGCGCGCCATCTCCCAGGTGCGGCCGCTGGAGAAGATCGCGGTCTGGGGGCGTTCGTCCGACCGCGCGGAGGCCTTCGCCGCGGCGATGAGCACCGAGCTGGGCGTGCCGGTGACCGCCTTCGCGCAGGCCGAGGACGCGGTCGCCGACGCTGACATCGTCTGCACCGTCAGCGCCGCCAAGGAGCCGATCCTGAAGGGCGCGTGGATCGGGCCGGGAACGCACGTCAACGTCGTCGGGTCGAGCTACGCCGGGCCGGTCGAGATCGACGACGAACTGGTGGTCCGGGCCCGCTTCATCGCCGACAGCCGCGAGGGGGTGCTGGCCCAGGGGGCGGAGTACCTGAAGGCCAAGGAGGCCGGCCTGATCGACGAGCGGCACGTGGTCGGCGAGATCGGCCAGGTGTTCGCCGGCCAGCTGGAGGGCCGCCAGAACGCCTTCCAGGTGACGATCTACAAGTCCCTCGGCCATGTGGTGCAGGATCTGGCCAGCGCCTGGGCTCTCTACAAGGCTTCGGAGACCGCTTGATGCGTCAGGGCTTTTTCGCCGCCACGCTGCTCGCTTCGGCGAGCCTCGCCACGATGGCCCAAGCGCACGAACGGATGGAGGTGCTGCTGGCGCCCGGTCCGCTGGCCGCCGACGCCGAGCAGGGGCACCTGGACGTCACCCTGAAGCTGTCGGGCGTGGACGCCGCCGCCGGCCAGCCGCTGCTGACCCTGCCGGTGGTGATCGCCAATACCGCCACCGTCGCCACGACCCTGCAAGACCTGCGCGCCACGGACGCCGCGGGCGAGGTTCCGCTGAGCTTCAAGGACGATCCGGTGGCCATCGCCTATGCGCGCCACTGGATCCCGGGGCGGGCGGTGAAGGGCGACCTGACGGTCAGCTACCGCGCGCCGATCGACAACACCCCGCCCAAGCGCGGCGCGGGGCCACCCTACCAGCTGCGCACCGAGGGCGGCGGACTGTCGGGGGTGGGCAACACCTTCATCCTGATCCCGGAGGGCGCGACGCCTTACGACATCAGCCTGCGCTGGGATCTTTCGAGGCTGCCGGGTTCGGCGGCGACCTCGAGCTATGGCGACGGCGATGTCTCGCTGGGCGTCGGGCCGGCCGGACGGCTGATGTCGACGGTGTTCATGGCTGGGCCGATGCACCGCTATCCGCAGCACGCCAAGGGCGGCTTCTCGGCGGTCTGGCTGGGGACGCCGCCGTTCGATCCCGGGCCGGTGATGGACTGGACCCAGCAGCTGCACAGCTGGATGATCGGCTTCTTCCGCGATCCCAGCGAGCCGCCGTATCGGGTGTTCCTGCGCTACAACCCGATCAACGCCGGGGGCGGGGCGGCGCTGACCAACTCGTTCCTGACCACCTACGGCAAGACCGGCTCGGGCGAGGCGCTGAAGGGCACCCTGGCGCACGAGATGATCCACACCTGGACCGCGGTGGACGGGCCGGGCCAGTGGTTCGGCGAGGGGAATGCCGTGTTTTATCAAGCACTTCTGCCGCTGCGCGCCGGCCTGATCACGCCGGACGACTATCTGGCGGACATCAACGAGACGGCGCGGCGCTACTATTCCAATCCGCTCAACGACACGCCCAACGACCAGATCGCCCCGCGCTTCTGGGAGGACACCCGCGTACGCGTGCTGCCCTATGACCGGGGCGCGATGTACTTCGCGGTGCTGGACGGCCAGATCCGCAAAGCCTCGGGCGGCCAGCGCTCGGTCGACGACCTGGTGATCGAGATGGTCGAGCGCGAGCGCCGCGGCCAGACCACCGGCGAGGCCGACTGGCTGGCGCTGCTGGACAAGGAGCTCGACGCGGCGGGGGCCAAGACCCACGCGGCCATGCTGGCGGGCGGGCTGATGCTGCCGGAGGCGGACGGTTTCGGGCCATGCTTCACGCGCACGACCGGCAAGGTCCGGCGGTTCGAGCTGGGCTTCGAGCCCAAGTCGCTGGTCGGCGACGTCAAGACCATCCGCGACCTGCAGCCGAACTCCGAGGCGGCCAAGGCCGGGCTGCGCGACGGCGACGTGGTGACCTACGGCCAGGCGCTGGACGCCCTGCAGGGCGATCCGGAAAAGCAGCTGACCCTGCAGGTGACGCGGGACGGAAAGACGTTCCCGATCAGCTACTTGCCGCGGGCTGAAGAGGTCGAGATCTATCAGTGGAAGCGCGTGCCGGGCGTGCCGGACAAGGCCTGCGGGCGGTAACGCCTGAAGAGGTGCGGCCATCCCGGCCTTCGCCGGGATGGCCGGGATTGGTCTAGCGCCCTGTCACGAACGCCCGCACGTCGTTGCTGAACGCCTTGAGGGCGTCCTCGTTGGTATAGGCCATGTGGCCGCCTTCGTAGTCGTGCAGCACGACCCGGTCGGCCGGCAGGGCGCCGTGGGACTTGAGGTAGCGGGCCGGGCCGATGGTGGTCGTGGTGTCGTAATAACCGGCGCCGATCATCAGCCGGAAGCTCGGCTTGGCCTTCAGGGCCAGGCCGAAATTGGCTTGATAGTCAAAGTCGTTGAACGGGCCGCCGATGCCGCTGGTCGGCGACCAGCCCCAGCTGAGGGTCTCGGGCGCGAAGGAGCGGTAGTCGGCCATCGGCCAGGTCACCTTGAGCTCGCCGGCCATGTAGGCGTCGAAGCTCGGTTTGACCATGTCGGAGACCTTGCCGAACGGATCGACGGGGCGCGCGCCGGGGGCGGGGGCCGGGCCGGCGTAGCGGGCGTCGTACATCCCGAGCACCAAGCCCTTGTCCTTGAGCAGCTCGCTGACGAAATCGACCTTGGAGATGATCAGGTCGTGGGCCAGATAGTAGTCGGCGCCGATGCCGGTGAAGGCCTGGAGCTTGCGGGCGATGGCCTCGCGTTCGGCGGCCGGCAGCTCCTGGCCCTTCACGAGCGCGGCGAGATATTCATTCATTCCAAAGGCATAGGCCTCGTCGACGAAGGCCGGGATGCTCTTGCCGCCGGTCTCGGCGCGGCCGTGATAGGCGGCGACCGCGGCCAGGGCGGTGATGTTGGTCGCGTAGGCGAGCATGTTGCCCGGGCGCTGGCTGGTCTCGACCATGTTCACCGCCTGGCCCATCAGGATCACCCCGTCGAGCGGGGTGGTCTTGGCCAGCTGGCCGGCCATCACCGCCGCGCGGATCGTGCCGTAGCTTTCGCCCAGGACGTACTTCGGCGAAGCCTCGCGGCCGTTGGCCTTGAGCCAGGCCTCGACGAAGCCGGAGACCGACTTGGCGTCGCCGTCGACCTCGTAGAAGTCGGCGCGCCTGGCGGCGGGCTGCACGCGGGTGAAGCCGGTTTCGGCCGGGTCGACGAACACCAGGTCGGCGACGTCGAGCAGGGAATAGGCGTTGTCGACGACCTTGTAGGGCTTGGGAACCTCGGCGTTCACGTCCTGCGGCGGGGCGATGCGGCGCGGGCCGAAGGCGCCCATGTGCAGCCAGGTCGAGGCCGAGCTGGGGCCGCCGTTGAACAGGAAGATCACCGGCCGCGAAGCCTTGTCCTTCAAGCCTTCGCGAACATAGGAGGTGGTCACGAAGCGGATCGTCGGCTCGCCGTCAGCGTTGCGCAGCACGGTCTCGGCGACGCTGGCGACGTACTTCACCTTCTGGCCGTTGAAGGTCCCGACGTGGCGGGTCACGAAGCTCTGGGCGGGCGCCTCGGCCGGGGCCGGAACGGACTGGGCGTAGGCCTGCGGGGCGGCCGTGCAGAGGAGGGCGAAGGCGAGGGCGGCAGGCTTCAGTCGCACGCTGGATGGTCTCCGGTCGGGTTTCTATCGTCAGGTTAAGCAGCGGAGATCGCATTATCTTGCCGATGTTGGCCGATGGACCAGGTTGGCGCGGCGGCTTTATGCAAGGACGCGTTGAGACCGTGCATGGCCCATGCGGTCATGTCTGGCTCGCAGGCTCAAGCTATCCAAGACCGCAACGCCCAACCGGCGGCTATCGGCACGCGGCATAAGCTATTCGGCGGCCTTGCAGGAACCTGACTAGCCTATGTGCGGCCTAGGGTCCGGGGCGGGAAGTTCGAAAAGAAATTCTGCGCGGGCGGACTATCGTATGTCCGCATCATCGGGGGAACGAATATGCGTGCGAGCCTGCGAGCGCTGTTGATGGGGGCCTGCCTGACCCTGGCGCCCATGGGGGCGGAGGTCGTTCTGGCCGCGCCGAGCGCCGTGGCCCGTGCGCCGGTGGTCGCCACGACCCAGCACGTCGGGACCTTCAACGGCCAGAAGGTCGCCTACAAGGCCATCGTCGCCGAGACCTTCCTGACCGACGGCGCCGGCGCCCCGACCGGATCGCTGGTCACCACCGCCTATGTTCGGACAGATGCGAAGGACGCCGCGCGGCCGGTGCTGTTCCTGTTCAACGGCGGGCCGGGCGCCTCGACCACGCCGCTGCACTTCGGGGCGTTCGGCCCGAAGAAGCGCACCGAGGACGGTCCGAACCAGCGGATGGTCGACAACCCCGACAGCATCCTCGACGCGGTCGACCTGGTGTTCATCGACCCGATCGGTACCGGCTACAGCCGCCCGTTCCCCGGCGTCGACGGCAAGACCTTCTGGAGCCGCGACGGCGACGCGGCCTCGGTCAAGAGCGTGATGGCCCAGTGGCTGAAGGCCAACGGCCGCGAAGCCTCGCCACGCTACATGCTCGGCCAGAGCTATGGGACCACCCGCGCGGCGCTGGTCGCCGACATTGGGGCGGACCTGAAGCTCGACGGGGTGCTGCTGTTCGCGCTGGTCGGCTATCCGCCGGGCCGCGAGATGCCATTCGTGACCACCCTGCCGACCTTTGCGACGACCGCCTGGTATCACCGCAAGGTCGCCGGGCGCAGCGTGCAGCAGGTGCACGACGAGGCGGTCGAGTTCGCCCGCACGCAGTACGTCACCGCCCTGATCAAGGGCGCGAGCCTGCCCGAGGCCGAGAAGCGGGCGGTGGCGGAGAAGATGTCGGCGATGATCGGGCTGCCGACCGAGTTCATCCTCGCCAAGGACCTGCGGCTGAGCCGCGAGGACTTCATGTTCAACCTGCTGAAGGACCAGGGGCTGCGCACCGGCCAGCTGGACGGGCGGGCGACCGCGCGGCTGGACGCCCCGGCCAAGCGGCCGCCCTATGACGATCCGGGCATGGGCTTCGCCGAGCCGCGGCCGCCGGGCGCCAAGCCCACCGGGGTGCTGCCGGTCGCCAAGGGGATGAATGCGCTGGAGTCCTACTTCAAGGACACCCTGAAGTTCCGCACGTCTGAGACCTACAACTCGCTGAACCTCGACGTGAACGCGGCCTGGGACCACCAGGGCATGGGCGACGTCAACGGCCTGCTCGGCAAGGCCATGCAGGCCAGCCCGAAGATGCGGCTGTTCTGGGCGGCCGGCTACTACGACGTCACCACGCCGCCCTATGGCGCACGCTATGCGCTGGACCAGGCCGGCGTGCCGGGCGAGCGGCTGACCGCGGCCTATTTCGACGGCGGCCATTCGGTGTTCACCGACCCCGGCAACCACGCCGCGCTGAGCGCGGCCGTGCGTCGGTTCGTGCGGCCGTGATGGCGACGCAGGCTGATGTTTGCGGCCAGCGCCCAAGACCCCTCATCCGTCAGGCTTCGCCTGCCACCTTCTCCCGCAAGGGGAGAAGGACGATTTTCAAGGACTAGCCCGATGTTCCCCACTCGCGTTTCGTTTCTCGCCCTTTGCCTGGCTGCGGGCCTGGCCGGTCCCGCCGCTGCGGAGGTGCAGAACTTCGTGGTCATCGCCAATGGCGAGAAGGTCGGCCACCTGACCGCCGACGTGCAGGGCCGCAAGGTCGCCGTCGACTATGCGGTCAACAACAACGGCCGCGGGCCCAAGGCCAAGGAGGCGATCGAACTGGACGCCTCGGGCGTGCCGGTGAGCTGGTCGATCGACGGCTCGTCGCTGTTCGGCAGTCCGGTGCAGGAGCGTTTCGCCTGGAGCGCGGGCCAGGCGCAGTGGACCAGCCAAGCCGACAAGGGCCAGGTCGCGGCGGCGAAGCCGATCCTCTATGCCGCCAACGACGCCAGCCCGTGGATGCTGGGCGTCTATGTGAAGGCGCTGCTGAAGTCGCCGACCCGGACCCTGCCGCTGGCGCCGTCGGGTGAGATGCGCCTGAAGGAGGTCCGCAAGCTGACCCTGGGCGAGGGCAAGGCCGCGGTTCCGGTCACAGTCTATGAGCTGTCGGGCATCGACCTGTCGCCGAGCTATGTGCTGATCGACAAGAAGGGCGAGCTGTTCGGGACGCTGGACGGTGGGCTGATCCGCGAGGGCGCCGAAGCGAACATCCCGCAGCTGCAGAAGGTCAGCCGCGAGGTCGACCTGCAGGCGGCGGTCGAGGCGCAGGCCAAGCTGGCCCACCGCTTCGAGACCCCGGTGCGGATCCGGAACGTGAAGGTGTTCGATCCCAAGACCATGACGGTCGGCGGCCTGTCGACCGTCACCGTGTTCAAGGACCAGATCACCAGCGTCGAGCCGGAGGACGCCAGCCGTCCGGTCCCGAAGGGCGAGACCGTGATCGACGGGCAGGGCGGCACGCTGGTGCCGGGCCTGCACGACATGCACTCGCACACCACCTTGCAGTCGAACCTGTTCAATCTGGCGGCCGGGGTCACGGCGGTGCGCGACCAGGGCAACTACAACGAGGAACTGCTGGGCTGGATCGACGGGCTGGAGACCGGCAAGCTGGCCGGGCCGCGCATCGTCCGCAACGGCTTCCTTGAGGGCCGCAGCCCATACTCCGCCCGCCACGGCTTCATCGCCGACAGCCTGGAAGGGGCGCTGAAGGACGTGCGCTGGTACGCCGACCACGGCTACTGGCAGATCAAGATCTACAACTCGATGAACCCCGACTGGGTGGCGCCGATCGCCGCCGAGGCCCACCGCCTGGGCATGGGCGTGACCGGCCACGTGCCGGCGTTCTCGAGCCCCGACCGGGTGATCAAGGACGGCTACAACGACATCGCCCACATCAACCAGCTGATGCTGGGCTGGATCCTCGATCCCAAGGAGGATACCCGCACGCCGCTGCGCCTGACCGGCATGGCGCGGGCCAAGGACCTCGACCTCAATGCCCCGCGCGTGCAGGCGACGCTGGCCCTGATGAAGGACAAGGGCGTGGCGCTGGACACCACGGCGATGATCCTCGAGCGGCTGATGCTGTCGCGCTCGGGCCAGGTGCAGGAGGGCGACGCGCCCTATATCGACCACGTGCCGGTCGGCTATCAGCGCTATCGCAAGCGCAACTTCGTGACCATCTCGGGCCCGGCGCAGGACGCCGAGTACCAGGCCGGGTTCGCCAAGGTGCTGGAGACGCTGAAGCTGCTCGACGATCGCGGCATCCAGCTGCTGCCGGGCACCGACGACGGCACCGGGTTCTCGCTGCTGCGCGAGCTGGAGGTCTATGTGAAGGCCGGCATCTCGCCGGGCAAGGCGCTGCGGCTGGCGACGCTGGACTCAGAAAAGTACTTCGGCCGCGACCACCAGTTGGGCTCGATCGAGCGCGGCAAGCTGGCCGATTTCTTCCTGGTCGAGGGCGACCCGACCGCCGACATCCGCAACATCCGCAACATCCGCATGACCATGCGCGGCGGCGTCGCCTATTACCCGGCCGAGATCTACGAGCACCTGAACGTCAAGCCGTTCAGCGCCCCGCCGCCGGTGAGCGTGGCGAAGTAGGCCCAGGATCGTCATGGCCGGGCTTGTCCCGGTCATCCATAGACTTAGTTGCGCTCGGCGACCGCGGCCTACTCTGAAGCGCGGAGCGTATAGGTGGCCGGGACAAGCCTGATCGGGGAGGGCGGATGGCAGCTCCCAACCCTCAGCGGACATCCCGGAAGGCGCCATCTCAAGACCCGTCGTCGCCGGGCGCCGGGCGCCGGGCGCACGGCGCCGGCGACGGTGGGTCAGAGGCCGCGACCTTGTTCACGCGTCTTCCACAGGGACCAGCCGATGCCCGCGAAAAGCAATACCGCAGTAATGGCCAGCGAGACCGGCGCGGGAAACTTCTCCCAGCCCATCATCTCGGCGAAGAACACCTTGCCGCCGATGAACACCAATAGCGCCGCCAGCGCATGCTTCAGGTAGGCGAAGCGCGCCACCACCGCCGCCAAGGCGAAATAAAGGGCGCGCAGCCCAAGGATGGCGAAAATGTTTGAGGTGTAGACGATGTAGGGATCGGTGGTGATTGAGAAGATCGCAGGCACCGAGTCGACCGCGAACACGACGTCGGCCAGTTCGACCATGATCAGCGCCATGAAGAGTGGCGTGGCGAACCAGACTAGTTTTCCCGTTCGGCCAGGCTGTTTTACGAAAAAGCGCGAGCCGTGAAGTTCGGGTGTGACTCGGATGTGGCGCACCAGCCAGCGGTAGACCGGGTTGTCATGAGGATCCTCTGGCGCCTTGTCGGCAAAGAACATCCTTGCGCCCATCACAACCAGGAAGGCCGCGAAGATGAACAGCACCCACTCAAAGCGGGCGACCAGGGCCGCGCCGAACCCGATCATCACGCCGCGCAGAACGATTACGCCCAGGACGCCCCAGAACAGCACCCGGTGCTGATAGGCTCGCGGCACGGCGAACGCCGCGAAGATGGTCGCGATGACGAATATGTTGTCTAGCGCCAGGCTCTTCTCGATCAGAAAGCCAGTGATGTACTCAATGCCGGACTCACGGCCCAGCTGATGCCAGACCCAGCCTCCGAAGGCCAAACCGAGACTGAGATAGCCGGCCGATAGGAACAGGCTCTCTCGCACCCCGATTTCGTGCTGGTCGCGGTGTAGAACCCCCAAGTCTAGGGCGAGCAGAGCGATGACAAGGCCGGCGAACGCCAGCCACATCCACAAGGGCTGACCGAGGACGGCCGCCGTAAGCAGGTCCATGATATGAGCTCCCGAGGGCGCGGGCGGCGCATTCGGCGCCGCCCGGCAAGGCTAGTGACGCGTGCGTACGGGAATGGGCGCCAGCGCCAGTTTGGCGCGGCCCATCGCGCGTCGACGCTCATCGCGGTCCTGCCGCAAAGCGCCTGCGTCGGCTCGATGCGAAGGCCCCTGCCGGATGCTGCGGATCAGGCGTAGAAGCCGACAATAGCGGTCGCGCAGGCGCCAGATTTGGATGGTGTTCATGTGCTCCTCCTGTTTGGAGGCGCGCCCGGAAGCCGTCAGGCAAGCGGGAGTAGCAACGGACCCCAGGGCGCACCTGTGCGGTCCGACATCACGATCGCCTTTGATCGTCAGAGGGGCCCGGTACCGCGCGTTTCAGATTGGTGCGCTATGCAGGTTTCGCAAGAGGCCTCAAGACGAGGGCGACAAGGCGCATTTCAGCCGGTCCTACCCAGCACGGCGCAAACTCTCGCGCATCGAGTGAACCTACGCTGCCCACCCATTGCGGACGTCGAGGGACGCGCTCCTAGCTGCGCTTCAGGCAAGGTCGGGATCGGCTGGTCGCGCGCCGATCCGTTGCAGATTGACCCGCCCCTTCTAGATTGGACGTCGTTGTCGGAGCTCGACGGCGTCAGCGGGGGATCATGACCGTCTCAGCGAAAGATCAGCTTGCTCTGATGGCCCGCTATCACGGATGGGCGACCAAGCGTTTGCTGGCGTCCATCGAACCCATGCCCGAGGACGCCTATCGCCGACCCTGCGGGCTGTTCTTCCGGTCGGTGCACGGCACGTTGAACCACCTGCTGCTCACCGACAGCGAGATCTGGTATCCTAGGTTCGCCGGGGCTGCGACGGGAAGCCTCGCGCTGGACGCCGAGATCGAAGGCGATCGGGCCAAGTTGGCGTCCCGACTGGTCGCGGCGACGGCCAGGTGGCGCGAACATGTCGAGAGCCTGAGCGAGGCTGCGCTGGCCGAGGATCTGCGCTTCACGATGACCACCGGGCAGGCGCGCACATTGCCGATGCCGGCGGCGCTGCTCCATGTCTTCAATCACGCGACGCATCACCGGGGCCAGATCACCGCCGCGATGTCGATGATGGGCTTCGAGTATCAGCCGCTCGATCTGGCTCAGCTGATCTTCGCGGAACAAGCGTCATCCGCGCCCAGATGAACGCTGGCTGCCCATTGCGGAGAGGTACGGCGATGGAACTGAAAATCCCGATCTCGTACGGCCAGCTATGCGTGTTCGATCCATCGTTCGACGCCCCGTACAACGCGTGGGCGGACGATCATGTCGCGCAGGGGTTTTCGTGGCGACCTGGCAGTGTCTCGTTCGCCGTGGATGACGATTGCGCCTTGGCGGTGGTGAAGGTCGCTGTGGCCGACGGCCCGCCGCAACTCGACGCAGCCGAGAGCGCGATCAGGACGCCTTTCGTGGCGGCGGCGACTGGGACAGTCGAGATCGGGAGCATTCTGTCGGGATTTGAGGTCGCGCTCCCGCCTGGTCCTTACGCGCTCTACTTCCTGACCCCTCGGGGTGAGACCCAACCGTTTCAGCTGATCTTCGTCCCGGCGGACGAAGTCACGCCGGCTGTCCTGAAGGAAGGCCGCAATGCGAAGATCCAGTCGCACTATCTGATGGAAGCGAGCCCCGCATAGTCGGCCGGGACATCGGACGGCCGCGCTCGACCCCGTCGCCGAAGTCGACCTAAGGTTCCCGCCCAAGGGTGAGCGCCGGGGGCGTCATGCAGAATGTGATGGTCTATCTCGTCGGGCCGCCCGGCGTCGGCAAGTACACGGTCGGCAAGCTGGTCGCCGAGCAGCTCTCGGCCAAGCTGCTGGACAACCACTTCTGGAGCAATCCGATCCTCGAGGTGGTCGAGCCGGACGGGCGCGTGCTGCCCGCCGGAGTGTGGGACCGGACCGACGACGTGCTGGCCGCGGTGCTGGAGACGGTCGCGCGGTTCGGGCCGGCCGGGCGCAACTATGTGTTCACCCACGCGGTGTCGGACGCCGGCGGACACCCTCTGGACTGGATCATCGCCGGCCGGATCCTCGGGGCCGCCGAGCGCCGGGGCGCCAGCCTGTTGGTCGTCCGGCTGGCGTGCGGCGAAGCGCAGCTGCGGGAGCGGATCTCCAATGAGGAGCGGCGCGGCAGGTACAAGACCACGGACGCCGGGCAGGCCGGGGCGCTGGCCGGCCTCGACCCGTTCCCGATCAACCACGACTGGGTCCTCGACCTGGAAATAAGCGGGCTCGGAGCGGCGGAGAGCGCCGACCGGATCGCGGCGGAGCTTAAGTCCCGCTTGCCGTCGTAGGCCGGGGCGAGGTCCGGCGGCGAGCTGCGCAATGTCGTGGTTCGACCTCAGGGTTGGGCCTGATGCCGGGGCTAGGGGCGGAGTGGTTGTCTTGGGCGGCAGGCAGGTGCGGTTCGCGCGCCGCGGCTTGGCCAAGGGGACCGGACATGGGCGTCAGCTCGGACGACGACAGCCGCAAACTCAAGGGACTGTGGGCGGCCAGCGACCGAGTCGTGCACTTGAGCCAGGCGCTGGTCATCCTGGCGGCGGAGCTGCTGGTGATCGCTGCGATCCTGGTGGCGACCTGGATCCTCTACGCCCTGTTCATCGAACGCGTGGGCGGGTCGCTCGGCGCCCTCGACACGCTGAGCGAGGTGCAGGCGGCGGTTGAGCAGGTGTTCGCCGGGGTGCTGCTGCTGATGCTCGGCCTGGAGCTGCTGAAAAGCCTGACGAGCTTCTTCACGGGCTTCAAGACCCAGGTGGAGATCATCGTGGTCGTGGCGATGATCGCCGCGGTCCGGCACGTCATGCTGATCGACCTGGAGCATACCGCCTGGACGACCCTGGTGGGGTCTGCGGCCCTCGTCCTGGCGCTGGCGGTCAGCTACGCGCTCATCCGCCTGCGCTTTTCGAACCGGGCCGCAGGCGACTGAAATCCTAGAGCGTGACAGCTTCAAGTGGAAGCCGGTTGAAGCGGCCGTCACGCTCTAAGCTTTTGAAGATAGACCCTTTTCGTCCGGGGCAGGTGATTCCACCTGAAGCGGAAAGGGTCTAGCCGCCGGCCGCCTGCACCAGGGCGCGCACGCCGGGGGTGACCATGATGATCAGGTCGGCCGGCGGGCGCTGGCCGAAAAACGAGAAGATCGGGCGGGCGGAGGCGGCCTCGAAGGCGTCGGCGCGGTCGAGCACGGTCTTGGCGCGGGCGGCGAGGTCGGGGGCGAGCGGCTTGCCGACCTCCAGGGCGTCGAGGGCGGCCAAGCCGACGGCGGCCATCTCGGCGATGTCGGCGGAGACGGGGAGGGCGTCCCGCACGGCCGGGTGATCGGCGGCGAGCGCGGCGACGCGGCGGTGGTTGGCGGCCCAGACCTCGAAGTCGCCGCGGAGCGCGGCGCGGCCCTCGGCGTCTCCGGCGGCGACGTGTTCGGCGCGGGCCACGAAGGCGCGGGCGACCAGGCTGTCGACGGGAGCGGCGTCGGCCAGGCCATTGAAATTCTGGACGAACTTCTCGCCGCGCAGCAAGGCCGGGACGCGCTGGTCGTGGGCCATATTGCGAGCCGGGCCGACGAGGTCCAGCAGGACCAGCAGCGGTTCGGAGGCGCCCGGCGCCAGGCGCGAGGCCATGCGGGCGCGGGTCGCCAGGTCCTGCAGGCCCAGGCGGCGCAGGCGGTCCTGCTGGACGGCGAGGCGGGCGTACATGTCGCCCTCGTCGCGTACCTCGCGCGGGGACCAGAAGCGTTCGGCCAGGGCCGCGGCGCGCGGCCAGAGCCGCGAGTCGAGGATCTCGTCGGTAATCAGTTCGGCCCAGACAGGGGCCTCGCCGCCGAGCACCAGGGCTTCCTGCTCGGGGCTCAGCGGGGCCATCGGCTGGACGATGACGCCGTCGGTGACGAAGCGGGCGACCAGCGGGTGCAGCTTGCGGGCGGCCTCGGCGTCCTTGGGCGGCATGCCGGCGGCGGAGGTGTCGAGCGGGTCGAGGCGGTAGGAGAAGGCCGCGGTGTTCAGCAGGTCGAGATAGTAGCCGGCCGAGACGATGGTCTTGTGGCCGAGCGCGGTCGCCCGCGCAGTAGCGTTGGAGGTGCGCCAGGCGTGGACGACGACGTCGCGCGGCAGGGTTCCGGTGTCGATGACCTCCTCCCAGCCGACGACGATCTTGCCGCGGCGGGTCAGGGCCTGGTGGATGCGACGGTGGAAGTGCGCCTCGACCTCGGCCTTGGTCTTGAGGCCCTCGGCCTTCATCAGCGCCTCCACCTGGGGATCGCCGGCCCAGGCGTCGTCGGGCACCTCGTCGCCGCCGATGTGGAAATAGGCGTCGGGGAACAGGCCGGCCATCTCGTCGAACAGCCGCTCGACGAAGCGGTAGGTCTCGTCCGAAGCCGGGTTCAGCACCTGGAGGCCGGCGGCGGGGGCGCCGGCCGGGTTGGAGGCGAGCTGCGGGTAGGCGAGCGTCATGGCCCGCGCGTGGCCGGGGACGTCGAACTCCGGCGCCACGCGCACGCCACGGTCGGCGGCGTAGGCGACCAGCTCGCGGATTTGGCCTTGCGTATAGAACTGGCCGTGGCCGGCGACCTCGTGCAGGCGCGGGTAGCGGCGGCTCTCGACGCGGAAGGCCTCGTTGTCGCTGAGGTGCAGGTGCAGGACGTTGAGCTTGACCTGCTCCATGGCGTCGATCTGGCGCTTGATCGTCTCGACGCTCATGAAGTGGCGGGCGGTGTCGATCATCACCCCGCGCCAGGGAAAGCGCGGGGCGTCGTCGATGGCGACAAGGGGCAGGGAGGCAGAGCCGTCGGGGCCGGTCTCGAGCAGTTGGCGAAGGGTGGCCAGGCCGCGCAGCACGCCGACCGGCCCGTCGGCCTGCAGCGCCACGCCCCGCGGCGAGACCTGCAGGCGATAGGCTTCGCGCGCCTCGAGCGTGAGGGCGCCGGGATCGGCGGCGGCGCAGGTGATCTCAAGGGCGGGGCCGCCGGCGGCGAAGGTCTCGACGCCGGTGAGGCGAGCGAGGTCGCGCTGGAAGCGTTCGGCGGCGCGATCCAGCATCGGCTCGCGGCAGCCGGTCCAGGTGACGACGAAGCGGCCGGCGACCGGCAGGACGCCCTCGTGCTCGGTCACCGACTGCGGCAGCGGGGTGAGAGAGACGGCGGCGGCCGGCCCGGCCCCCAGCAGGGCGAACGCACAGGCGGCGGCGAGGGCGGCGGGGCGGATCGGCATGGGGCGGCCTCCGTGGGAAAAAGAGTCCTGGCGGCGGCGCAGGGGAGCGACGCCGCCAGGCGGTCCGGGGGCATGGCCGGACCAAGGGCGGCGCGTCGGGAGAAGGCCCGCCGCGCCGCGTTCAGGGACGATGGAAGCTAGTAGTTAGCCGTGAAGCGGACCCCGAAGTAGCGGGTGTTGTCGCGGCTGATGCCGGTGCGGGTGCGGATCACCGTGCCGGCCGGCGGCAGGAAGATCCCCAGCGTGGTGCCGTAGGTCTCGGCGCTCTCCTCGAAGAGGTTGTTGGCCAGCAGGTCGAGCTTGTAGGTCCCGTTGGTGAAGCTGACGCCGGCGTCGACGAAGGTGGTGGCGGCGAGGTTCTTGGCCGGGTCGCCCAGCAGGTCGGTGTTGGACTTGCTCTGGGCGCGGACCGTGCCGTTCAGCACGATGTCGTAGTCGCCCAGCACCTCGCGGAACGTGTACGAGCCGCTGACCGTGCCGCGCCACTCGGGGGCGCTGGCCAGCTGGCGGCCGGCCAGGTCGCGCTGCACCGGGCGAGCGACGGTTTCGCCGGGCACCACGATGGTCTCGCAGCCTTGGGCCGCGGTCTGGTTCGTGTAGCAGGGCGCGTAGGGGAAGGATTCGATCTTGGCGTCGGTGTAGGAGACCGCCGCGTTGAGGCGGAAGTCGTCGGTGACGACGGCGGCGGCCGAGAGCTCGACCCCATGGGTGCGGACCTCGCCGACCGAGGCCAGCTTGAGCACCGGGATCGTGTTGGCCTGGGTGGCGTCGTAGAGGATCGTCTGCAGCTGGTAGTTCTCGTAGCGGCTGTCGAAGTAGTTGACGTTCAGGGTCATGCGCCGGTCGAACCACTCGGTCTTCAGGCCGGCCTCAACGGCCTTCACCTTTTCCGGCTCGAGGGTCTTGAGCGTGCCGGCCATGGCCGCGGTGTTGTCCTCGGCGTCGTAGACCGGCCCCTGGGAGGCCTTGCCGTAGGTGACATAGGCCATGATGTTGTCGGTCAGGTGATACTGCACCGAGGCGTCGTAGTTCACGTAATCGCCGCTGTCGTCGCCCTTGGAGACGATCAGGTCGTTGATCTTCGGGAACGGGATGGTGATGCCGTTCTCCAGCCGGCGGCTGGTGGCCAGGATCGGGTTGAAGACCCAGGTGTAGTCCACCTTGTCCTTCTCGTAGCGCAGGCCGCCCATGACGGTGAGCTTGTCGGTGACGTCGTACGAGGCGTGACCGAAGACCGCGAAGGCCTCCTGGCCGAACACCCGATGCCAGTCCACCGGCAGCAGGAAGCGGGTGTAGTCGTAGGTGTTCTCGGTGTTGGAGTAGAAGGCGCCGGCTACGTACTGCAGCGGGCCGTCGCCGCTGGAGGTCAGGCGCACCTCCTGGGTCACGTACCTGGTCTTGTTGTAGATGTGCGCGAAGCCGTCGAAGTCCGGGCGCATGGCCATGTTGACCAGGGTCGAGGCGGTCAGGTCGGTGGTGGCCGGATTGGTCTCGCGCAGGAACGAGGTGATCGAGGTCAGGGTGACGGCGTCCAGGTCGTAGTCGATCCGCAGCACGCCGCCGTCGTCCATGGTGCGGCTCTTGGAGTCGCGCGGCGAGACGAAGCCGTCGAGGTCGAAGGTGGCCGGGGCGGGGCGCAGCTCGGAATACGGGCGCTTGGGGAAGTTGAAGTCGTAGGGCGTGAAGATCTGCGACGTCGGGACCGACGAGTAGCCGAGGATCAGCGCGCCCAAGCCCTGTTCGACCGCGTTCCGCTGCTGGTGGAAGGCGGTGATCGTGACGGTGAGGTCCTCGGTCGGGGTCAGCTCCAGCTTGCCGCGGACGCCGTTGACCTCGGAATAGGTGTCGGCGCCGGTGGTCAGGTTGGTCAGCACGCCCTTGGTGTGGCGCGAGTAGGCCGAGAGGCTGAAGGCCGCCCAGTCGTTGATCGGGCCGGAGACGAAGGCGCCGAACTGGCGCTCGCCGTCGTCGGTGATCATGGCGGTGGCGAAGCCGGTCCAGACGTCGGACGGCGAGCGGGTGACCAAGTTGATCAGGCCGCCGGTGGCGTTACGGCCCGACA
The DNA here is from genome assembly GCF_026411515.1 of Phenylobacterium sp. 58.2.17. Lineage (NCBI taxonomy): Bacteria > Pseudomonadati > Pseudomonadota > Alphaproteobacteria > Caulobacterales > Caulobacteraceae > Phenylobacterium > Phenylobacterium sp. 58.2.17. The sequence continues at coordinate 26,651 of NZ_JAPMTQ010000032.1, read as the reverse complement.
GCGTACCTTGCGGACCGGGCAGGACCTCGACCCGTTCGATGTCGATGAGGTTGTTGGCCAGGGTGGCGCGCGAGGGCTGGGGCACGTCGTCGAGGGTGACGCCGACCTTGTTCTCGGCCCCGATGTTGGAGGCTGAGGTGGCGACGCCGCGGATCGACAGGCCGGTGCCGGAGATCGAGGGGACCAGCTTCTTGAGGTCGGCGATCTCGGTGACGTTGTTCTGGGCCAGTTCCCCGGCGCCGACGACCTGGACCGGCTTGGGGATGTCCTGGACGTTCTCGGCCCGCTTCTGGGCGGTGACGACGAGTTCGGCCAGCAGGCCGTCGTCGCTGGACTGGGCCGCGGCCGGCGAGGCCGCCATCAGGACGAGCGCGGACGACGCCATGAGGGCGCGGCGTGCAGAGATGAACATGTTTTCTCCCCGTATTTTCTTCGTGGCGGCCAACCCGGTCGCCGTGTGGTGTTCTTGTGTAATCGTTATCATCGTCGGCCGAGCGCAGGCGCGCAGGGACGGCGATGACGTCGTCGTACTGGGACGTGCTGCCGCGCAGGCGGCGGCGCTGTCTTGGAAACCCGACCCGATGCCCCGGAGTCGGCCCTTACCTAAATCGTGAACTTACATCCGGTCAATACCGCATGTAAGTGAACGGCGAAGCCTTGCAGAGCCGGGGGCGGTGCGCGGATAGTGCGGCCGAGCCCTTCCAGAATCACGAGACCCGATGAGCGAACGCCCGCGCCGCATGACCCAAGCCGAGCGCACCGCCAGGACGCGGGCCAAGGTGCTGGCGACGGCGATCGACTGCCTGCACGCCGAGGGCTACGCGGCGACCACCACCTCGCTGGTGGCCCAGCGTTCGGGCAGCCGCGGGGCGATGCTGCACCAGTTCCCGACCCGCGCGGACCTGATGCTGGCGGTGGTGGAGGCGGCGTTCGAGGAGGAGATGGACCTCTACGACGCCCGGTTCGGCGCCATCGCCGACCCCAAGGAGCGGGTGCTGGCCATCCCCGAGGCCGTCTGGGAGACCCTGAGCCGGCCGGCCGGGGTGGCGGTGCTGGAAATCCTGCAGGGCTCGCGCAGCGACCCGGCGATGACGCAGAAGCTGGCCCCGGTGCTGGCGCGGATCTCCAAGGAGTCGCGCCGGCGGCTGATCAAGTGGTTCGACGCCGACTACCTGGCGCCGCCGGCGGAGATGCGGCTGATCGTCTGGGCGGTGCGCGGGCTGTCGATCTCGCAGGTGCTGGAGCCTGACGTCGGCGACGTGCGCGAGTCGATCCTGCTGCTGCGCAGGCTGATGGAAACGTTGCATGGGGGAGGCAAGGCATGAGGCTGCTGCTGGCCGCGGCGATGGCCCTCGCTCTGGGGGGCGGCGCGCAGGCCGCTCCCGTCGGGATGGTCGATGACCCGTGCCCGCCGCCGGCCGCGCCCGATCCGCTGGGAAAGGAGATGTCGGAGGCTCTGGTCGCCGACGCGCCGTTCCCGCCGGCGCTGCTGGCCAAGCTGATGGACCCGGCGCGGGGCGCGGCGGCCGAAAAGGCCAAGGCCGAGCAGGCGGCGCGCGATTGGGCCGACCTCTGCCGCTATCGGGCGGCCAATGTCGCTGCCTTGAACGCCAAGAATGGGGGCGTCGAGGCGGTGTTCATCGGCGACTCGATCACCGAGCTCTGGATGGTCGCCGATCCGGGCTTCTTCAGCGCCGCGCGGGTGGACCGCGGGATCAGCGGCCAGACCAGCGCCCAGATGCTGCTGCGGTTCCATGCCGACGTCGTCGCCCTGAAGCCGAAGGTGGTCCACATCCTGGCCGGCACCAACGACGTGGCGGGCAATCTGGGGCCCAGTCGACCAGACGATTTCAAGAACAATATCAGGGCGATGGCGAAGATTTCTGATGCAAGCGGCATCGCCGTGGTGCTCGGCGCGATCCCGCCGGCCGACCGCTTCCTTTGGCGGGCGGGGCTGAAGCCGGCGGCGCAGATCGGCGAGCTGAACGCCTGGCTGAAGGGCTTCGCGGCGAGCCGCGGCTATGTCTTCGCCGACTATCACGGCGCGATGGCGACGCCGGAGGGGGCGATGCGCCCGGCCTTCAGCAAGGACTTCGTGCATCCCAACCGCGCCGGCTACGGCGTCATGGCGCCCATCGCGCAGGCGGCGCTGGACGAGGCGCGGCGGCGCGGTCCAAGAAAGGCGGCGCTGGGAGGAAGCTGGCCATGACGATAAGGTTCGCGGCGCTGACGGCGCTGGCCGCGCTGTCGGTGGGGACCGCCTGCGGAGCGCAACTGTTGCCTAAGGACACCGAAGTCTGGACGCCCGAGCCGCCGGTGGTCGCGCCGGGCGCGCAGCCAAGCGCGGCGCCGTCCGACGCGCTGGTGCTGTTCGACGGCACGGATCTGTCCCAGTGGGTGGCGACCAAGGACAAGTCGCCGGCCGGATGGACGGTGGAGGGCGGGGTGCTGACCGTGAACAAGGCGGCCGGCAACATCGAGACCAAGCAGAGCTTCGGCGACTATCAGCTGCACATCGAGTGGCGCATTCCGGCCAACATCACCGGCGAGGGCCAGGCGCGCGGCAACAGCGGGCTGTTCCTGGCTTCCACCGGCGGCGGCGACGCCGGCTACGAGGTGCAGATCCTCGATTCCTACCAGAACCCGACCTATGTGAACGGCCAGGCCGCCAGCCTCTACAAGCAGCGCCCGCCGCTGGCCAACGCCAGCCGCAAGCCGGGCGAGTGGCAGACCTACGACGTGATCTGGCGCGCGCCGGTGTTCGGCGCGGACGGAGCCCTGGTGAAGCCGGCGCGGGTCACGCTGCTGCACAACGGGGTGCTGGTGCAGGACAATGTCGAGCTGACCGGCGAGACGGTGTTCATCGGCAAGCCCAAGTACAAGGCGCACGGCAAGTCGCCGATCAAGCTGCAGGCCCACCGCGACCCCAGCGAACCGATCAGCTTCCGCAACATCTGGGTGCGAGAGCTGGGGCCGGCGGGGTGAGAGGCCGATCGTGGGCGAGCTCTTCGGGATCCTGCTGTGGCATGCGGCGCCAGTGATCCTCGCTCTCCTGCTGTGGCGGCAGCTTCGCGATGGCGTCATCTGGGTCGGGTTCGGCGTCCGCAGCGCACAGCGAGCGACTGAGCCGGTAGCCTATTGGCTCGGCATTGCCGGGTGCTGTTTCGTGCTGTTGTTAGTCTGTTGGATCGTCGGGAGCGCTGACGTGGCCGCCCTTCAAGAGCGCGGCTGGTTGTGAGGCCGGGAGGGAGCGTGGTCGGTTCGGAAACTTCGTCCGATAGGAGCCGTCTCCGCATCGCCATCGCCCAGACGCCCGTGGGGTTCGATCCGCGGGAGAACGGCGCGGTGATCCGGGCGCAGATGCGGGAGGCGGCCGACGCCGGGGCCCGGCTGATCCAGTTCACCGAGGGGGCGATGTCGGGCTATCCGTCGGGGCCGGGCAAGCAGGCCCTGGCCGGATGGCGGGTGGACTGGGCGGCGCTGCGCGAGGAGCTGGAGGCGACGGCGGTCCTGGCGGCGGAGCTGCGGCTTTGGACGGTCGTCGGTTCGAACCATCCGCTGACGCCGCCGAACCGGCCGCACAACAGCCTCTATGTCATCTCCGACCAGGGAGAACTGGCGGGCCGCTACGACAAGCGGCTGCTGTCGTACACCGAGGTCGGCGACTGGTATGCGCCCGGCGCGGAGCCGCTGGTCTTCGAGGTGGGCGGGTTTCGCTTCGGCTGCGTGCTGTGCATCGAGATCCAGTTTCCCGAACTGTTCGTCGAGTACGCCCGCCAGGAGGTCGACATGGTGCTGCTGTCGACCTTTTCCCGCGATCCGATGTTCGCGGTGCAGGCGCAGGGGCATGCGGCCTGCGGCGCCTTCTGGCTGGGCTTCTCCGTGCCCGCGCAATGCAGCGACGCTGCGCCCAGCGGCCTGATCGGGCCGGACGGACGGTGGATCGCCGCGGCGCCCGCGGACGGCGCGGCGGCGGTGATCGTGGCCGATCTGGATCGCGGGTCGGCGGCCCTGCGCGGCGCGCTGGAGTTCGCGCGGCCATGGCGGACGCGGGCGCGGGCCGGCGATCTGCACGACCAGGCCCGGGTCGTCGATCCGCGCAGCGCAGACGTCGGCCGCTTCTGAGGCGCTGCCTGGGCTAGTTCGAGGCGGGGCGGGCCCGAACGCCAATCCGGACAATTCGACCTTCCAGTTCAGCGCCGATCCGAGCCAGGCCTGGATGATGCAATTCCCGGCCACCCACTATTGGGAATACGGCCAGTGGCTGGACCCCTACACCTCGGGCGAGCTGGTCCGCGACTACCTGATGCGGGCGCTCTACGGGACCTTCTCGAACGTCAAGAACGCCGATCCGGAGCAGTACGCCAACCTGGAGTTCGACTGGATGGCGTTCGTCGCTGCCCAGGGGGAGTTCCGACGCTACCGTGGCGACCACGTCCTGACCGAGAACGATATCCGCAACCACACCCGCTACAACGACATGCCGGTCTCCAATGACGGGTTCTTCTGCATCCACTGCGCCTGGAACCCGGGCGAGGGGAAGTACGACTTCCGCCTCAAGGACTGGATCATGGACGTGCGCGACCAGCAGCCCTACGGCATCCCGTTCCGCTGCCTCTATTCGGCGAACATCGACAACCTGCTGATGGCGGGCAAGCACATCAGCGTCACCCATGTGGCCGGCTCGTCGGTGAAGCTGATGGGCAACGGGGCCCAGCATGGGGTGGCTGTCGCGGCCGCGGCGTTCCTGTGCAACGAGCACGACACCACCCCGCGCGGGCTCTACGACGCGCGCCTGGACGAACTGGTCGGGCTGGTCGACCGGTTGAACGGCCACGAACACGCGCCGGGCGGGCGGTTCGTGGCCGTGCCGGGGTAGGGGGTTAGCGCGCCTCGACGGTGAGGTGCGCGAGCTCGTGGACCGGGGCTAGGCGGCGGCGGACCTCGGCGGCGTCGAGGCCGCCGGCCACGCTGACGATGGCCGCGTGCGCCTGAGGACCGACGCGCCAGACATGCAGGTCGCAGATGCGCGCGTCGCCGGGGCCTTCCAGCAGTTCGCGGACCTCGGCGGCGACGTGCTCGTCGGTGGCGTCGAGCAGCACGCCGGCGGTATCGCGCATCAGGGTCCAGGCCCAGCGGGCGATCACCGCCGCGCCGACCAGGCCCATGACCGGATCGAGCCACACCCAGCCGAGCATGCGTCCGGCCAGCAGGGCGACGATGGCCAGGATCGAGGTCAGGGCGTCGGCCAGGACGTGCATGTAGGCCGAGCGCAGGTTGTTGTCGCCGCTGTGGTGGACGCCGTGGTGACCGTGGTGATGGTCATGGCCGTGGTCGTGATGGTGGCCATGGTCGTGGTGATCGTGGCCGTGGTGGTGATGGCCGGCGCCGAGCAGCAGCGCGCTGACCAGGTTCACCGCCAGGCCGACGACGGCGACGATGGTGGCCTCGCCGAAGGCCACGGTGGTCGGCTCTAGGAGCCGCTTGACCGACTCCACCCCGATGCCGACCGCGACGACGCCGAGCACCAGGGCCGAGGCGAAGCCGGCGAGGTCGCCGACCTTGCCGGTGCCGAAGCTGAACTTGCTGCTGCGGGCATGCTTGCGGGCATAGGCGTAGGCCGCGGCCGACACGCCCAGCGCCCCGGCGTGGGTGGCCATGTGAAAGCCGTCGGCCAACAGCGCCATCGAGCCGGTCCAATAACCGGCGACGATCTCGGCGACCATCATCAGGGCGGTCAGGACCACGACCCACATCGTGCGGCGGGCATGGTCGTCGTGCGCCGCGCCAAGGAACACGTGGTCGTGGACGAGGGGGGCGGCGTCGTTGGCCGGGGGCATGATCGGGCTCACTTCGAATAGCGCCGGATGGCTTCGATGACTTCCTGGGCGCCTTGGGCGCGGGCGGCGTCGTCCAGCCCCGGCCTGGCGACGTGCTCGCGCAGGTGGGCCTCGACCACCTCGTCCAGCAGGCCGTTGATGGCGCCGCGGGTGGCGGCGACCAGGTGCAGGGTGTCGGCGCAATCGGCGTGGGCGGCGATCGAGCGTTCGATCGCCTCGACCTGGCCGGCGATCCGGCGGACGCGCTTGAGCAGCGCCTCGTTGTGTGTAGAGAGGTGAGCCATAGGATAACCCCCTATGGTATATAATTCGCGCTGGCAAGCGCCTGCGCCCCTTGGGGGAGGGGCAGGCGCCTGCGGCTAGCTCAGCGGCTCGCCGCGCTGGAAGGCGGCGACGCGCGGGGCGTGATAGGTGCTGACCACGTCGTGCCGCGGGGTGGCCTGGACGTAGACGTCGATCTCGGCGAGCAGGGCGTCCCAGGCCCCGGCGAGCTCCGGCGTGAAGGCCGGACCGAGCACCTGGCGGACCGCGTCGCGGACGACGGCGAAGAAGGTGGCGAACACCTCGCGCGGGACGTCGTAGCCCTCGTGGTTGATGATCTCGGTCTCGATCATGTGGTCGCCGTAGCGCCGCTCGCCGATGAAATCGAGGATCGCGGCGAAGGTGCGCGAGAGCATCTCGCCCTTGATGGCGTTGTTGGTGTCACGCCAGAAGTACGGCTCCATCTGTGGCTGGAGCTCGAACAGTCGCTTGTAGACGACCGGGGTGGGATCTTCGCAGAGCTCGGCCAGCTGTTCGAGGCTGGCCTCGATTTCGGCGGCGCGCGCGAAGGCTGGAGCGGTCGTCATCGGCGTGATCTCCCATCGGTCTCCCAGGACCTTGCGGAAAGCCTAGACCGGCGCCGGGCGGCTCGAAACGCGCGATCTTGGAATTCGAGACATAACCATGTGTTATGTAATGCATGGCCGAACATGCGAAAACGAAGGGGGCGGGGGCGGCGCGGCGACAGATCGCCCAGAGCCTGCGCCAGACCAATCTCGATCTGCTGCCGATCCTGCACGCGCTGCTGCGAACCCGCAGCGTGACGGCCAGCGCCCGCGAGCTGGGGATCAGCCAGCCGGCGGTCAGCAAGGCGCTGCGCCAGCTGCGCGAGGCGTTCGCCGACGACCTGATCGTCTCGCGCGGGCGGGAGGCCAAGCTGACCGAGCGGGGGCAGGCGATCCTGGGGCCGCTGGGGGCGATCCTCTGGGACCTGGAGCTGCTGTACGAACCGCCGCGGCCGTTCGACCCGCGGAGCGAGCGGCTGCGCATCGTCATCCGGACCGCCGACTATGTGACCGTGCTGCTGGCCCCGCAGCTGGCCAAACTGTGCGCGCGCGAGGCGCCGCAGGTGGAGCTGTTGTTCCTCGAGCAGACCCAGGGCGAGGCCGAGGACCGCGACCAGATCGACTTCTTCATCGTGCCGCGGCCGGTCGGGCGGACCTTCGGCAAGCGGATGGAGCGGATGGCGCTGTGGCGCGACGACATGGTCTGCATCGCCGCGCGCGGCGACACCCGCTGGGGCGAGGTGATCACCCCGGCCGAGTTCCGCGACGCGCGGCAGGTGGTCTACCAGGTCGGCGAGCGCAGCGCCCTGGCGCGGGCCGGCCTGATCCAGCCGACCTCGGTGCTGGAGGTCGCGCCGGTCTGCGAGGTCCCCAACTTCCTGGTCATGGGGGCGATCGTCGCGGAGGCCGAGTGCCTGGCGCTGGCGCCGCGCAAGCTGGCCCAGGAACTGGCCCGGTCACGCGACGTGCGGCTGATCGAGATCGACTATCCCGACCGGCGGCTGGATATCGACGCCTTCTGGACGGCGTCGGCCGCGGCGCGGCGCGGGCACGTCTGGTTCCAGGGGCTGCTGGCCCGGGCCGCCGCGCAATTGCCCGCCTAGCGACCTAGAGCTTGCGGCCGAGGAACTTCTCGACCTGGCGGCGCTCCCAGGCCCCGTCGAGGAACGGCACGACGTTGAACACGGTGGCGCCGTGGGCGAGGAGGCCGAGGCCCCAGCCGAGCGCCGGCCAGACGAACCACAGATAGTTCGGGTAGCTGGTCAGGTTCACCACGGCGAGGATCGGGATGACGATCAGGTACTGGGTCAGGTGGACGTAGAAGCTCTTGACCTTGCGCACGTGGGCCAGGGCCAGGGCCTCGTCGGGCCGGAGGTCGGAGCGGGGGGCATCCATGGTCGGTTCCTTCAGGCGGTCGAGGTCGGTTTCGAAGACCGCCGCGAGGGCCTTCATCGACTCCAGGCTGCCGGGCTGGCCGCGCTCGAGCCGCTGAATGGTGCGGACGCTGAGGCCCGAGACTTCTGCGAGCTGTTCCTGGGACCAGCCTCTTTGCAGTCGCAGCTTCTGGATCAGCATGTCCAAAGTCCTCGTCGGAGATCGCCCCGACCCTGAAGGAAGGAGGCCTGTCGCCTCCACGTCAGCGACCCGCCAGCAGGCCGACGGCAAGCCGACAGGACCCCGACAGACTAGGACTGTCGGGCCGCCGCGCCAACTGCGCCGGCCCCTGGACAAGGGCGCGGCGGCGGGTCAGACGTGGCGCGAGGGGCGCGGCGCCCGCCCTGCCGCGGCGGCGCCCAATTCGGGGTTCAGAACCGCCTGAGATCGGTTCGCACGAGGTGAGTTTGAAGACGCTGGCGGTGATCGCCCTGAAGGGGGGCTCGGGCAAGACCACGGTGGCCACGCACCTGGCGCTGGCCGCGCACCTGCGCGGGATGCAGGCGCTGCTGGTCGACACCGATCCGCAGCATTCGGCCCGCGACATCCTGGAGACGCGCGAAGGCGGCGGGCCGCAGGTGGCGGCCGCGAGCGCGCGCAACGTGCTGGCCGCGCAGTTCGGGGCGCTGTCGCAGGGCAAGGAGCTGCTGATCATCGACACTGCGGCCGGCGCGGTGGAGTCGGTGGGCGAGGCGATCGTGCTGGCCGACTTCGCGCTGATGGTGGTGCGCCCGACCCTGATCGACCTGTCTGGCCTGGCGCGGACGTTGAGCCTGGTGCGCAAGATCGGCAAGCCGTCGGCGGTGGTGATGAACCAGGCTCCGGTGGCGCGCGGCAATGTCGAGGCGCCGCTGGTGAAGCGGGCGATGAAGGGCCTCGACTACATGCAGGCGCAGGTCGCCCCGGCGATCCTGCGCTCGCGCTCTATCTACCAGACCGCGCTGGAGCGCGGCCGCTCGGCGGAGGAGTCCCCCGACCGCGCGGCGGCCGGCGAGATCGCCGCGCTCTGGGACTATGTGGACGGGCGCCTGCGCGCGCTGGCCCTGCCGCAGGCCGACCTCAGCGCCTGACCGCGCGCAGCAGGAAACGGGAATAGGTGAAGCGCAGCGGGCCGTCGGCCTGGAGCTGGCGGTGCAGGCTGGCCAGGGTTTCGGCGTGGGTGTCGACGTCGAAGCCTTCGATGACCCAGGGGATGGCGGTCAGGAAGTAGGCCAGCGCCCCGACATCGGTGAAGGTCACCGGGCCGCGCCAGGCCTGCGCCAGTTCAAGGTCGCAGCCGAGGGCGGCGAAGGCCTCAACGGTTCGCTCAAGCGTGTTGTCCGGATAGGCCAGGCGCGCGCCGAACGCGGCGGTCAGGTCGTCCAGATTGTCGCCGCCGACCTGCTGGGTCAGGAAGACGCCGCCGGGCTTCAGGACGCGGTGCATCTCGGCGGCGCGGAAGCCGCCGTGGCGATTGAGGATCAGGTCGAAGGCGGCGTCCTCGAACGGCATGCCCGAGGCGGTGTTGGCCTCAAAGACCTGGACGCCCAGCGGCGCCAGGCGCGCGCGGGCGATCGGCACGTTGGGCGCGTAGCCCTCGACCGCCGTGGCGCGGCCGGGGAACGGCGCGAAGGAGGCGAACACCTCGCCGCCGCCGGTGGCGACGTCGAGGACGTCATGAGCCTGCGCGACCGCGGCGCGGGCGAGGTCGGGATAGGACCAGGGCGGCTGCGCCTCGACCATGCGGCCGTCGAGATAGGAGAAATCCCAGCCCGCGAACGGTGCGGCGGCGTCGCGTTTCCAGGCTTCGAGCAGGGCGTCCGAGGTCATGGCGGGCAGATTGCGGGCGAAGGACGCTTCGAGCAACGCCGGTCGCCAAGGCCTGCGGCGGGGCCTAATCCGCCGCTGGCGCGGCGGTGCTGGCGCGCACGACCAGGCGGTGGGGGAGGGTGACCTGCTGCAGGGTCGTGGCGCGGCCCTTGAGGATGTCGAGCAGCAGGCGCACGACCTCGTGGCCGATGGCGTCCATCGGCTGGCTGACGGTGGTCAGCTGCGGGGCCAGGTACTCGGCGAAGCGGATGTCGTCGAAGCCGACCAGCGAGACGTCGCGCGGGCAGGAAAGGCCGGCCCGGCGGATCGCCTCCAGCGCGCCCATGGCCATCTCGTCGGAGAAGCAGAAGATCGCGGTCGGGCGGTCCTGGCCGGCGAGCAGGGCGGTCGCCTGGTGCAGGCCGGATTCGATGGTGAAGTCGCCGGTGACGGCCTGCAGCGAGGCGGCGCGGCCGTGGCGCTCGGCGGCGGCGCGCACGCCGGCCAGGCGGTCGGCGCTGAGCGGGCTGGCCAGCGGGCCGGTGATCACGCCGACGCGGACGTGGCCGAGGCCGTAGAGGTGGTCCATCACCTCGGCCGCGGCGGCGGTGTTGTCGATGTGGGCGCTGGCCACGCCGAGGTCGGGCGCGAACTCGCAGCCGTTGACGATGGGCGTGCGCGGCCCCATCGCCGCGACCATGTCGACGAGGGTGTCGGGCAGGCGGTGGCCGAGGAAGATCAGGCCGTCGGCCTCCTTGCGGCGGAGCATGGTGGCGTACTGCTCCTCGCGCTCCTCCTGGTGGCGCGTGTCGCCGAGCAACACCGAGTAGCCGGCGGCGTGGGCGGCCTCCTCGACCCCGCGGATGACCCGCGAGAAGAACGGGTTGGAGATGTCCGGCACGGTGACCAGAATCTTCTCGGTGCGCAGGGTGCGCAGGCTCTTGGCCGCGAAGTTCGGCTCGTAGCCGAGCCGGGCGACCGCCTCCATGACCTTCTGCCGGGTGCCTTCCAAAACGAGTTCGGGGGCGCTGAACACCCGGGAGACCGTGGCGGTGGAGACCCCCGCGTCGCGGGCGACATCTTGAATGGTAGGCATCGGCGCGACACTGGCGAGAAGCGCCTCCCATTTCAAGGCGTAGGTTCGCGCTGCGCCCGCCGCACAATGCTGTTGCCGGGCGATGGGGCTGCTGTTATCGATGATTTCGATTACATGGACGCGAGCGCAGGCCGATTCAGGGCCGTAAACGCCGCCGCGGCAGCCGGTCGGGGAGGGCCAGGAAGATGACGACGAACGTTCGGCTATTCCTGATGATGGTGCTGCAGCTCGCCATCTGGGGCGCCTGGGCGCCCAAGCTGTTCCCCTACATGACCATGCTGGGCTTCGAACCCTGGCAGCAGTCGCTGGTCGGCAGCTCGTGGGGCGTGGCCGCCCTGGTCGGGATCTTCTTTTCGAACCAGTTCGCCGACCGCAACTTCTCGGCCGAGCGGTTCCTGGCGGTCAGCCACCTGATCGGCGGCCTGGCCCTGGTGGGCGTGGCCTTCTCGACCAGCTTCTGGCCGTTCTTCGCCTGCTACCTGCTCTACAGCCTGCTTTATGTGCCGACCCTGTCGGTGTCGAACTCGATCGCCTTCGCCAACCTACGCGACCCGGCGGCCGACTTCGGGACCGTGCGGATGGGCGGCACGGTCGGCTGGGTGATGGTCAGCTGGCCGTTCGTGTTCCTGCTGGGCGCGCACGCCACGGCCGACCAGGTGCGTTGGATCTTCCTGGTCGCGGCGCTGATCTCGTTCGCCGCCGCCGGCTATTCGCTGACCCTGCCTCACACCCCGCCGCGCAAGGAGGCGGCCGGCATCGACAAGCTGGCCTGGCGCCGGGCGCTGACCCTGCTGGGCACGCCGTTCGTGCTGGTGCTGTTCGTCGTCACCTTCATCGATTCCGTCATCCACAACGGCTACTTCGTGGTTTCGGACGCCTTCCTGACCGACCGGGTCGGCATCGCCGGCAACCTGTCGATGGTGGTGTTGAGCCTGGGCCAGGTGGCCGAAATCCTGACCATGTTCCTGCTGGGCCGGGTGCTGATCCGGCTGGGCTGGAAGGCGACGATGATCGTCGGCATCCTGGGCCATGCGGCGCGGTTCGCGGTGTTCGCCTTCTTCGCCGACAGCATCCCGGTGATCGTGGCCGTGCAGCTGCTGCACGGGATCTGCTACGCCTTCTTCTTCGCCACCGTGTACATCTTCGTCGATGCGGTGTTCCCCAAGGACGTTCGCTCGAGCGCCCAGGGGCTGTTCAACCTGCTGATCCTGGGGGTCGGCAATGTGGTGGCGAGCTTCCTGTTCCCGGCGCTGATGGGGCGGCTGACCACCACGGTCACCGCCGCCGACGGCACGACCAGCTCGGCGGTCGACTATCCGGCCCTGTTCATGGTCCCGACCGGCATGGCGCTGGCGGCGGTGGTGCTGCTGGCCCTGTTCTTCCGCCCGCCGACCCGCGGACCTGTCGCCGCCGACGCGGTGAGCGACGACACCCTGACCCCCAGCGTCGCCGCGCCGCACTGACGGCTGCGCGAGAAGGAGACCCGAGATGACACAAGGATTTCAGCGGCGCAGTGTGCTGGCGGGATTGGCAGGAATGGGAGCGGCCATGACGGGAATTGCGAACGCCAACGCGGCGGGCGGCAAGTTGTTCTTCCAGCGGCACGGTCTGCCGATCGGGCTGCAGCTCTACACCCTCGGCCCGGACGCGGCGAAGGACCTGGACGGCACGCTCGCCCAGGTCGCCAAGATCGGCTACCGCAACATCGAGCTGGCCGGACTGCTCGGCCGTTCGGCGGCGGACATGCGCGCGGCGATGGACCGCGCCGGGCTGACCTGCACCAGCGCCCACATCCAGGGCCGGGCGATGGGCGCGCAGACCTTCAGCGGCGACCTTGCCAAGCTGGCCGACGACCTGAACGTGCTGGGCGTGAAGTCGGCGGTGATGCCGCTGTTCTACATTCCCGACCGTTTCGAGCTGAAGCCGAACCAGGGTGAAGACGGCCCGGCATTCCTGAGCCGGCTGGCCGGGCAGATGACCCTCGACGACTGGAAGTGGAACGCCGACTTCCTGAACCAGAAGGGCCAGGCGCTGAAGGGTGCGGGCATCACGGTCGGCTATCACAACCACAACAACGAGTTCGCGCCGATCGGCGGCACGACGGGGATGGACGTCCTGCTGAAGGAGACCGACCCGTCGTTGGTGACTTTCGAGATGGACGCCGGCTGGGTGACCGCCGCGGGCCACGATCCGTTCGCGCTGCTCAAGGAGCACAAGGGCCGCTTCACCCTGATGCACGTGAAGGACATCAAGGCGACCACCAAGCCGAACTTCAACCTGAAGCAGGACCCGACCGAGGTCGGCGGCGGCATGATCGACTGGAAGAAGCTGCTGCCGGCGGCCTATGCGTCGGGCGTGCGCGGGTTCTTCGTCGAGCAGGAGCCGCCCTTCGCCCATCCGCGCATCGAGTCGACCAGGATCAGCCACGACTACCTGGCGAGCGTGGCCGCCTGATGACGCGTGGAGCTCCCCTGCGGCTGGCCATGGTCGGCGGCGGACCGGGGTCGTTCATCGGCCCCGTGCACAAGATGGCGGCCGAGCTGGACGGCGCCATCGAGCTGACGGCCGGGGCCTTCAGTCGCGATCCCGGTAAGAACGCCCAGGCCGCCCAAGCCTGGGGCGTCGCGCCGGAGCGGGCCTATGGCGATTACCGCCAGATGCTGGCGGCCGAGGCCGCGCGCGAGGACGGGGCGCAGCTGGTGGCGGTGGTGACCCCCAACCACCTGCATTTCGAGGTCGCCGCCGCGGCGCTGGCGGCCGGCATGCACGTGATCAGCGACAAGCCGGCGACCCTGAACCTCGCGCAGGCCCAGGAGCTGGCCGGCGTGGTGGCGGGGGCGGGCAAGCTCTATGGCCTGACCTTCGTCTACACCGGCTATCCGATGGTGCGCGAGGCGCGCGAGATCATCGCCCGCGGCGAGCTGGGCGCGGTGCGCAAGGTGATCGTCGAGTATTCGCAGGGCTGGCTGTCGCGGCCGATCGAGCGCGACGGCGACAAGCAGGCCGGCTGGCGGGCCGATCCGGCCCAGGCGGGCGTCGGCGGCGCGATCGGCGACATCGGCGTGCACGCCTTCAACCTGGCGGAGTTCGTGAGCGGCGTGCGGGTCGAGCGCATCTGCGCCGACCTGGCCGCGGTGGTGCCGGGCCGCACCCTGGACGACGACTGCAACGTGTTGCTGCGGTTCGCAGGCGGCGCACGCGGCGTGCTGATCGCCTCGCAGATCTCGGCCGGGGCGCGCAACGGCCTGACCATCAAGGTCTATGGCGAGAAGGGCGGCCTGACCTGGTCGCACGAGCGCCACACCGAGCTCATCGTCGACTGGCTGGACGGGCCGACCCAGATCCTGCACGCGGCCTCGGGCTATCTGGGCGCCGCGGCCCGAGCCGGTTCGCGCATTCCGACCGGACATCCCGAAGGCTTCATCGAGGCCTTCGCCAACCTCTATCGAGACTTCGCGGGCGCGATCGCCGCCGGGACGCCGAACCTGGTTCCCGACATCGGCGAGGGCGTGCGCAGCATGGCCTTCGTGGAGCGGGCGGTCGCCGCCAGCGCCGCGGGCGAGGGCTGGGTCGCGCTGCTGGGAGACGCCGCATGAAGACGCTTAAAGGTCCCGGGATCTTCCTGGCCCAGTTCATCGGCGCCGAGCCGCCGTTCGACAAGCTGGAGACCATGGCCCAGTGGGTCGCGTCGATGGGCTATGTCGGCGTGCAGATGCCGACCGGCGGGGCGGACTCGTTCTTCGATCTGCCGCGCGCCGCCGAGAGCCAGACCTATTGCGATGAGATCGCCGGGGTGCTGGCCGAGCATGGGCTGGTGATCACCGAGCTGTCGACCCACCTGCAGGGCCAGCTGGTCGCGGTGCATCCGGCCTATGACGAGCTGTTCGACGGCTTTGCGCCGCCGCAGTTGCGCGGCAAGCCGGCCGAGCGCCAGGCCTGGGCGGTCGAGCAGGTGAAGGCGGCCGCGGTGGCCAGCCGACGGCTGGGGCTGAAGGCGCATGCGACGTTCTCGGGCGCGCTGGCCTGGCCCTACTTCTACCCGTGGCCGCAGCGGCCCGCGGGCCTGGTCGAGGAAGCCTTCGCCGAGCTGGGCCGTCGCTGGCGGCCGATCCTCGACGCCTTCGAGAACGAGGGCGTCGACGTCTGCTACGAGATCCATCCGGGCGAGGACCTGCACGACGGGGCGACGTTCGAGCGGTTCCTGGATGAAGTCGGCGGCCACGCGCGGGCCAACATCCTTTACGATCCCAGCCACCTGCTGCTGCAGCAGCTGGACTACCTCGGCTATATCGACCGCTATCACGAGCGCATCCGCGCCTTCCACGTGAAGGACGCCGAGTTTCGGCCGGACGCCCGCTCGGGCGTTTATGGCGGCTACCAGGGCTGGGTCGAGCGGCCCGGGCGGTTCCGCTCGCTGGGCGACGGGCAGGTCGACTTCAAGGCGATCTTCTCGAAGCTGGCGCAGTACGACTATGACGGCTGGGCGGTGCTGGAATGGGAGTGCGCGCTGAAGCATCCCGAGCAGGGCGCCCGCGAAGGCGCGCCCTTCATCCGCGACCACATCATCGACGTCACCGAGCGGGCGTTCGACGACTTCGCCGGCAGCGCGCCGGACGCTGGGCGCAATCGGCGGCTGCTGGGCCTGTAGGAGTTCAAGACATGAAGCTGGCGATCATCCTGGCCGCGACCTTCGCGGCGAGCGCGGCCGTGGCCGCCCCATCGGGCGAAGCGGTGTTCAAGCAGCGCTGCGCGGTCTGCCACTCGATCGCGCCGGCCCCGGGCAAGATGGGCCCGCCGCTGGCCGGGGTCGCCGGGCGCAAGGCCGGGACGCTGCCGGGCTACGCCTACAGCACGGCGATGAAGGGCTCGAAGCTGACCTGGAACGCGGCCACGCTCGACACCTATCTGAAGGCGCCGGCCAAGAGCGTGCCGGGCACCAAGATGCTGGTCGGCGCGCCCGACGCCGAGCAGCGGGCGGCGCTGGTGGCGTATCTGGGGACGCTGAAGAACTAGGGGGCGCGGTCCGTCTTCCCGCTCATCCCGGCGAAGGCCGGGACGAGCGGAGTCGTGGGTCACTGCAGCTCCTGCACCTCGATGTCCTTGAACGCGATGGGGTGGCCCTCGCTCTGCAGGGCGATGTAGCCCTCGGTCGCCTTGTGGGTTTCGAAGTAGGGCCGGGCCACGGCGGCGAAGCTGTCGGTCGGGTCGAGGGCGACGCCGGCGTAGCGGTGCACGACCGCGCCGTTGATCTTCTGGGTCACCTGGCCGCTGGGCAGGACCTCGAGCTCCAGGCTGGTCCAGGTGCCGTTAGCGATGGTGGGCGCGGTCTTGGATGGGATGCAGTGCTCCTTGGCCTTCACTCCGTCGAAGGTGATGCTGGTGCCGGGTGTGCAGACCGCGCCGGTGGGGCGGGGGCCGGCGCCGTCGCGGCCGAGGATCTGGAACTCCACCGACATCGGGAATGGCTGGGCCAGGCTCATGCTTTGCGGGCTCTGGCTGGCGAACATCACGCCGCTGTTGCTGCGGGCCCAGGCCGGGGTGTCGGGCAGGGCCGGGTCGAGCACCTTGTAGTTCAGCCGCAGGCGGTAGGCCTGGAACGGGGTCTTGTAGAACAGGTGGCCGAACTTGCCGCCGAACTTACCGTCGTAGCCGGCGTAGGAGACCGTGATCGCGCCGTCCTGGACCACGAAGGTCTGGGCGTAGTTCTCGCCGGCCGGATAGCCGGCGATCTTCGGCGTCCAGCCGTCGAGGCTGCGGCCATCGAAGATCGGCGTCCACTTGCCGGCTTTCATGGCTTGGGCCTGAGCGGGGGCGGCGAGCAGGGCGAGGACGGCCAGGGGCGCGAGCGCGGCGGCCAGACGGCATGAGTGCATAGGGTTCAGTTCCTCCCGCTAGGTGTGGACGCACGTTCCGGCGTTCCCTTGTCTACTTGCAATGTAACCCATTTCATGGGACCTGGGAGATGCAAAGCGCAGGTCGGCGCCATGGCGGATTCGCGTCCGCCGCCGAAGCGCGAAAGAACCAGGCGGACTACGCCGCCGCACCGAGACCGGGGGGAAAGATGGCCAATCTGAACGGCCGTTCGCGCCAGGAAAACACCTATGACGCCATCGTCGTCGGCAGCGGGATCAGCGGCGGCTGGGCCGCCAAGGAGCTGACGGAGAAGGGGCTCAAGACCCTGGTGCTGGAACGCGGGCCGATGGTCCGCCACCTTGAGGACTATCCCACGGCGATGACCGACCCGTGGGACACCAAGTACCCGCAGGGGAAGCTGCCGGCCGAGCAGCTGAAGGCGCAGTATCCGGTGCAGTCGCGCACCGGCTACACGGTCAACGAATACACCAAGCACTTCTTCGTCCGGGACGATGAGAACCCGTACACCGAGGAGGAGCGGTTCGACTGGATCCGCAGCTATCAGGTCGGCGGCCGTTCGCTGACCTGGGGGCGGCAGACCTATCGCCACAGCCCGATGGACTTCGAGGCCAACGCCCGCGAAGGCGTGGCGATCGACTGGCCGATCCGCTACGCCGACCTGGCCCCCTGGTACGATTATGTGGAGCGCTTCATCGGCGTCTCCGGACAGAACGAGGGCCTGCCGCATCTGCCCGACGGCCAGTTCCAGCCGCCGATGGAGATGAACTGTGTCGAGAAGGCCTTCAAGCAGCGGGTCGAAGGCAAGTTCGGCGAGCGCCGGATCACCATGGGCCGCTGCGCGCACCTGACCGAGCCGACCGAGGAGCAGCTGAGCCTGGGGCGCAGCAAGTGCCAGTACCGCAACATGTGCATGCGCGGCTGTCCGTTCGGCGGTTACTTCAGCTCCAACTCGGCGACGCTGGTGGCGGCCGAGCGGACCGGGAACCTGCGGATGCGGCCCGACAGCATCGTCACCTCGCTGATCTATGACGCGAAGGCCGGCAAGGCGACCGGGGTGCGGATCCTGGACGCCCAGACCCTGAAGGAAGAGGAGTTCTACGCCGAGGTGATCTTCCTCTGCGCCTCGGCCCTCAACTCGACCTGGATCATGCTGAACTCGACCAGCTCGCGGTTCGAGAACGGCTTCGGCAACGGCAGCGACCAGCTGGGCCGCAATGTCATGGACCACCACTTCCGGGTCGGGGCCAAGGCCGACGTCGAGGAGTTCGGCGACAAGTACTATTTCGGCCGCCGGCCGAACGGCATCTACATCCCGCGCTTCCGCAACCTGGGCGACGCGGCGACCAAGAAGGACTTCCTGCGCGGCTACGGCTACCAGGGCGGGGCCTCGCGCCCGGGCTGGGACCGCGACCTGGCGGGCGAGGGCTTCGGCGCCGACCGCAAGGCGGCCATGAGCCAGCCTGGGCCCTGGACCATGCAGCTGGGCGCGTTCGGCGAGATCCTGCCCTACGAGGACAACCGCGTGACCCTGAACCACGCGGCCAAGGACAAGTACGGCCTGCCGACCCTGTCGGCCAAGGTGACGATCCGCGAGAACGAGAAGGCCATGCGCAAGGACATGCAGGCCGCCGCCGTGGAGATGCTGGAGGCCGCCGGCTTCAAGAACGTCATGGCCGCGGACATGGGCTATGCGCCGGGCCTGGGCATCCACGAGATGGGCACGGCGCGGATGGGGCGCGACCCGAAGACCTCGGTGCTGAACGCCCACAACCAGGTGCACGAGTGCACGAACGTCTACGTCACCGACGGCGCGGCCATGACCTCGGCCTCCTGCGTGAACCCGTCGCTGACCTACATGGCGCTGACCGCCCGGGCCGTCGATCACGCGGTTCAGGCCAAGCGCAAGGGGGACCTGTGATGCTGAACCGTCGCGATGCGTTCCGGGGCCTGGCCCTGACCATGGGCATGGTGTCGGTCGGCTTCGCCGGCCCGGTCGCCGCCGCCCTGCCGCCGCTGGCCTGGACGCCCGCCGCGCTCGACGCCGAGCAGGCCCGGGCGCTGGACGCCGCCGCCGAGCTGATCGTGCCAAAGACCGACACCCCCGGGGCGCGCGAGGCCAAGGTCCCGCAGTTCGTCGACCGGGCGGTCGCCACCTATCTGGACAAGCCGCAGGCCGAGCTGCTGAAGACCGGCCTCAGCCAGATGAACGCCGACGCGCGGGCCGCGCACGGCAAGGCGTTCGCGGAGCTGACCGGCGCCCAGCAGACCGCGCTGCTGAGCCGCTACGACCAGGAGGCCGCCGCCGCCCGCAAGGCGTGGAAGCCGCGCCACTTCTTCTCGCTGCTGAAGGAGTACGTGACGATCGGCTACTTCACGTCCGAGCCGGGCGCGACCCTGGCGCTGCGCTACGAGCCGGTCCCGGGCGAGTACCACGGCTGCATCCCCCTGGCCGAGGTCGGCCGGGCCTGGGCGCTGTAACGATCAGCGCGGCGCGACCGGATTGTCGGGGATCGGCGACATGGCCTTGAGCTCGGCCATGGCGTCGAGGCTGATCTTCGCCCAGCGCTCGAACAGCATGGTGAAGTCGGAGCGGTTGGTGACGCTGTTGCGCATGTAGGGCCCGGTGTCGCCCGCGAGCCGTGAATCGACCGCCCGGCCGAGCAGGGCGCCGGTCTCGGAATCGCGCAACTCGATGACCACGGTGGCCGAGCCGGCCTCCTGGCTGAAGGTCCGAGAGCGGCCGGCCGTCGGACGGTCGGGCGCGGTGACATAGAGGTTGGCCACGCCCGTTCGCACGCGCAGGACGTCCGGGCCGGGGGCGGTGACGACCTGATATCCGGCCTTGGTGTAGGCCTTCTGGAACACCTCCTCGAAGCCGGTGCGGGCCGCGTCGAGCATCTTCTGGGCGTCTTCCTTGGAGATGCGCTGGGAGAGATCCATCGTCTCGTTGTTGTAGTCGCGGACCCAGTTCTTGCGGAACGCGACCTCGGTCGGATCCATCATCACCTTGGTGTAGCCGCGGAAGTCCGCGCCGGGCAGGACGTAGGCCGCATCGAACCGCTTGGATTTCACGTTGGTGAGGCCGTCCCAGGTGGCGGGCGGCGAGGCGGCGAGGGCTGGCGGGGCCGCACTGCCGAGCAGGCAGATGGCGGCGAGCGCAGTGACGACGGCGCGGCGGGTCATGGCGGGGCTCCCTGACGAATTGCTCAGCGTCACCATGCGCCCGGCCCCGGGGGCCCGGTATCGGGGGAAACCCGCAGAGCCTGGCCAGGGAACCGCGAGGCGGTCAGGTCAGCGCGGCGGCCGGATAGCGGCGCTTGAACCAGACCTGGTAGAGCGCGCCGACGACCAGGCTGACCAGCATGAACAGCAGCACCGCGGCGGTGACGCGCTTGTCGCCAAAGGTGGTGTTGGCGATCAGCATGGCGATGCCGGGGTGGCGCACGGAACTGGCGACGGCGAGGGTGGCGCGGTCGCAGTCGGCCGGCCCGCCGAGCAGGTGCCCGCCGATCAGGGTGATGGCCGTCAGCCCGGCCATGGCCGCCATCGCCCCGTCGCCGATCAGGCTGCGGATCGCCGGCCAGATCGCCGCCAGCATCGGCACGAAGACCACCACCACCAGCAGCATGCTCAGCCGGTAGACCCAGGGGCCGATGCGCTCGGCCAGGGCTGGGGCCAGCAGCCGGATGACCATCCCCAGGCCGAGCGGGATCACGACTCCGGTGGCCACGGTCGCGGCGATGGTGCGGATCGGCAGGGTCCTATCGTGGCCGAACAGCCGCGCGGCGAGGTCGAAGACCAGCGGCACGGCTATGATGGTCAGCAGCGCCATGGCGACATAGACCCCGTAGGCGTACTCCTTGCGGGCGCCGATCTTGAGCTGCTTGCCGGGCACCAGCGGCGGCACCGGCGAGATGGCCATCAGCATGATCCCGGCCTTCACGGCCGGCTCCAGCGGCAGCAGCCAGATCATGGCGGCGGCGGCCAGCGGGGGGATGATCTCCACCGCCAGGATCGCCTTCAGCAGCAGGCTGGGCCGCCGCAGGACATAGATCAGGTCGCCGTGCCCCGACTTGAGGCCGACCGTCATGACGAGGCCGGCCAGGCTGAGGGTCAGCAGGAGCGGCAGGATCTGCTTGAGGGCTTCCATGATCGTGCCGCCTCCGCGGCGGGTAGCTTCAGGGCAGGGTCTTGACCATGTCGGCGAAGATGGCGTTGACGCCGGCCTGGTCGGCGTCGCTTTGGTCGAGCCGCTTCTGGGACGTGGCTCGCCAGGCGAGTTGGCCGCTGGCGCGATCGATGAGATCGAGCATCACGGTGCCTTCGACGTAGTTGATATTGCGGACGTCGACGTCCATCGGCGGGCCGTACATGCCCCACCCGAAGCCGCCGATGCAGCCGCGGATGCCGCAGGCGACGGGACCGCCCATCGGCGCGCCGAAGGTGTCGACGCGGGTCTCGGTCCGGTTCTGCAGGCCGATGTGGTACTGCACGAGCAGATTGGCCGACGACGGATCAGAGACCTGGCGATAGCCCCGCCCGGCCAGGGCGCCTTCGACGGCGGCCTTGATGCGGGCCTGGATGATGTCGTTGTCGATGCGCTTGTCGCCCGATCCGGGTTGCGCGCCCGGCGCCCAGGCCCAGGTAGAGCCGGGGGCGACCGACACCGTGCTGCTCTTGAGCACCGAGACCTTGCCGCCTGGGCTCTCGCACGCGGTGAGGGTGAGGGCCGCGACGGTCAGGCCCGCCGCCAGGGCCAGGGACTTCAGGAGGCCGCTACGCATGTGATTTTCCCAACTCGGTTGCAGGGCCGCGATCAGCGGCTGTGCCGGGAAATGTCTGGCCGCAGCCCGAGCCCAGCAATCAGGTCAAACCCTCGGCCGCCGTCAGGGTGCGGCTGACGCGGCGCCCTGGCGGGCGCTGACCTTGGGGGGCGTCGGAGTCGCCTGTCACCGGCCGCCGGCGACGGCAAGGGCGATCACTTTTCCACCTGGGGCGCGTCGAGACGCCGGCTGAACTCCTCCAGGTCTCGTTCGAGGAAGTAGTTGAGCGCGGTGCGGATGACCGCGATCGCGGCCAGCTGGCCGATGTCGTCCCAGGTCGGCGCGATGGCGGTGCGGGCGATGTCGGCGGCGAGGGCGAATTCCAGCGCCAGGATGATCCAGCGCGCGAAACGGGTCCAAACCTGCCTGCGGGTGAGGGCTGTGTGCCCAGCGGGCATCACCATGTAGCGGCCGGCCAGGTAGACGCCTTCGATGACCCCGACGGCGATGCAGAGCACGCAGATCATCTCTGCGATCAGGGCGACGTAGGTGGCCAGTTCTTGAAGAACGGATTCCATGGAGGGGCTGCCAAGCTGAGTCGGACGGGCGCTGTTGTGGGGACGGCTACTTGATCTTGCTGGCGGCGGCCTTTTCGAGCTGGGCAGCCTCGCCGCGGGTGATCACCCCGTCGCCGTTGGGGTCGTGAGCCTTGAAGCGCACGGCCGTATAGGCGTCGATCTCGGCCGCGGTGACGGCGTTGTCCTTGTTGCTGTCCATCGCCTGGAACCAGCCGCCCTTGCCGACCAGGCCGGCGTGGTCGACGCCGCGCTCTTCAAGGTCCATGCGCGTGCTGGCGGCGGCGCGGTCCCATTCCTGGGGCGTGATCTTGCCGTCCTTGTTGCTGTCGGCGCGCATCAGAAAGGTGCGGCGGGAGTCCTGATATTCCTTGGGGGTGATCTTGCCGTCCTTGTCGGCGTCGGCGAGCAGCTCCTGGGCCGCGGCGCCGGAGGCCAGCAGCGAGAAGGCGGCGGCGAGGACAAGACGGTGCATGGGCGTGGCCTTTCGTCGGACGGAGGTCGCCACGATGCTCCAGCTTCCGGTCATGCCGAACCATTGGGCGTCGACCTGAGACGGGGTGGGCGATGGGCCTGATGCGCCCTTCCCGTATCCGTCGTCAGGGTTGCACCCGATAGGCGTGCGCCAGCCCCGGTGAAACCGTTGGGCCTTCGCCGGGAGGGATGCGCGATGCCGCGTGCCATTGACGGAGGGCCGGGACCGATCCGGCTGCGCTTCAGGCGGTCGAGAACGCCGCCGACTTAGATCGGCGCATGAGCGGGAGGCGCTAAGGCATGAAGTTTTCTGTATTTTTAGGCGCGGCGCTCCTGGCGGCCGCACCAGGCCTGGCGAGCGCCCAGGAGTCCGATGTCGAGCTGGCCAAGAAGCTCGCCAACCCGGTCTCGGACCTAGTCAGCCTGCCGTTCCAGTTCAACTATGACTGCTGCTACGGTCCCTCGGACGGCGAGCGGGTGACGCTGAACATTCAGCCGGTCGTGCCGCTGCACCTCACCGACGACTGGAACCTGATCATCCGCACCATCGTGCCGGTGATCTCGCAGAGCGAGTCCGCGCCGGGCCGTGGCGACCAGATGGGGTTCGGCGACACCTTGCAGACCTTCTTTTTCTCTCCGAAGACCGAGGGGTTCGTGCTGGGCTTCGGGCCGGCCATCTCCTACCCCACAGGCACCGACGGCTTCAGCGCCCACCAGTGGGCGGCGGGCCCCGCCGGACTGGTGCTGAAGCAGCAGGGGCACATGACCTATGGGCTGCTGGCGACCCAGCTATGGGCGGTGGACACCGGCCAGCCGCAAGAGGTGAACGCCACCCTGCTGCAGCCGTTCTTCAACTACACCTTTCCCAACACGACGGGCGTCGTGGTCAACTTCGAGAGCACCTACGACTGGACGCGTGAGCAGTGGACCGTGCCGCTGAACGTCGGCGTCACGCACATGTACAAGTTCGGCGCGAACCAGAAGGTGCAGGCCGGCGTGTTCGGCCGCTACTACCTGGACAGTCCCGACGGCGGCCCCGACTGGGGGCTGCGCTTCGTGCTGACCTACCTGATCCCGTCCTAGCCAGAGCATTTTCCGCCGAGGCGGCAATCGTTTCGGCGAAGAAAGCGTATTAAATTCAAATTCCTATGAGCAACTTAAGGTCCGATCGGATCGGAAAACGCTCTAGGGCCGCACGATGCAGCGGAAGCCGACATGGCTGGTCGAGGTGTCGACCGGCTGGGCGTGGCGGGCGGCCGGCCGGTAGCGGCGGCAATAGGACGGGGCGCAGAGATGCGAGCCGCCCTTCAGCACCTTGCGCGGGATGCGGATCTCCGGCTGGTTCGGATCGTAGCTGGCTTCCATCGCCGCCTGGGCGCGACTGGCGGCGCAGCAGCCCTTGAAAGGTTCGGCCGAGGCGATCGACCACCAGTCTGCGGTCCATTCCCAGGTGTTGCCGATCATGTCGGAGAGGCCATAGCCGTTCGGCGGATAGGAGCCGATCGGCGAGGTGCGCGGCCAGCCGGTCTTGTCGAGGTTCTCGAACGGGAAGCGGCCGTGCCAGGTCTTGGCCATCGGCTTGCCCCCGGGCTCGAAGGCGTCGCCCCAGGCGTAGATCATGCCGTCCAGGCCCCCGCGGGCGGCGTATTCCCATTCGGCCTCGGTCGGCAGCCCGACCCCGGCCCAGGCGGCGTAGGCCTCGACGTCGGCCCAGGAGACATGGACCACGGGATGATCCTCCAGCCCCTCGAGCGAGCTGTCGGGACCGTAGGGACGACGCCAGTCGGCGCCGGCCACGTAGCGCCACCAGGCGCGGATATCGTTCAGCGGCACCGGCCCGGCGGTGGGCATGAAGACCAGCGAGGAGGGCGCGAGCATGGCCGGATCGGCGCCCGGATAGTCGGCCGGATCGGCAGGCTTTTCGGCGGTGGTGATCCAGCCGGTCGCCTCGACGAAGGCGGCGAAGTCGCGGTTGCTGACCGGGCGCGCGTCGATCCAGAAACCCTCGACCTCGACCCGCCGCACGGGCGCCTCTTCCGGGTAGTGGACGTCGGAGCCCATGCGGAAGGCGCCGCCGGGTATCCACACCATGCCGGGGCGTTGATCGGGCGCGCGTTGCTGACGCTGCATTTGGGGCATCCGATGGTGTCCTCGATCCGGCCAGGTTGTAGGCGATCTCACCACCGGCGGGAACGCTTGGCGATCCGGCGAAACCCTGAGTGCGCGCCGCGCGCACGGTTAGGCCCCGCGCCCTCGAGAGCGACGCGGGGCCTGTCCAGGAGGTCGGGCCCGATGCCCGACTGACGGAGCGGTCCCCGGGGGGAGGGGAAGGAGCGTTCCGACAACGCCATCACAGCACCGGCGCATAGGCGCGGTGATCAGGTCGGCGCCTCAGGCGGGGCGTGGATTCGCCCGAGGTCAGAAAGCTTCGCCGATGTAGAAGTAGAAGGCCTGGGAATCCTCGCCGAACGCGAAGTCGATGCTGGCGTTGACGCGGTGCGCCCTGGACGCCTTGAGGCGCAGTCCGACGCCCGCCGCCGGCAGCAGGGGGGAGCCCAACTTGTCGAAGGAGGGGGCCACGCCGCCGACCCCCGCGAAGGCGACGGCCCCGATCCGCCAGAACAGGTCGCGCCGGTACTCGACCTGGACCGCGGCCAGGGTGTGGTCGCGGTAGCGGCCGGGGTCGTAGCCCCGCAGGTCGTTGTTCTGGCCGAACAAGCAGAGGTCGAAGAACGGCGCGCCGTCGCCGCTGTCGCAGATCGAGAGGCGGGCGGCGATCACCGCCTTGTCGGAGAGGGCTCGGTAGGCGTTGGCGGCCAGCTGGAGGCGGTCGTAGTCGAAATCGCTGCCCAGCGCTGCGCCCGCCACCAGCCAATCGGCGGTGACATAGGCGCCCTCGCGCGGGCCGAACTGGCTGTCGCGGGAGTCGTACTCGGCGGCCAGGCCGAGCGCCGAGCTGGCGCTGTCCATTTCGACCTGCGGCAGCTCCAGGTCGGGAAATGGCAGTTCGGTCAGGTCGAGCGTCGTCTTGACGGCGACGCCGCGGTAGCGGACGCCCAGATAGCTGTGGGGTCTGACGCGAAACAGCGCGGCGGCGATGAGGCCGCCGCCCTTCTGGCCGATCGGGATGGCGTGGTTGCGGTCGCCGGCGACGGCCCCGATGCCGTAGAAATCGAGATGGAAGTCGCCGACCCCGCCGCCGAGCGTCAGACGGACGGCGTCCTGACGGAGATTGGCCTGCTGACCGGCGAACGCCGCCCAGCTGCGGCTGTCGGCGTACATGCCGCCCACGCCTGTGACCCAGGGGGGCGCGGCCTTGTCGTGGGCGTAGATGCCCAGGGCCGCGACCGCCAAGCCGTTGCCGATCGCCGGATTGGAGACCGGGATCGGCATGGCCACGATGCTGAACGGCTTGGCGGGCTTGTCGCCTTCGTCAGCGGCAGCGTCCTCGGCCAGCGCCGGCGCAGCGAGCGCAAGGCAGAAGGCAACGACGGCCGCCCGCATGGACCCTAGCCCGGGCGATCGACGACCACGTAGACGACGGTGTCCCCCTCGTACTGGGGCGCGTAGTAGGCGCCGCCGCACGAGTAGTAGGTGAGTCCGGAATAGGGGTAGGGCGAGCAGGCCGGGGGCAGCGAGTAGTAGCGCGAGCCGATCGCCGCCGACGTCACCGCCGCGGCCGTGCCGAAGGCTACGCCCGCGGCCACCGGATGGTAGTCGTGGTCGCCCCACCCCCAGCCGTTGTCATGGTCGACATTGACGTTGACGTTGTTGCCGACGTTGACGTTGCCGGTGTTGACCCGGTTGCCGCTGCGGTTGACGGCGGCGTTGCGGTTGACGTTGGCCTGACGATTGGAGGCCGCCGCGGTGTTGCGCGCGCCGGGGTGGTTGGCGGCGACGTTCTGGCGGTTGACGTTCGGGTGGGCGGCCGGCGCGCGGGCCGCCGCCGCCGCGGCTCGAAGCCATCACCACGGCTGAGT
>NZ_JAPMTQ010000031.1:0-50915 GCF_026411515.1 Phenylobacterium sp. 58.2.17 | reverse complement strand
AGATCTACACACCTTCCGGTTCGTCGGCAGCGTCAGATGTGTATAAGAGACAGGCCCTGCAGGCGCGCGCCAAGGCGCGGCTCGCCGCCCGCGAGGCCTGGCGGGCCGGCGCCGAGGGCGGCTTCATCAGCGGCCTCTCAGACTGTCAGGCGGCGGCGCGCGAGGCTTTCGCGACCGCCGAACGCGCTCGCGCCGGCGCCTCGCGCGGCGAGCCCGCCGACTGGCGGCTGAAGGTGCTCGACGAACTGGCCGCGCAGGCTCGCGCGCTTGCGGCCGGCGTCCGCCAGGCCCGGCGCGCGCTGACGCCCTAGCAGCGCGCGCCGTTCTGCTCGCGTCCCGACCGCCAGGACCGCGCCGCCCGGCGCTCCCGGATCTCGTCATGCAGCATGTCGGCCAAATCCAGCACCTGCTCCTGCGACATTCGCCGCGTCGCGCCGCGCACCTCCGCGGCGAGGCGGAACATCAGGTCGGACGGTAAGCCTCGATCGGCGCCCATCGTCGTTGCCTCACATTAGCCCAGCCACTCTTCGAATTCGCGAACCTGGAGACGCGTTCCCGTTAATCGTGCATTTGACTTAGATAGTTCGCAAACCTAACTATATGTCATGCCGAATTCGCCAGAGACGCTCGCCCTCGCCGACAGCCTTCGCGCACCGCTCCTGCGGGCGGCGCGGCGGCTGCGCCAGGAGGCCCAGCGCGCCGGCAGCTCTGCGCTCGACGCGCTGATCCTTGGCTACATCCGCCGGCGTCCCGGCGTCGGCGTCAGCGAGCTGGCCCAGGCCGAGCAGGTCTCGCGCCCCAGCATGAGCGGCCACGTCAAGCGGCTGGAGGCCGCGGGCTGGATCCAGCGCTTCGATGACCAAGAGGACGGGCGTCGCTCAGGCCTGCAGATCACGCCGGCAGGCGAGGCCCAGCTCGACGCGGTCCGCCAGCGCCGCAACGACTGGCTCGCCGACCGTCTGGCGCGGCTGACGCCCGAGGCCCGCGCCGCCCTCGCCGCGGCCGGCCCGCCGCTGCTGCAGCTGCTGGAGCAGGATCAGTGAGCCCGGTGGACCAGCCGCTCGGAGACAAGGGCGCCACCGCCGCGACCCGCGGCTGGGTGATCCCGGCGATCATCGGGTCGGCGATGCTCATGCAGACGATGAACGCGACGGTGATCGCCAACGCGCTGCCGACCATGGCCGTGGCGCTCGGCGAGCCGCCGCTGCGCCTGAACCTCGCCATCACCATGTTCCTGCTGGCCTCGGCGGTTTTCCTGCCGATCAGCGGCTGGGTGGCCGACAAGTTCGGCGCCAAGCGGATCTTCATGGTCTCGATGGTGCTTTTCGCGCTCGCCTCGGCGGCCTGCGGCTTCGCCCAGGACCTGACCCAGCTGGTCATCGCCCGCATCTTCCAGGGCGTAGGCGGGGCGATGATGGCCCCCGTCGGCCGCCTGGTCCTGCTGCGCACCACGCCCAAGGAGGAACTGGTCGGCGCGATGTCGGTGATGACCATGCCGGCCCTGCTCGGCCCGGTCATCGGGCCGATCGTCGGCGGCGCGATCGTCACCTTCGCCGACTGGCGCTGGATCTTCTTCCTGAGCATCCCCGTCGCCGTCGTCGGGGTGCTGCTGGTCATGCGCTACGTGCCCAACGTCAAGGAGCAGGAGGTCTCGCCTATCGACTGGAAGGGCACGCTGCTCACTGGCCTTGGGCTGGCCGGCCTGATCTTCGGCTTCGAGAACCTCGGCCGCGGCCTGCTGCCCGACGTCCTGGTTGCAGCGATGTTCTTCGGCGGCCTGGCGGCGCTGGTCGTCTACTGGCGCCATGCGCGGGGTAATCCGCACGCCATCCTCGATCTCTCGGTGTTCCGTCTGCAGACCTTCCGCGCGTCGGTGATCGGCGGAGCCTTTATGCGCATCGCCATGGGCGCCACCCCGTTCATGCTCGCCATGCTGCTCCAGGTCGGCTTCGGCCTGTCGGCGCTCCAGGCGGGCCTGATGACCTTCGTCTCGGCCGCCGGGGCCCTGGTGATGAAGACGACGGCCCCGCCGATCCTGCGCCGCTTCGGCTTCCGCTCGGTGCTGGTCGTCAACGCCCTGATCGTCGCCGTCAGCTTCGTGGCCTACGGCCTCTTCACCCCGACCACGCCGCACTGGCTGATCCTGCTGATTCTCGGTATCGGCGGCTTCTTCCGCTCGCTGCATTTCACCAGTCTCAACGGCCTGGCCTTCGCCGACATCGGCCAGGACCGCATGAGCCGCGCCTCGACCACGTCCTCGATGGTCCAGCAACTTGTGCAGTCGGTCGGCATTGGGCTGGCCGCGACCCTGATGCACTTCTTCATGGTCGCACGCGGCGAGGACCAGCTGACCGCCGCGGCGATCTCCCCCGCCTTCGTGGTCACCGGCCTGATCACCCTGATCTCGCTGGCCTTCTTCATCCCCCTGCCCCGCGACGCCGGCGACGAGATGAACGGCCGCAAGTGATCCATTCCGCCCCTGCGGCGTTTATCGCTCGTCCAGGGGCGATCCCATCTCAGGAGGCGAGCATGATCCGCAAGGCGCGCGCGGTTTGGCGCGGAACCGGCCGTGACGGCGACGGCGATCTGACTACCGATTCCGGGGTGCTGTCGGCCACGCCCTACAGCTTCAAAACCCGGTTCGAGGACACCCCCGGAACCAACCCGGAGGAGCTGATCGCCGCAGCCCACGCCGGCTGCTTCACCATGCAGCTCGCCTTCCTGATCCAGCGAGCGGGCCTGGCCGCCGAGGAGCTCTCCACCGAAGCGGCGGTGTCGCTGGTCCCGGACGGCGAAGGCTTCCGGATCGACCGCTCGGCCCTCACCCTGCAGGCCAAGGTCCCAGGGATCAACCAGGTCAAGTTCGACGAGCTGGCCCGCATGGCCGAGAAGAACTGCCCCGTCTCCAGGCTGCTCAACGCCGAGATCACGCTGCAGGCGACGTTGATCTCCTAGCGTCGCGCCAGCAGGGCGCTCATCCGGCACTCGGCCCCTTCGGGCGGAAAGTCCAGCTCGACCGTCCCGCCATAGGCCTGCAACGCGCTGAGCGTCAGCCGCGTGCCGAACCCGGTGCGCTTCGGCGGGGTCACCGGCGGCCCGCCGCGCTCGCGCCAGTGCAGTTGCAGGCGCTCGCCGTCCACGCTCCAGACGATCGAGACCCGTCCCGATCCCGACAGCGCGCCGTACTTCGCCGCGTTGGTCGCCAGCTCGTTCAACACCATCACCAGGTTCACCGCCATCTCGGGGCCCAGCGGCGCCGGCGCCTCGGCGCCGTCGATCTCGAACCCTTCGGCTGCGAACGGGGCCAGCGCCGCCTCGATCACGTCGCGCAGGTCGGCCGCCTCCCAGACGTTGCGGGTCAGCAGGTCGTGGCCGCGGGCCAGCGACTGCAGGCGACTGTCGAACGCCGCCCGGAACGCGGCCGGGTCGTCGGGCGCCCCGCGCATGGTCTGCGAGGCGATCGCCTGCACCGCGGCTAGGTTGTTCTTCACGCGGTGGTTCAGCTCGGCGAGCAGCAGGTCCTGGCGCTGCCGCGCCGCCACCTGAGCGGTGATGTCCTGCGAGGTGCCGATCACCCGGACTGGACGCCCCAGGCCGTCGAACGACACGCGCGCCGCGCCGCGGACCCAGACCGCAGATCCGCCCTCGCCGCCGGCCGTCGTGCGGTGCTCGACCACATAGTGCCCGTCGTTCTCACCGGCCATCGCCGCGTCGTAGGCCATGCGGGTGGCCGGGAAATCCTCAACATGGACCGCGGCCGCATAGGTCGCGTAGTTGATGTCGCCTTCTGGCGGCAGACCGAACATTCGCCGTGTTCGCCCGTCCCAATCCACGCGGTCGGTGGCGACATCGTACTCCCAGAACCCGAGTTCGGTCGCGTTCAACGCCAGCGTCAGCCGCTCGCCCTGACGCTCGGCCTCGGTCTGCGCGAGGTGCTGCTGCGTGATGTCGATGATGATGAACGCCACCTGCCCAGCGGCCTCCGCCAGCGGCGTGAAAGTGCCGAGGAACCAGCCCTGGCGACCGCTCGGAAAGCGGAACGAATACTCGATCGTCTCGGCCGCCCCGCCCCGCAGCACCCGATGCAGGACCTCGAGCCGCCCGCCGATCTGGTCGCTCGCCACGCCCAGGTCGCGCCCGGTTCGGCCGTTGAGAGCGCCTGGCGGGCAGCCGTAGAACTCGCACGCACCGCGGTTGGCCATGACGAAGCGGTAGTCGTCGTCCAGAGGCTCGACGACGCCTGCCAGCATCGAGGATGCGTCAAGCATCGCCTGGAGCAGCGCTTCGCCGCCGGCGCCGGCGTTTCGCCAGTCGCCCTTCAGCCCTTCGTCGCCCATTCGCCCTCCGCCCGTAGCAGTTCGATCCTAAGGTCGGATCTTTCCTCTGGACAGACGGCGATAGGCCTCAGACGGCGGGCTGCGGCGTTTGGTCCGGCTCGGTCGGCAAGTTGCCCGACGCGGCGTTGTAGACATCCATGTCCAGCATGCCCTGCTGCTTGGCCACCAGGGTCGGCGCCAGCGCCTGGCCCGCGACGTTGGTCGCGGTGCGGCCCATGTCGAGGATCGGGTCGATCGCCAGCAACAACCCCACGCCCTCCAGCGGCAGCCCCAGGGTCGAAAGCGTCAGGGTCAGCATCACCACCGCCCCGGTCAGCCCGGCCGTCGCCGCCGACCCGATCACCGAGACGAAGACGATCAGGAAGTAGTCGCTCACCGCCAGCGGCACATTGTAGAATTGCGCCACGAAGATCGCCGCCACGGCGGGATAGATCGCCGCGCAGCCGTCCATCTTGGTCGTCGCGCCCAGCGGCACGGCGAA
The DNA here is from genome assembly GCF_026411515.1 of Phenylobacterium sp. 58.2.17. Lineage (NCBI taxonomy): Bacteria > Pseudomonadati > Pseudomonadota > Alphaproteobacteria > Caulobacterales > Caulobacteraceae > Phenylobacterium > Phenylobacterium sp. 58.2.17. The sequence goes on along the minus strand of NZ_JAPMTQ010000031.1, from coordinate 46,097 downwards.
GGCGGCGTAGGATCGCGGCACGCCCAGCGCTCTCTCAGTCACCGCCTGGGTGACCGGTAGCGTCCCGATCGACGAGCGCGAGACGAAGCCGAGCTGGATCGCCGGCCAAGCCCCCGCGAAGAATTTGAGCGGATTCAATCCATTGGCGACCAGCAGGGCTGGGTAGACCACGAACAGCACAAGGCCCAACCCCACATAGACGGCCAGGGCGAAAGCGCCGAGTTGCGCCAGCGCGTCCCATCCGTAGTGCGCCACCGCGTTGCCGAACAGGCCGATGGTGCCGATCGGGGTGAGGCGGATCACCCACCAAAGGATCTTGCGCACGATGGCCAGCGCCGAGGCGTTGAACGCCAGGAACGGCTCGGCCGCCGCGCCCGACTTCAGCGCCGCGATGCCGGTGACCAGGGAGATCACCACGATCTGCAGCACGTTGAATGACAGCGTCGTCTTCGCGCCGTCGTCCGCCAGGGTCGTGGACGCCGCGAGGCCCAGCATGTTCGAGGGCACGAGGCCGGTCAGAAAGTCGAGCCAGGAGCCGCTCGTCTGAGAAACCCCCGCGGCCGTCGCCGCAACGGTGGTGTTGAGCCCCGGTTTGAGTACCAGGCCCAGGACGATGCCGATGCTGACGGCGATCAGGGCGGTCGCCGCGAACCAGAACAGCGTGCGCCAGACAAGCGCCGCAGCGTTCTGCAGTTCACGCAGGTTTGCGATGCTGGCGACGATGGCGGTGAACACCAACGGCGGCACCAGCACGCGCAGGAGCTGGATGAAGATCGCCCCCACCAGCCGCAAGGCCTCCGACAGGCCATGCCCCGCCTGCCCGGTCTCAGAACCCAGTTGGCGCGCGAGCAGCCCCAGCCCCAGCCCCAGCGCCATGCCGGCTAGCACCTGAAAGCCGAATGAGGCGAAGATGCCGCCGCGTTTGCGCGCCTGCGCCATTGAAAGCTCCTGCTGAAGATCGCGCGGAGCATGGTCGGGGCTCGGCCCCCGCGCCAGCGGTTTGAGCTTTTGGTGTCCTTAGAAAACCTGCAAGCGCTCGGATCGGCCCTATCGCCGGCGCCGATCGGCAGAACCTGCCCACCTGGGGGCGCAGTTTTTGCCGCGCCTGGACGGCAGAATTTACCGTGTTTGACCTTGCGCGGCGCCTGGAAAGCCGCCCCCGAGACGACGATCTGCGAAAAACCTCAAGCAGATCAACGATGATTGGTTAACGACCAAAACTGGCCCGACCCTTGCTCAGGAGTCCCGCAGGCAAAACGCCTCCGGCAGTCAAAATGACGTCGGTCTCCGAGAAAAGGAACCAAGTGTATGTCGATGAATTCGGTCAACACGAACAAAGGCGCGATGATCGCGCTGCAAAACCTGAACGCCACCAACAAAGACCTCGGCATCGTTCAGAACCGGATCAACACCGGCCAGAAGATCTCCACCGCCAAGGACAACGGCGCCATCTGGGCCATCGCCCAGAACCAGCGCGCTGAATCGGCCTCCCTCAATTCGGTCATCTCGTCGCTGCAACGCGGCCAGTCGGTGGCTGACGTCGCCATGTCGGCCGGCACCGCCATCTCGGACATCCTCGTCCAGATGAAGGAAAAGGTCCTGGCGGCGACTGAAGCGGGCCTGTCGACCGCCTCCAAGGCGGCGCTCAGCGACGAATACAAGTCGCTGCGCGACCAGATCGACACGATCGCCAACAACGCCACCTTCGACGGCGTCAACCTGATCTCGACGACCTCGGTCAACAGCGCGAGCATCAAGGCGATCGCCAACGCCGACGCCACCGCGACCATCGACATCGACCACGTCGTCCTGTCGAAGTCGAACGCCAAGATCGCCGCCACCCTGGCCACCCTGACCAACGGCGTGACCTCGGCGGACGTGAAGGAAGTGGAAGACGCCATCCAGGACGTCTCCTCGGCCCTCTCGAAGCTCGGCACCGGCGCCAAGGCGCTCGACACCCACATGACCAACGTCATGAAGCTCCAGGACACCCTGGACGCCGGGGTCGGCAACCTGGTCGACGCCGACCTGGCGAAGGAAAGCGCGAAGCTGCAAGCGCTGCAGACCAAGCAACAGCTTGGCGTGCAGGCCCTCAGCATCGCCAACCAGTCGTCGAGCAGCCTGCTCGGCCTGTTCCGATAAGACCAACGAACGCTTCGCGTTCGACGGCGGCGGCGGGAAGGGAAACCTTCCCGCCGCTTTCGTTTTGAGGCCCCTACTCGGCCGCCATCGCCAGAGCGCTGCCGCGGGTCAGCGAGGTCTTCGCCGCCAGCGCGGCCTTGGCGGCCTCGTATTCAGCAGCCAGCCGATCGATCATTTCGCCGGCGCTCGGAATCTCCTTGACCGCGCCGATCCCCTGACCGCAACCCCAGATGTCCTTCCAGGCCTTGGCCTTCTGGTTGCCGCCCGAACCGAAGCTCATCTTCGACGGGTCAGATTCCGGCAGGTTGTCCGGGTCCAGCCCCGCGGCCTCGATCGAGGGGCGCAGGTAGTTGCCGTGCACGCCGGTGAACAGGTTCGAATAGACGATGTCGTCGCCGCTGCTGGCGACGATCATGTCCTTGTAGCCCTGCACCGCATTGGCCTCCTTCGTCGCGATGAAGGCCGAGCCGATATAGGCGAGGTCCGCCCCCATGGCCTGAGCGCCCAGGATCGCCGCGCCGTTGGCGATCGAACCCGACAGCGCGATCGGACCATTGAACCACTCGCGCAGTTCCTGAATCAGCGCGAACGGCGACAGGTGGCCGGCGTGACCGCCGGCCCCGGCCGCGACCGGGATCAGGCCGTCGGCCCCCTTCTCCACCGCCTTGCGGGCGAAACGGTCGTTGATCACGTCATGCAGCACGACGCCGCCGTACGAATGGATCGCCTTGTTCACATCTTCGCGGGCGCCGAGCGAGGTGATGGTCACCGGCACCTTGTACTTCACGGCCATCTCGACGTCGTGTTCGAGCCGGTCGTTGGTCTTGTGGACGATCTGGTTCATCGCGAAGGGGGCGGACGGGGTGTCCGGGTTCTTGCGGTCCCAATCGGCCAGTTCCTCGGTGATCTGGGCCAGCCATTCGTCGAGCTGGCTCGCCGGGCGCGCATTGAGCGCCGGGAACGAACCGACGATCCCCGCCTTGCACTGGGCGATCACGAGTTCCGGGCCGGAGATGATGAACAGCGGCGAGCCGATCACCGGAATGCGCAGGCGCTCTGCGAGAATGGGGGGCAAGGCCATGGGGTCGTCCTTATGAGATGTGTCGATCTAATTTTTACAGCGTACACACAAAAATTCATGCCACGCAAGCGCCCTGCCCCGCCTGACCCCGCGTGAACTTGACGCGTCGCTGGCTCAGGTCGCAATGACAGGGTGATGACCGACACTTCGATCGCTTCCGGCGCCTTCCCGCCCGCCACCGCCGCCGACTGGCGCGTCCTGGTGGAAAAGACCCTGAAGGACGCCCCCTTCGAGAGCCTTCAGCGCACCACGCTCGAGGGTCTGCCCATCGCCCCGCTTTACGAAGCCGGGCGCGAGGGGCCGAAGTTCGCGCCGCGGCCGCACGATGCCGAACGCCCCTGGGACCTGCGGGCGGCCGTCGCCTATCCTGACCCGGCGCGCGCCCGCGCCGACCTGCTGACCGACCTTGAGGGCGGCGCGGCGTCCGGCCTCGTCTGCATCGACCCGACTGGCGCCGGCGGCGTGGCCGTCGGCTCGGCCGCGGACCTGGCTCGAGTGCTCGACGGAGTGATGCTGGAGCTGGCTCCGGTGGCGCTGGATGCGGGCTTCCTCGGCCCGAAGGCGGCCGACTGGCTGGCCACGGTCGCCAAGGGTTCGCCCAACGCCCTGCTCTCGTTCCACATGGATCCGCTCGGCGCCTTCGCCCAGGCCGGCGAGAGCCCGGGCCCCATCGAGAGCCACCTGGTCTCGGCCGCCACGGTCGGCTCCCGCCTGGCCGAATCCTATCCCAAGGCCGGCCTGTTCCTGGCCTCGGGGCGGGTGATCCACGAGGCCGGCGGCGGCGAGGCCGGCGAATTGGCGTTCATGCTCGCTTCGGCGCTCGCCTACGCCAAGGCGCTGGTGCGGGCCGGCCTGACCATGGACCAGGCGTTCGCGGGCATCCATCTTGGCCTGTCCGCCGACGCCGACTACTTCGCCTCGATCGCCAAGATCCGCGCCGCCCGCGTGCTCTGGGCGCAGCTCACCAAGGCCTGCGGCGCGACTGCCCCGGCCCGGATCGAGGCCCGCTCCTCGCGGCGCATGCTGGCCACGCAGGATCCCTGGACCAACATGCTGCGGCTGACCTCGGCCGGATTCGGCGCCGCGGTCGGCGGCGCCGACGCCGTGGTGCTGGGCGCCTTCACCGACGCGATCGGCCTGCCCACGGCCTTCGCCCGTCGCCAGAGCCGCAACACCCAGCTGGTGCTGATGGAGGAGGCCCACCTCGGCCGGGTCGCCGACCCCGCCGCCGGCTCGGGCTACATTGAGGCGCTCACCGATGAGATGGCCCGCGCCGCCTGGACCCAGTTCCAGGCGATCGAGGCGCAAGGCGGCGCCGTCGCGGCTCTAGCGTCGGGTCACGTCGCCGCCCAGGTCGCCGCCACCTGCGCAGCGCGCGAGGCCGCCGGCCCGTTGAAGATCGTCGGCGTCACCGCCTTCCCGCCGACCGAGGACGCACCGGTCGAGGTCGAGCGTCCCAGCCCCGTTTCGGCCGACGCCCCATCGCCGCGCCTGCCGGGCCCCGACGGCCGCTGCCCTCCGCTCGCCCCCATCCGTATCGCCGCGCCGTACGAGGCCGCCCGATGAGTCAGTTCCCCGATTTCACCGCCCTCCCCTTCGACGCCGACGGCGTCGCCGCGCCGCCCGCCACGGGCGCCGCCTGGGAGACGCCGGAAGGCATCGCCGTGCGCCCGTCCTACGGTCCGGCCGACATCGCCGGCCTCGCCACCGGCTATCCGGGCCTCGCGCCGTTCGTGCGCGGTCCCTACCCGACCATGTACCTCACCAATCCGTGGACCGTCCGCCAGTATGCGGGCTTCTCCACGGCCGAGGATTCCAACGCCTTCTATCGCCGCAACCTGGCTGCCGGGCAGATGGGCCTCTCGGTCGCCTTCGACCTGGCGACCCACCGCGGCTACGACAGCGATCACCCGCGGGTGAAGGGCGACGTGGGGATGGCGGGCGTCGCGATCGACTCCATCCTCGACATGCGCACGCTGTTCGACGGCATCCCGCTCGACAAGATGAGCGTCTCGATGACCATGAACGGCGCGGTGCTACCGATCCTGGCGCTCTACATCGTGGCGGCCGAGGAACAGGGCGTGCCGCACGCCAAGCTGTCGGGCACCATCCAGAACGACATCCTCAAGGAGTTCCTGGTCCGGAACACCTACATCTATCCGCCCGCGCCCTCGATGCGGATCATTTCCGACATTTTTTCATACACTTCGCGCGAAATGCCGAAGTTCAACTCGATCTCGATCAGCGGCTATCACATCCAGGAAGCCGGTGCGACGCTGGACCTGGAACTGGCCTATACCCTGGCCGACGGCGTGGAGTATGTGCGCGCCGGCGTCGCCGCCGGCATGAGCGTCGACCAGTTCGCGCCGCGGCTGTCGTTCTTCTGGAACGCCGGGATGAACGCCTTCATGGAAATCGCCAAGCAGCGGGCCGGCCGGCTGCTGTGGGCCAAGCTGATGAAGGATGAGTTCGACCCCAAGGACTCCCGCTCGCTCTCGCTGCGCGCCCACACCCAGACCAGCGGCTGGAGCCTGGCGGCGCACGATGTCTACAACAACGTGCCCCGAACCCTGGTCGAGGCGATCGCCGCCACCGGCGGCCAGACCCAGAGCCTGCACACCAATTCGCTGGACGAAGCGCTGGCCCTGCCGACCGACTTCTCGGCCCGGATCGCGCGCAACACCCAGCTCTTCCTGCAGTTGGAGAGCGGCCAGACCCGTGTCGTCGATCCTTGGGGCGGCTCCTACTATGTCGAACGGCTGACCGCCGACCTCGCCGCGCGCGCCCTGGAGCACATCGCTGAGGTCGAGGCCCTGGGCGGCATGGCCAAGGCCATCGAGGACGGCCTGCCCAAGCGCCGCATCGAGGAGGCCAGCGCCCGCACCCAGGCCCGCATCGACGCCGGCCGCCAGAGCGTCGTCGGCGTCAACCGCTATAAGCCCGACGTCGCCGACGAGATCCCGGTGCTCAAGGTCGACAACACCGCCGTGCGCGAGCGCCAGCTGGAGAAGCTGCAGCGCCTGCGGGCCGAGCGCGACCCCGCCGCCGTGGAGGCCGCCCTCGCTGCGCTGACCGAAGGCGCGGCAGGGAACGGCAACCTGCTCGAACTGTCGGTCAACGCCGCCCGCGCCAAGGCGACGGTGGGCGAGATCAGCCTGGCCCTGGAAAAGGTGTTCGGCCGCCACGCCGCCGAGGCTTCCGCCGTCACCGGCGTCTATCTGCGCGAGTCTGGCGCGACGCCCCAGGCCCAGCGCGCCAAGGCCATGACCGAGGCGTTCCGCCAGGCCGACGGGCGCAAGCCGCGGGTGATGATCGCCAAGATGGGCCAGGACGGCCACGACCGCGGTCAGAAGGTCATCGCGTCCGGCTTCGCCGACCTCGGCTTCGACGTCGACATCGGCAACCTGTTCCAGACCCCAGCCGAGGCCGCCGCCCAGGCTGTCGCCGAGAACGTCCACGTGGTCGGCGCAAGTTCGCTGGCCGCGGGCCACCTGACCCTGGTGCCGGAACTGAAGGACGAACTGGCCAAGCTCGGGCGTGCGGACATCCTGGTCGTGGTCGGAGGGGTGATCCCGCCCGAGGACTTCCAGGCCCTGCGCGACGCCGGCGTGGCGGCGATCTTCACCCCTGGCACGGTGGTGCCCGAGGCGGCGATCGAGGTGCTGGACAGGCTCAACGAACAGATGGGCTACGCCCAGCTCGAAAAGGCCTGAACCGGCGGCAAGGCTGGAACACCGAGGGCATCGGGGGCAGACTGACGCATTCAAGCAGGAGTTCGCCATGTTCATCGCCATGAACCGCTTCCAGGTCCTGCGCGGACAGGAGAGCGCCTTCGAAGCCGTGTGGCTCTCGCGCGAGACGCACCTGGAGCAGGTTCCGGGCTTCCTCGGCTTCAGCCTGCTGCGCGGTCCTGAGCACGACGATCACACGCTCTACGCCTCGCATTCGCGCTGGGCGTCCAGGGGCGCCTTCGAGGCCTGGACCAAGTCCGAAGCCTTCCGCCTCGCGCACAAGGGCGCTGGGGACAACAAGCCGCTCTATGCCGGCCATCCGCAGTTCGAAGGCTTTGAAGTCCTGCAGAGCGTCGCCCCGGCCTCGGCCTAACCCGACCCGATCATCACCAGATTGCCCTCGCTGTCGCGCAGCAGGGCGTAGCGCTCCTTCGGCGACCAGGGCGCGTCGATCGGCTCCTGGTCGAACACGACGCTGCGGCCGCTCAGTTCCCGGAAGGCGGCGTCAACGTCGGCGACGACCAAGATCAGGCTCGGCTGCTCGCCGGGCGCCTCGTTGGCGCGCTTCTCGAACAGGATCTTGGTCGGCGAGCCGGGCACTTCGAACTCGATCCAGCGCCAGCCGCTACCGTATTGCTGGTCCGCCGCCAGGGTCAGGCCGATCACGTCACGATAGAAGGCGACCGCCCGATCCTGGTCGCTCACCGGCAATCCTGCGAACTTCACGTGCTTGAACATCGCCGTGTCTCCGCGTTCTAGACGATCCTGGGCGCGACCTTCACCGCCTTCGCGCGCCGCCCTGGCTTTCCGTACCAGGTCGGAGGAAGCTCCGCAGGGCCGTGCCGCGCCTCGATGTCCTTTTGCAGCGCGCCTGCGGCCATCAGGTGGCCGGGGAACAGGGTGTCGACCGCCCAGCCCACCACCGGCGGCACCGAGGCCGCCGAATCCAGCAGCAGATAGGCCGCCATCCGCGCCAGGGTCGGCAACGAGGCGCCGGCCACTACGCCCTGATAGAGCAGCAACCCGCCCGCACCGAGGCTGTAGGCGGTGCCGGCCACCGGCACCCAGGCCAGGATCCCGTCCAGCCCGATCCCGACCGGCCCGACCCCGACCAGCCGGTCGGAGAGGCGCTTGATCCGCTCGGCGGCCCGCCAGGCCCCGTGCGCACGTTCCTTGTCGTCAGCCATCACGCTTCCACGTCATCGCCAGGATATAGGGAGGCGCAGCCTAGCCCCAAAGCTCCGGCGTGGGCGGAAAAATCAGCGAGCCGTCGAACACCAGTCCCGGATCGCGATCCCGGGCAAGGAGCAGCGGCCCGTCAAGGTCGGCCACCTCCGCGCCCTGGGCGATGATCATCGCCGGCGCCATGGCCAGCGAGGTCGCCACCATGCAGCCGGCCATCAGTTCGAGGCCCAGGGCCCGCGCCTGCGCCACGACCGCGAGGGCCTCGGTCAGCCCGCCGGCCTTGTCGAGCTTGACGTTGACCGCGCCGTAGCGCCGCGCGCAGGTCGCCAGTTCGCGGCGAGTGTGCAAGCTCTCGTCGGCGCACAGCGTCACCGGGCTGGTCCAGCCCTCCAGCGCCTCATCGGCGTCGGCGTGCAGCGGCTGCTCGATCATCTTGACGTCGAGCCGCGCGAACTCTGGGGCAAGGCGGACGAGGTCGTCGAAGTTCAGGCCCTCGTTGCCGTCGACGATCAGTCGGGTCTTGGGCGCGGCGGCGCGCACCGCCGCCACACGGTCCAGATCGTCCGCACCGCCGATCTTCAGCTTCAGGAACGGGCGGCGGGCCATCGGCCTGGCGGCCTGCGCCATCGCTTCGGGGGTGTCGAGACTGATCGTGTAGCAAGTCTTGACGGGGTCCAGGCGCGTCCGTCCCGCAGCCCGCCAGGCCGGCACGCCGCTCAGCTTGGCTTCCAGGTCCCAGAGCGCGCAGTCCAGCGCGTTGCGCGCCGCGCCCGGCGGCAGGGCGTCCTGCAGCGCCTGACGGGTCAGGCCCGCCTCCAGGGCCGGGCGCAGGGCCTCGATCCGGGCCAGCTCACCCTCGACGCTCTCGCCGTAGCGCCCATAGGGCACCGCCTCGCCCCGCCCGACCGCCGCGCCCTCGGCGATCTCGGCGACGATGACGTGGGCCTCGGACTTGGCGCCCCGCGCGATCACGAAGGCGCCGGCCAGCGGCCAACGCTCGTCGCGAACCGTCAGGCGCCGGCTCAAGCCAGGTCGCCGGCCGCCGCGTCGAAGAGCAGGTAGGTGCGGCCGGCTTCCGAGCTCAGCAGCTTCTCCACGACCCGCCCCTCGGCGTCGCGCTCGGCCGCATCCTCCAGCAGTTCGTTGTAGCGGGCCAGATAAGTCATCACCTGACGCTTCAGCGGCTCGTCGGTGAACAGCTTGCGGGTCAACCGGCGCGTAGCGGCCGGCGCCAGCTTGCGGACCACCGTCCGCGCGCCGTCCACGTCCCGGACCTGCAACGCCACGGCCAGTTCGTGAATACGGCTGCGCGGCAGCAGCGCGGTCGGGTCGATGCCCATCGCTCCGATCTCGTCGGCGAGTATCTCTTCCAGCGGCCGGGACGCGGCCTCGGCCTCCGCCTCGCCCTCGTCGTGTTCCTCGAGCGAAGACAGCAGGTCCTTCCACGTCCAGCCTTCGCTGGCGGGTTCCTCGTGACGCCCGCCGGCCTGTTCGAACACATGCGAGAACTCGGCGTCGGTCGCCGTAGGCGTCAGGCGCAGACGCGGCCGGCCGCGCTCGCCCGCTTCGTCCATGGGCGCCAGCTCGGTCAATTCCAACTCATCGGCCTCGTCGGCAGGCGTCGGCTCGACCACGGGCTGGGGCGCGGGTTCGGCCGGCGCAACGGCCTTGGCGGACAAGCGCTCGCGCAGCGACACGCGCTCGGGGCGCAACGGCGCCGGCGCCGCCGGCGGCGCGCCCGCGGAGGTCGCCACCGACCCCATCAGCCGCACGGCCTCGCTAAGCATGTCGTAGTTGCGTCGCACGCGTTCCTGGAACGCCTCGTCGATCGCCTGGGTCTCGTCGGCGGTGCGCCGCGCGTGATCCATCAGCTCGTCGATGCTCTCGGCGACGGCCATCCGGACCTCTTCGGCGCGGTCGCGGGCGGCGGCCGGCAGCTTGGTCGCCCGCTCCTCGATCTCGCCCAGCATGCCGGTCAGTTCGTCAAGCGTGGCGCGGGCGGCGCGCGCGCCTTCGTCCAGTTTGCTGATGGTCGCCGCGCCGGCCTGCTCAACCATCTTCGCCGATTGCTCGATCAAGGCGCGGGCTTCCTCGAGCCGCGCCTCGAACACCTTGTTGGCCTGTTGGCCGGCGGTGAAGGCCGCCTCCGACAACTGGTCGACCTGATCGCGCGCAGTCTCGGCATGGCGCGCGGCCACCTGGCGCGTGTCCTCGGCCGCCTGGGTCATGGCGGTGATCGCCGCCCGGGTCTGCTCCTCCAGACGCGCGCGCTCGGCGGCGGCGGCGGCGGCCACGGCCTCCACCGAGTGCAGAGTCGACTGCCCGAATTCGTCGCGTTCGGCCTTGGCCGTCTCCGCCAGCTCGCGGAACTGCGCAGTGGCCTCGGCCATCAGTTGGCGCAGCGCCTCGCCCCCCCTCACGGCGCGGTCGCCCATTTCGGCGGCCGACAGACGCGCCTGGCCGATGAACTCCGACAGCTGGGCGGTTTGGGTCTCGGTCTGGGCGGCGAAGTTCTCATGGTCGGCGCGCAGGGCATGGGCGGCGGCGACCAGGCCGGCGCGCTGTTCAGTCAGACCCTTTTCGACGGCGCCGATCTGCTCGGTCACGCCGAGACCGGCGGTCTCCAGGCGGGCGATGTGGCGGGTCAGGTCCTCGGCCGCGGTGCGCGCGACATCGCTGGTCTCGCCCGCAGCGGCGGCCAGGTCGGCGGCCCGTGCGGCGAGCGAGGCCTCGGCTTCGCGCAGCTGCGCCTCGGCCAGGTCGGACGCCTCGCCGACCATCTTGGCCTGACGCGTGATGGCGTCGGCCACGGCCGCGGCCTGAGAGTCGAGGGTCTGGGCCAGGCCGCCCAGCTCACTGCGCTCGCGGCCCAGGCTTTCGGACAGCCCCTGGGCGGTGCGCGCGGCGTTGGCGGCGGCGGCGGCGAGCTCCTCGCTCTCGCCGGCCAGCGCCTGGCGCAGCACGATGATCGTGTCGCGCGCTTCCTGCGCGGCGGCGCCGGCGCGGGCGATCTCCTCGCGCATGGCGTGAACCAGGTCGACGGTCTGGGCGCCGGCGGCCATCGCCGGGGTCACCATCTCGTCAGCCAGGGCCTTGGTGCGCCGGGCCTCGGCGCCCAGGAGCTGGCCTTGGCGCACCATGTAGGCCAGCGCCCAGACCAGGGCCGCCGGGCCGATGGCCAGCGCCGCGAACACGGCGACCGCGAACGGCTCGAAATCGAACGGGGCGACGGAGCGGCGATAGCCCCAGGCGAAGGCGATCGGCGCGCAGGCCCACAGCACCGAGACCACCAGGGCGGCCATGTAGATGGTCCAACCGGACGACGGCGCTACGGCCGTAGTCGGGGTCACGGGAATGCGCGGGGTCAGCCGCGAGGCGCTGCTCGCGGGCGTCGACGTCTTGGTCTCGACGGCGAGGTCGCCTGACGGCGGCGGGGCGAAGGCGAAGGCCCGATCAGCCGCCTCGGCCTCGGCCAAGTCGACGGGCGCCGGCGTTGGCGCGCCGTCTCCGTCAAGCGATTGCAGATCGACCGGTTGTTGCCGCTTTTTGATCTTCATGGCCCGTCGTAAGCGGCCTTCCACCCCTGCCGGCGGGCGCGCAAACACACGCGCGCCTCATCATTGCGCCCAGGATCGAAGGATTACCGGCGAACGCCCCCGAGGCAAAGCACTGATCGGCGGCGAGAGCTGCGGCCGTTAGGTCCGCAGCAGCTTGGCGCGAGTTTCGGGACAGATTTCGCGGACCATGGTCGGTCCTTTGCCGGACTTGGCGATCACGCGCGGCGCGGGATTCGCGGGCGTCTTGGGGCTGATCGTCCGCGCGACCGTACGCTCGGCCGGAACAGGTTTCTCGACCTTCTGGGCGTCCAGCGTCACGCCGAAATGCGAATAAGCCGCGGCGGACGATGACACCACCACGGCCGCCACGATCTCGGTAAAGGTCTGCATCGGAGCTCTCCCGTCCGTCCGACACGATTCCAGCGAGCGACGTTATACGATGACTGCTGTGATCGGGCGATGTGTCGCAACATGAAATTTCAGTCATGAAGCGTCGATCAGTTGTCGACGAAAGCCGCTCCCTCGTGGCTGAGCAGCCAATGCTTGCGATCAAGACCGCCGCCGTAGCCGGTGAGCGTGCCGTTCGACCCGATCACCCGGTGACAGGGCACGACGATCGAGACCGGATTGGAGCCGTTGGCCAAGCCCACAGCGCGGATCGCCTTCGGCCGGCCGATGCGCTCGGCCAGCCCCTTGTAGGTCAAGGTTTCGCCGGCCGGGATGGTGCAGAGCGCGGTCCAGACCTGGCGCTGGAACGCCGTCCCGCCCGTGCGCCAGGCGATACGGCCCAGGGCGGTCAAGTCGCCGGCGAAATAGGCGTCCAGGTCGGCGCGCATCGCCGCCGGCGCACCGCCCCCGATCAGCTCGGCGGGAGGGTTCTGGCGACGCAGCAGCGTGGTCAGCCGTGTCTCGTGCGTCGTCCAGTCCAAGGCTCGCAGATAGCCATCGGCGTCGGTGACCAGCAGGCCTTCGCCGAGCGGAGTGGCCATTCGGTCGAGGGTGAGGACTTCAGGCGGCCTTGGCATGCTTGCTCTCCGACGGGTTCTTCGGGTCGGCCGCCCAGAGGTGGGAGGCCGCATAGGCGCGCCAGGGCCGCCAGCGCTCGGCGCGGGCCAGCAGTTCGGCGGCGGTTGGACGCACGCCGTCCGGGCCTTCCAGCGCCCGCATCAGGCCGATGTCGGCGCTGGGAAAGGCGTCGGGCTCACGCAACGCCCGCATGGCGATGTACTGCGCCGTCCACTCCCCGATCCCCGGCAAGGCGCGCAGCGCGGCGACGGCCTCGTCCAGGCTGCGACGCATGCCGAAGAGCTCCGGGTCGGCCGCCGCCGCGGCCGCCAGCCCGACCAGCGCGCGGCCGCGGGCCCTGGGCATGGCCAGGGTCTCGACGTCGGCCTGAGCCAAGGCGGCCGGCTCGGGGAAAAAATGGGTCAGGCCGAGCGCATGCGCGGCCTCGTCCTCCAGCGGCGCGCCATGGGCGGCGGTGATCTTGCCGGCCAGCATCCGCGCAGCCTGCACGGTGATCTGTTGGCCCAGCACCGCGCGCACCGCCAACTCGAAGCCGTCCCAGGCGCCGGGCGCACGCAGGCCCGGCCGCGCCGCCACCAGCGGCGCCAGATCGGGATCCTCGGAGAGGTGCGCCTGGATCACCGCCGGATCGGCGGCGAGATCGAACACGCGCCGCACTCGGGCGATGACCGCCGGCCAGGCTTCCACCTTCGGAAACCGCAGCGTCGCCTTGAGATAGTCGCCCTCGCCGGGCTCGATCATCACCACGCCGCGCGCCGCCCCGACGCGCAGGCTGCGGGCGTAGCGCCCCTCGCGCACCGCCTCGACGCCGGGGATCGATCGGGCGCTGAGAAACGCCAGCATGGCCGGCCAGTCATAGGGCGCGCGATAGGGCAGCCGGATGGTCGCCGCCCCGCCCTCGCCGGCCGCCACCTCCGCGCCGCCCAGCCGGCGCAGCTTGGCCGGCGGACGATCGAACAGCTGCTGGAAGGTCTCGTTGAAGCGCCGGACGCTGCCGAAGCCGGCGGCCAGCGCCACCTCGGCCATCGGCATGCGGGTCTCGTGCAGCAACTGCTTGGCCAGCAGCACCCGGCGGGTCTGCGCGACCGCGACCGGCGAGGCGCCGACATGCTGCTGGAACAATCGCCGCAGCTGGCGCTCGCCAACGCCCAGCCGTTCGGCCAGGCTATCGACGTCGCCGTTGTCCAGGGCCCCGGCTTCGATCAGGCCCAGCGCCCGCGACACCGTGTTCGACGTGCCGCGCCACGACCCCAAGTCCGGCGAAGTCTCCGGCCGGCACCGCAGGCAGGGCCGGAACCCGGCCTCCTGCGCGGCGGCCGCCGAGCGATAGAACCGCATGTTCTCGCGTTTGGGCGTGCGGGCCGGACAGATCGGCCGGCAGTAGATCCCGGTGCTCGTCACGCCGCTGAAGATGCGCCCGTCGAAGCGGGCGTCTCGCATCTGGAAGGCGCGGTAACAGGCGTCGTCATCCATATCCATACGGCGATGATCGGCCTATGAGCGGCGCATGTCTCGCGGTTTTCGGACATGACCGGCCTGGCTTCGGCGGTTTTCGGACGGCTCCATTTTCCTCGGCGGCCTGTCAGTAAATCTCTATCGTCATCGGTCCCCGGGTCCCTTAAGCCGTCGCTCAGGGCCAATCCGCGCGGCGCGTCAGCAGCGACGGGCGGACTTTTTCGTTGTTAGAATTCAGGGTGAGGCCCGAGGTTCACGTGCAAGGTACAGCCCTGATGCAGGCCAAGGCGCCCGCCATCGCTCCCGAAACGCTCACCCATCTGCAGCGCCTGGAAGCCGAGAGCATCCACATCATGCGCGAGGTGGCGGCCGAAGCCGAGCGCCCGGTGATGCTCTATTCGATCGGCAAGGACTCCGCCGTGATGCTGCACCTGGCGGCCAAGGCGTTCTATCCGTCCAAGCCGCCCTTCCCGCTGCTGCACGTCGACACGACCTGGAAATTCCGGGCGATGTACGAGATGCGCGAGCGCATGGCCAGGGAGCTCGGCTTCGAGCTGCTGGTCCACAAGAACCCCGAGGCCGTCGAGCGGAACATCAACCCGTTCGACCACGGCAGCGCGCTGCACACCGACATCTGGAAGACCGAGGGCCTGAAGCAGGCGCTCGACAAGTACGGCTTCGACGCGGCCTTCGGCGGCGCCCGCCGCGACGAGGAAAAGAGCCGCGCCAAGGAGCGCATCTTCTCGTTCCGCTCGGCCCAGCACCGTTGGGATCCCAAGAACCAGCGCCCGGAGCTCTGGCGGCTCTACAACACCCGCAAGAACCCCGGCGAGAGCATCCGTGTGTTCCCGATCTCCAACTGGACCGAGTTGGACATCTGGCAATACATCCACCTTGAGAACATCCCGATCGTCCCGCTGTACTTCTCGGAGGTGCGACCGGTGGTCGAGCGCGACGGCACGCTGATCATGGTCGACGACGAGCGGATGCCGCTGCGGCCGGGCGAGGTTCCGATGCAGAAGTCGGTGCGGTTCCGCACCCTGGGCTGCTACCCGCTGACCGGCGCGGTCGAGTCCACCGCCGCCACGCTGCCTGAAATCATTCAGGAAATGCTGCTCACCACGACCTCGGAGCGCCAGGGCCGGATGATCGACCACGACCAGGCCGCCTCGATGGAGAAGAAGAAGCAAGAGGGTTACTTCTGATGGCCCACCAGTCCGCACTCATCGCCGAGGACATCGAGGCGTACCTGTCGGCGCACGAGCGCAAGAGCCTGCTGCGGTTCCTGACCTGCGGGTCGGTGGACGACGGCAAGTCGACCCTGATCGGCCGGCTGCTCTATGACTCGAAGATGATCTTCGAGGATCAGCTGGCCGCGCTCGAAGCAGACTCCAAGAAGGTCGGCACCCAGGGCGGCGACATCGACTTCGCCCTGCTGGTCGACGGCCTGGCAGCCGAGCGCGAGCAGGGCATCACCATTGACGTCGCCTATCGCTTCTTCTCGACCGACAAGCGCAAGTTCATCGTCGCCGACACCCCCGGCCATGAGCAATACACGCGCAACATGGTCACCGGCGCCTCGACCGCCGACGCCGCGGTCATCCTGATCGACGCGCGCAAGGGCGTGCTGACCCAGACCCGCCGGCACTCGTACCTGGTCTCGCTGCTGGGCATCCGGCACGTGGTCCTGGCCGTCAACAAGATGGATCTGGTCGGCTGGGATCGGCAGGTTTACGACGCGATCCTGCAGGAATATGCCGATTTCGCCGCCCAGATCGGCATCAAGGACTACACCGCAATCCCCATGTCCGCCTTGAAAGGCGACAACATCACCAGCCGCAGCGAGGCCGCGCCCTGGTATGAGGGGCCTGCCCTGATGACCCTGCTGGAGACCCTGCCGGTCGAGGACGATCTGCGCGAGCAGCCGTTCCGCATGCCGGTCCAGTGGGTGAACCGTCCGAACCTGGATTTCCGCGGTTTTTCAGGGCTGATCTCCACCGGGACGGTGCGTCCGGGCGACAAGATCAAGGCCCTGCCTTCGGGCCGCGAGAGCACTATCGACCGTATCGTCACGTTCCGCGGCGACCTTGACGAAGCGGTGGCCGGACAGTCGGTCACCCTGACCCTGAAGGACGAGATCGACATCTCGCGCGGGGACGTCATCGCCGAGGCCGGATCGCCGCCGCCGACAGCCGACCAGTTCGAGGCGACCATCGTCTGGATGGACGACGAGGCCATGCTGCCGGGTCGGCCCTACCTGCTCAAGGTCGGGACCCGCGTCGTCTCGGCCCAGGTCACCGAGCCGAAGTACAAGGTCAATGTGAACACCCTCGAGCACCTGGCCGCCAAGCGGCTGGAGCTCAACGAGATCGGGGTCTGCAACCTCTCGCTCGACGCAGCCATCGCGTTCGACGCCTATGCCGAGAACCACGACCTCGGCGGCTTCATCCTGATCGACCGGATCAGCAACCGGACCGTCGGGGCCGGCATGCTGCACTTCGCCCTGCGTCGCAGCCAGAACATCCACTGGCAGGCGCTGGACGTCGACAAGGCCAGCCGCGCCGCCCTCAAGGGCCAGCGCGGCCGGGTGGTCTGGCTGACCGGCCTGTCGGGCTCGGGCAAGTCGACGATCGCCAACCTGGTCGAGAAGCGGCTGCACGCCGACGGGCGCCACACCTACCTGCTCGACGGCGACAACGTCCGGCACGGCCTCAACAAGGACCTCGGCTTCACCGACGAGGACCGTGTCGAGAACATCCGCCGGGTGGCCGAGGTCGCCAAGCTGATGGTCGACGCCGGGCTGATCGTGCTGGTCTCGTTCATCTCGCCGTTCCGCGCCGAGCGCCGCCTGGCCCGCGAGCTGCAGGCCGAGGGCGATTTCGTCGAGGTGTTCGTCGATACGCCGCTGGCGGTCGCCGAGCAGCGCGACGTCAAGGGCCTCTACAAGAAGGCCCGAGCCGGCGAGCTCAAGAACTTCACCGGCATCGACAGCCCCTATGAGGCGCCGGAGAACGCCGAGATCGTCATCGACACCACCGCGATGTCGGCCACCGAGGCGGCCGAGCAGATCGTCGCCTGGCTGGAAGGCGAGCTCGACTACTCGATCTGAGGTCCCTGGCCCGCTCCGCGCCGCGCGTTATGGTGGCGGTGCGAGTCAGGAGGAACGGCATGGCGGCGTCCAAATCCGGGATCGGCCAGGCGGTCGACGCCATCCGTGAGGCGATCGCCCCGCCCGCCCGGCTTCTGTCCGACAGTGAACGCAGCGTCGCGGCCGCTGAGATCTATGAGGCCGGCCGCCTGACGCCCGCCTACAGCTTCATGCTGTTCAGCGCCTGCGGCATCGCCGCGCTCGGGCTGCTCCAGTCCTCCGTGGCGGTGATCATCGGGGCGATGCTGATCTCGCCGCTGATGGGACCGATCATGGCGATGGGCATGGCGCTCGCCCGGCTCGACACCCGCGCGTTCCGGTCCGCGGCCGCCACCCTGGCGATCGGGGCGGCCCTATCGGTGGCGGCCTCCGTCCTGATCGTCTGGGTCTCGCCGCTGAAGGATGCGACGCCGGAGATCCTCTCGCGCACGCGCCCCACCCTGCTCGACCTGATCGTCGCCCTGCTGTCCGGCTTCGTCGGGGCCTACCTGACCGTCAACCGCAAGGGCGGCGCGATCGCCGGGGTCGCCATCGCCACGGCCCTGATGCCGCCGCTGGCGGTGGTGGGCTACGGCCTGGCCACCGCCAACTGGCAGATCGCCGGCGGAGCGATGCTGCTGTTCCTGACCAACGTGGTGTCGATCCTCGGGGCGGTCTACGGCGTCGCCCGACGCTACGGCTTCCGGCCGCAGGCGCGCGAGGGGCGGGCCTGGGAGACCTGGGCGCTGCTGGCGGTCATGGTCGCGCTCTGCGTGCCGCTGGCGGTGTCGTTGCGCAGCATCGTCATCGAAGCGCGCGAGACCACCCGCGTCCGCGGCGTCGTGTCCGAGGCGTTCGCCGACGCCTCGCCGCACATCACAGAGCTGATGGTCGAGACCGAGCGCGGCGGGGCCAGCAAGGTGCAGGCGGTGGTCGTCACCCGCAAGTACGTTCCGGGCGCGCAGGAAGAGGTCGCGCGCCAGCTCAAGACCGGCGCCCATGTCGAGATCGAGCAGATCGTCACCGCCACCGGCGTCCTGCCTGCGATCAGCAGCGGCGGCGCCCTGGCCAATCGAGTCACGCCGACCAGCGCCCCGGCCGGTCCGGAGCAGAAGCTGCGCGCCATGCTGGGCGGCGTCGGCCGCGTGGAGTCGGTGCGGCGCGAGGGCGAGGCGCTCGAGGTCAGCGTGGTGCTGAACGGAACGGCCGACCTCGCCGAGTATCGGGCCGCCGAGCAGGCCGCCCAACGCTTTCTCCCGCAGACGCCAGTGCGGATCATCCCGCCGCTGGCGCCGCTGCCGGCCGTGCGCTTCGCCTACGGTACGAGCGCGCTGGACGCAGACGGCCGGCAAGCCGCCGAGACCATCGGCTGGGTGCTGAACCGATGGGGTCTGAACTCGGCCAAGGTCGAGGGTTTGGCTACGCCCGGTTCACGCGGACCTCGCGCCGCAGACCTGCGCGTGGCCCTGGCGCGGGGCGAGGCGGTGGCGCGCGTGCTTCGCGAGCGCGGGATCACGACCAGCGTCGGGGCCAGCGTGCCGGACGCCGTCGAGGGCGATCCGGCCGCGTATCTGGCCGCGCGGGTGACCGCCGCCCCCTAGATCGCGCTCTAGATCACCCCCTGCGCGGCCATGGCGTCGGCGACCTTCACGAAGCCGGAGATGTTGGCCCCGTCGACATAGCTGACCGAGCCGTCCGCCCGCTCGCCATAGCGCAGGCAGGAAGCGTGGATGCCGCGCATGATCTCCAGCAGCCGGCGATCGACCTCCACGCGCGGCCAGGAAAGCCGCATGGCGTTCTGGCTCATCTCCAGGCCCGAGGTCGCCACGCCGCCGGCGTTGGCCGCCTTGCCCGGGCCGAACAGCACGCCGGCCTCTTCGAAGGCCTTCACCGCCTCGATGGTCGAAGGCATGTTCGCGCCTTCGGCCACGCAGAAGACGCCGTTAGCGATCAGGACCTCGGCGTCCTCGCGGCCAAGTTCGTTCTGGGTGGCGCAGGGCAACGCCACGTCGCAGGGCACGCCCCAGGGACGGATCCCCGGCTCGAACCGCAGGCCCAGCTTGGCCGCATAGTCCGACACCCGGCCGAAATAGTGGTTCTTCACCTCCATCAGCTCGGCGAGCTTTTCGGGCGTGAAGCCTTCCTCGTCGATCACCGTGCCGCTGGAGTCGGAGACCGTGATCACCCGCGCGCCCATCTGCATCGCCTTCTCGACGGCGTACTGCGCGACGTTGCCGGAGCCGGAGACGCAGACCCGCTGGCCCTCCATCGAACGGCCGGCGTGGTTCAGCATCTCCTCAGCGAAGTAAACCGTGCCGTAGCCGGTCGCTTCGGGACGGATCAGCGAGCCGCCGAAGCTCAAGCCCTTGCCGGTGAACACCGCGTCCGCGCGGTTGGTGAGCTTCTTCATCATGCCGGCCATGTAGCCGACCTCGCGGCCGCCAACGCCGATGTCGCCGGCCGGCACGTCCGTGTCGGCCCCGATGTGGCGGAAGAGCTCGGAGATGAAAGCCTGGCAGAAGCGCATCGTCTCGCCCGGGCTGCGGCCCTTGGGATTGAAGTTCGAGCCGCCCTTGCCGCCGCCCATCGGCAGCGTGGTCAGGGCGTTCTTGAAGGTCTGCTCGAAGGCCAGGAACTTCAGCACCGACAGGTTCACCGTCGGATGGAAGCGGATGCCGCCCTTGAACGGACCGATGGCCGAGCTGTGCTGGATGCGGTAGCCGCGATTGACGTGGACCTCGCCCTTGTCGTCCACCCAAGGCACCCGGAAGATGATGACCCGCTCGGGTTCGACCAGCCGGTGGATCAGGCCCTGTTCGGCATAGGCCGGATTGCGCTCGATGAAGGGCCAGAGGCTGGTCATCACCTCGGTCACCGCCTGAAGGAACTCTGGCTGCCCTTCGTTGTCGGCCGCGACGGTGTTGAGGCAGTCCTCCAGGCTCTTGAACTTCATCGGGTCCTCGCGGCAGTAAATTAAAGAATGCTGCGGTCTAGGGCCTCGATCCGGCCAGCACAATCGAGAGTGTGGCTGGTACCACCCTTGGTGAGTAACGCCTTCGCGAGCTTACCGAACGGAACAGACGCGGCCGGCTGGGGTTCAAACACCTCCATCCACGGAAGGAGAGCTGTCTTGAAAGTCAGCGAAGTCATGACCGCCCAGGTCGTCACGGCCAAGCCGAAGACCTCCGTCAAGGAAATCGCCCGCATGATGTCGGAGATCGACAGCGGCGTGATCCCGATCGCCGAGGATGGCAAGGTGCTGGGCCTGGTGACGGACCGCGACATCGTCGTGCGTGTGGTCGCTGACGGCGGCGCGCTGGACGCGCCGGTCTCCGACATCATGACCGACGACGTGCAGTCCTGTCACGCCGACGACAACCTGGCCGACGCGACCGCCAAGATGGGCGCGCACCAGGTGCGCCGCCTGTTGGTCTATGCCGACGGCCGCCTCGCCGGCATCCTGTCGCTGGGCGACGTGGCGCTGGACTACGGGGCCAAGGCCGTCGGCCGGACCCTCGAAGAGATCTCGGCCGAACCGGCCAACCAGCACTAGGCGGGCTCCCGGCATTCGCCGGGATGATCGGTGGTGGCGCTACGGCCGCCGACCGATGTCGAGGAAGTCGGCGCCGCTGAAGTCCTCGGGCGCGGCGACTTCGACGATGGGGTCGTCGCGGTCGTCCCACTCGGTTCGCAGGGCCCGGCTCATCACCGCGTGCATGTCGTACATGCAGGTGATGTAGGTCAGTTCGAGGATCTCGCGGTCGCTGAGGAAGGATTTCAGGGCCTCGAACACCGGCTCGGGCGTGCGGCCGGCCTGCAGCGACAGGCAGTCGGCATAGGCCAGCACCGCCCGCTCCTCAGCCGAATAGCAATCGGCCACCTGCCAGTGCGGTATGGCGGCGATGCGGTCCTCGGAGACCTTGAGCCCACGCAAAGACTTGCAGCGCTGCGAGAACACGAACTGGCTGGCCTTGGTGAAGCCGACGCGTGTCTGGGCCAGTTCGCGGAGCACCGGGTCGAGCTTGCGGTCGGGGCTGCGATAGAGCGCAAAGCCGCGGTTGCAGTGCTCCAGCACGTCCGGGACGTTGGCGAACACAGTCCACCAGTCGCCGGGGGTGCCCGTGCTGGTGCCAGGTTCGGCCACCGGGTCGCGGTCGCCGAACAGCAGGTCGTAGCTGCGCAGAACCTTGGGATCGGCCTCGGCGCGAGGGATCTGACGCAGGCGCGGCATGGCCCCTACGCCTCCGCCCGGACGGCGCGGGCCGGCGTATGCTTGACGTCCTCAGGACCGAAGGCGCGGGTGGTGGCGGCCAGTTCCAGCATGATGCCGTTGGGATCGGTGAAGTAGACCGAGCGGAAGAACACCCCTTCGTGGTTCTCGGCGCTGACGCCCATCGGGCTGTCGTCGTGATTGACCACCATGTTCGGCAGCACCTTCACGCCTGCATCGACCAGGCGCTGACGGTACTCGTCGAGCTTCTCCTCGGGCACGTTGAAGGCGACGTGGTTCATCGAGCCGATCGCCGACTTCGGCGCCTCGGGGAAGGCCTTCACCGAGGCGATCCCGGGCGCGGCGGGCGGCGCGTCCGGCCACCAGAAGAAGGCGACGGAATCCCCGCCGCCGCAGTCGAAGAAGAAGTGCTGGCCGCCGTCCGGCAGGGCCACGGTCTTGTAGAGCGGCATGCCGAGGACGCCGGCGTAGAAGGCGACCGTCTCCTCCATGTCGCGGCAAACCAGGGCGAGGTGATTGATGCCCGTCGTACGCATCGACTGCCTCCTTGTCAGAACTGCAGGACGATCTTTCCGAAATGCTCCCCGCCCTGCATGGCGGCGAACGCCTTGGCGACATCCGTCCAGGGGAAAACCTTGTCGACCACCGGCTCGATCCGGTGCAGCTCGATGGCCCGGCACATGGCCTCGAACATCTCGCGCGAGCCGACCGACAGCCCCTGAAGTCGGGCGCTGTTGCCGATCAGGACGCCGGGATTGACCCCCTCGCCGGCCCCTGCGACCACGCCGATGATGGCGATGTGGCCGCCGATGCGGACGGCCTTGAGGCTCTGCTGGATGGTGCCGGCGCCGCCGACCTCCATGATGAAGTCAGCCCCGACGCCGCCGGTCGCCTCGCGCACGGCGCCCGCCCAATCCGGGGTCGCACGATAGTTGACCAGGTGGTCGGCGCCGAGTTCCTTGGCGCGGGCCAGCTTCTCGTCCGAGGACGAGGTGATCACCGTGCGGTAGCCGGCCGCCTTGGCGAACTGCAGCCCGAAGATCGAGACCCCGCCGGTGCCCTGCAGCACCACCGTGTCGCCAGGCTCCAGCCGGGCGTCTTCGAAGAGGCCGCGCCAAGCGGTCAGGGCCGCGCATGGCAGGGTCGCGACCTGCTGATCGGTCAGGAAGTCGGGAACCTTGGAGACGCCTTCCTGGCTGAAGACGCCCAGTTCGCGGCCGGCGCCGGGGATCGGGAAGCCAAGCGATGAGGTGAGCTTCTCCAGGGTCGGACGCCCCGAGGTCCAGTGCTGAAAGAACAGGGTCGCGACCCGGTCGCCGACCGCCACGCGGGTGACGCCCGGGCCGACCGCCTCGACCACGCCGCAGCCGTCCGAGAAAGGGGTGATGGTCCCGCCGGCCGTGGCCGAGCCGCGGCTGTACATGCCATTGACCATCAGCATGTCGCGATAGTTCAGCGAGACCGCCTTCATGCGGACCAGCACTTCGCCGTGCCCCGGCGTCGGATCGGGCGCCTCAACTAGCTTCAAGGCGTCGAAACCCCACGGCGCGGCGACTTCCAGAGCCCGCATGCGTCACTCCCCAATCATTGTTGCAGGGATTAGCCGCCCGTTGGCGGCGGGCCGCAAGACTGTCGTGGGGTAAGGGCTCCAAACTCAAAGAATCGACCCTGTTCATCCTGGTCGGCTTGTTTCAAGCCAACCAGGACAGGGTCTAGGGGTCGAGCCGGCGGACTCCGTAGAGGCGCAGCGCGCCGACCAGGCCGAGCGCCGACATCGCGGCCATGGCCAGGTAGCCCTTGGCGCCGGCCATGTCGAACAACCAGCCCGAGCCGATGGTCGCCGCCCCCATCAGCAGCCCGCCCGACAGCGCCGAGTTGATGGTCTGGGCGGCCGAGGCGTTGGCCGGGGTCGAGAGCTTCTCGACCAGCTGCAGCGAGGCGAGGAAGGTCGCCGCATAGGTGAACGTGTGCAGCGCCTGGATCGGCAGCAGCAGCCAGAGCGGCGGGGCGAAGGCCAGCGCCGTCCAGCGAACCAGCGCGGCGGCCCCGCCGATAACCAGCAGATTGCGCGGGCCGATGCGTCGCCGCCAGGGCTCCATGAACCACATGAAGCCGACCTCGACCGCCACGGCCAGGCCCCACAGCAGGCCGGTCCAGCTCTCCGGCATGCCCTGCTGTTTCCAGGAAAGCGTCGAGAACGAGTAGTAGAAGGCGTGGGCCGACTGGATCAGCCCGACCGACACCACCGCCAGCATGAAGTTCCGGTCGCGCAGCAGCTCGCCGAGACCGGCCAGGCGCTCGGAGAGGCGGCTGGCCGCTCCGCCCTCGCGCACCGGGTCGGGCGGCAGCAGGCCGCGCGCCGCGCCGGCCGCCAGCATGGCCGCCGCGGTGATCCAGACCAGCACCAGCTCGGGCGAGTAGCGGGCCAGCAGCGCCCCGACCGTGACGTTGGCGATGATGAAGGCCACCGACCCGATGCCGCGCGGCCAGCCGTAGTTGAACCCGTCGCGCCCGGCCCGCCGGAAGACGATGACGTCAGTCAGCGGAATCATGGTCGAGAGGATGGTGTTGGCCAGGAACCAGACCCCGAACCACCAGGCGAAACCGAACGGCGCGGCCAGCAGCCCGTAGGCCAGCGCCACGGCCAGCCCCATAAGGATCAGCGGCGTGCGGCGCAGGGAGAAGCTGTCGGCCCACATGGCGATGGCCGGCGCGGTGACCGCCCGCGCCAGCATCGGGGCCGAAAGGATCAGGCCGATCTCGGCGCCCGAGAGGCCGCGCGCGGCGAACCAGACCGGGATGTAGGGCGAGCTCGCCCCGGTCCCCACGAACAGGGCCGCGTAGAACAGGCCAAGGCGGATCGGCTGCGACATCTGAGGCCACCGATTATGCGAGTCGCCACCAACAATCCCGTGACTTCCGACGCCGCAAGCGCGGCTTTTCCTTCCGCTACGGCGCCGAGCCGTGCTAGCGCGAAGCTTGAAATGTCCGAACACCGTAAAGCCGCGAGCGTATCCGAACTCCTCGACCTGATCGCGGAGCGTCCGGGCCGCGAGGTGTCGGTTGGAGACCTGCTGGACACCTTCGGCGACCGCGCCTTCGGCGCGCTGATGTTCGTGTTCGCGGCCCCGCTGGTGCTGCCGATGCCGCCGGGCGTCTCGGCGCTGCTGGGCGCGCCGCTGATCTTCATCACCTTCCAGTGGATGATGGGGCGCAAGACCCTGTGGCTGCCCAAGGTGATGCTGTCGCGGACCATGAGCATGGCCGACTTCCGCGCCCTGACCGTGAAGCTGAAGCCGCATCTGGGGCGGCTGGAGCGGCGGCTGCGGCCGCGGCTGACCTTCATGTACAACCCGCTGGGCGACCGGCTGGTGGGAGCGCTCTGCTTCCTGCTGTCGCTGATCGTGTTCCTGCCGATCCCGTTCGGGAACATGCTGCCGTCGTTCGCGATCGCCGCCTTCGCCATCGGCGGGGCTGAGCGCGACGGGCTGGCCGCGCTGATCGGCTGGGTCGCCGCGATCCTGTCGGTGGTGGTGCTGGTCGTGCTGTCGAAGGCGATCGTGGCGGCGATCCTGGCGTTCTTCGCCACCCTGTTCGGGATGTTCTGACTACTTCGCGCGGGTGCGGTAGCTGACCGGCCAGTCGTCCGGCGGCACGCCGCGGCACTCGCCCATCAGGTCCTGGGCGGTGGCGACGAAGCCCTTGCCGTCCCAGACCCAGGTGTTGGTCGCCCCGCAGTCGCCCAGGCCCCGGCCCTTCTCGAAGTTGTAGAGCGTCTGGGTTGCAGCGTCGTAGCTGACGTTCATCAGTTCGGTGGTCGCCTCGGCGGTGTCGGCATAGCGGATCGGCAGCGGATGGGCCGCGCCCTTCTCGTCGACGACGAAGAAGCTGTAGATCATGTTGTAGGCCCCGCGCGTGCAGAGCGGCGCCCACAGCGTGAGGCCAGGCGACAGCCGGCCCGAGACCGGCTCGATCTCCAGGGTGGCGATGTCGTCGTCGCAGTCCTTCATCATCGCCGCCACCGAGCGGGGGAGCTTGGCGGCCAGCCCGGCCTGCGACATGGCCGGCGCGGCCTGGACCAGCGGCGGCGCAGGCGCCGGGGGAACCGCCGAAGCCGGCGAAGCGCCCTTGGCGACCAGAGCGGTGACCGTGCCCGCCCGCTTCTGCTTGTCGTCCATCCAGCGCAGGGCGGCCGAACTGCCAGCCAGGGAAATGGCGCCCAGCGACTTGCCGCCGGCCGCGACCTGCAGCGCCCTGCCGTTGGCGGCCGCAGCGATCAGCGCCGTGGCTTGGCCGGCGGTCAGCTCGGCGGACGCGCGCTCGCCGTCCTCGTCCCGCGCCGTGACGCTGGCCAGAGGGCGGCCGTCGATCGCCAGGCTCCAGGTCCCGGCCTTGCCGTCCATGACGATCCGGGCGGCCGGTTCGTCCGCCGCCCCGGACCCGCGCGCGACCTTCAGATAGCCCGACATTTCGTAGGCCTCGCCGGCGAAGCCGAAGGCGGCGCACTGGCGGGTGTTGTCGCAGGTGACCCACCAATCCTTGAAGGTCTCGTTGGCCAGGGCCGGCGAGGCCAGCAGCGCCGCCGCGCCCGTCAGGGCCAAAACCTTCGCCGTCATCGCCTGCTCCCCGGTTGCCGATACGCGAGCGCAGCGTAAGGTCTCACTACGGCCTTCGTCGACGGAGAACTCCACCATGACGCGCAGCCTGGACAAAGCCCTGCGGGAACGCGCCGCGGCGGTGATCCCCGGCGGGATGTACGGCCACCAGGCGGTGGGGCTGCTGCCCGACGACTATCCGCAGTTCTTCTCGAAGGCGGACGGCGCGCACATCTGGGACGCCGACGGCAAGCGCTACCTCGACCTGATGTGCGCCTATGGCCCGAACCTCTTCGGCTACGGCCATCCCGAGATCGACGCGGCCTATGTGCGCCAGCTCGGGATCGGCGACACCCTGACCGGGCCGACCGAGCTGATGGTGCGGCTGGCGGAGGAGATGACCCTGCTGGTCAGCCACGCCGACTGGGCGATGTTCTGCAAGAACGGCACCGACGCCACGACCATGGCGCTCATGACCGCGCGGCGCACACCCGGCGCAAGACCATCGTGCGGGCCAAGGGCGCCTATCACGGGGCCGCGCCCTGGTGCACGCCGAGGCCGGCAGGCACGACCGACACCGACCGCGCGCACCAGATTTTCTGCGACTACAACGACGTGGCCAGCCTGGAGGCGGCCGTGGCGCAGGCGGGCGAGGACCTGGCCGCGATCTTCGCCGCCCCGTTCAAGCACGACGCCTTCATCGACCAGGCCGCCCCGGACGGCGCCTATGCGCGCCGCTGCCGCGAGCTGGCCGACCAGACCGGGGCGCTGCTGATCGTCGACGACGTGCGCGCGGGCCTGCGGATGGCGCGCGACTGTTCGTGGTCGGTGGTGGGCGTGGAGCCCGACCTCTCGACCTGGGGCAAGTGCATCGCCAATGGCCATCCGATCTCGGCGCTGCTGGGCTCGGAGAAGGCGCGCAAGGCGGCGGCCGCGATCTATGTCACCGGCTCGTTCTGGTACCAGGCCGCGCCCATGGCCGCAGCGCTGGAGACCCTGCGGCTGGTGCGCACCACCGACTATCTGGAGCGACTGACCGCCATGGGCGAGCGTCTGTCGGCGGGCCTGACCGAGCGGGCGGCGGCGGCGGGCTTTGGCCTGCGCTGCACCGGGCCGGGGCAGATGCCGCTCTACCTGTTCGACGAGGATCCCGACCTGCGGAAGGGATTTTTCTTCGTTTCGCAGATGCTGGCGCGCGGGATCTACCTGCACCCCTGGCACAACATGTTCCTGTGTGCGGCGATGACCGAGGCCGACATCGACGGGGTGCTGAACGCCGCAGAGGACTCGCTGGCGGCGCTCAAGCGCGAGGCCGGCGGCCTGGCCCCGGTCGAGAAGCTGGCCTTCCTGGCCGGCGGTCAAAGATAAGAAAATTCAAAAGGGTAGGAAGATGGACGATTTCTCCGAGCACGACGGCCTGTCGCTGGCCGCCCTGGTGGCCAAGGGCGAGGTGACGCCGCTGGAGCTGGTGGACGCGGCCATCGAGCGCATCGAGCGGCACAACCCGGCGCTGAACGCCGTGGTCCACAAGGCCTATGACGAGGCGCGCAAGGTTGCGCAGGGCCCCCTGCCCGACGGGCCGTTCAAGGGCGTGCCGTTCCTGATCAAGGACCTGGGCGTGCCGGTGGCCGGCTGGCCGCGCACCTATGGCAGCCGCTTCGCCGCCGGCTATGTCGACAAGGAGGACTGCGGCCTGACCCGGCGCTATCGCGAGGCCGGCGTCGTGCTGCTGGGCAAGACCAACACGCCTGAGTACGGCATCACCGGCGTCACCGAGGGCGGCTATCTGGGCGCCTGCCGCAACCCCTGGAACCCGGGCCACGTCTCGGGCGGGTCGTCGGGCGGCGCGGCCGCGGCGGTGGCGAGCGGGATGGCGCCGCTGGCCCACGCCAGCGACGGGCTCGGTTCGATCCGCATCCCCGCCGCCTGCTGCGGGCTGGTCGGCCTGAAAGTCACCCGCGACCGCAACCCGAACCTGCCGGACGGCGACAACTACGCCATGGGCTTTTCCGTCGACCATGTGGTGACGCGGACGGTGCGCGACAGCGCCGCCATGCTGGACGCCACCGGCCGCCCCGAGCCGGGCGCGCCGTTCCAGGCGCCGCACAAGGAGCGGCCCTACATGGAGGAGATCGAACGCAGTCCCGGCAGACTGCGCATCGCCTGGTCGTCGGAAACCCCGTCCGGCCGGCCGATCGACCCGCAGATCCAGGCGGCGTTGGAACGCACCGCGGCGCTGCTGAAGGGCCTGGGCCACGAGGTGGTCGAGAAGGGCCTGGGGATCGACTACCGCGCGCTCTACACCGCCCGCGGGCCGGTTTCGGGCGCCAACTTCGCGGCCAACATCGCCCGGCTGGCGGCCATGCTGGGGCGCGAGCCGCAGGAGCATGAGCTGGAGCCGCTGACCTGGGCGGCGCTGAAGAGCGGGCGCAAGGTGACCGGCGAGCAGGCGTTTCGCGGCTGGCAGGACCTGCGCGACCTCAATCGCAAGACGCTGATGTTCTTCGAGGACTACGATGTCTATCTCTGCCCGGTGCTGGGCACGCCGGTGCCGCCGGTCGGTCTGATCGATCCGGTGGCGGTCGACCCGCAGGAGCTGAACAAGCGC
The DNA here is from genome assembly GCF_026411515.1 of Phenylobacterium sp. 58.2.17. Classification (NCBI taxonomy): domain Bacteria; kingdom Pseudomonadati; phylum Pseudomonadota; class Alphaproteobacteria; order Caulobacterales; family Caulobacteraceae; genus Phenylobacterium; species Phenylobacterium sp. 58.2.17. Next base: position 17,359 of record NZ_JAPMTQ010000031.1, on the reverse strand, counting down.
CAGAGCAAGGCTTTCCCCTACACCCCGCCGTTCAACTTCTCGGGCCAGCCGTCGCTGTCGCTGCCGTTGGAAATGGACGAGGACGGCCTGCCGATCGGGATGATGTTCACCGCCCGCTTCGCCGACGAGGCGACGCTGCTGCGGCTGGCCGCGCAACTCGAAAAGGAAGCGCCCTGGAAGGCCCGCCGCCCGGCGCTCTGGGGGTAGCAAGCCACGCGCCTCCCGCGGTAGCTTGGGGCCAGGATTCTAGGAGTATTCCATGAGCGACCGGATCGAACGGCCCTGGGCCCTGATGCGCCACCATGCGGGCTGGGCCGATGTCTTCCACATCGAGAACGAGACGGCCGACTCGATCACCGGCTTCTATCCCGACCGCGAGACGGTCGGCCCGCCGGTGAACTACAGCGTGCGTGCGGTGCTGGCCCGCTTCCCGACCATGGAAGCGGCGCGCGCAGCGCGCGAAGGCGCGGTGCTGGAATGGCGCAAGCACGACGCCGGCGTGCGCGAAGCCGAAGACAAGCTGCGCGCGGCCGAGAAGGCGCGTGAAGACGCCTGGCTGAACTGCCTGCGCGGCGCGGCCGACGGGAAGTAGGATCTGCGGGATGCTCCCCCGCTGGGGGAGCTGTCAGCCGTATGGCTGACTGAGGGGGACTTTGAAGCTCGTAAGAGCAGTCCCCCTCCGTCTCGGCGCTGCGCGCCGACCCGCCTCCCCCAAAGGGGGAGGAAACCTAGAACCGCAGGCCCTTGGCGATCGCCCAGGCGACGCCGACCGCCAGCACCACGCCGAGCAGCAGCCGCCAGAGGGCGGCCGGGCGCAGGGCCTCGCCCTGAAACGGGCGCTTGCCGGTGACCATGGCGCCGATCAGGTTCTGGCGCTTCCACACCCAGTAGAACCCGATGGCGGCGATGTGCAGGGCGACCAGCGCTTGCAGAACGCGGAACACGGTCTCGTGCAGTTCGGCGGCCGCGCGGCTGGCCTCGAAGCTGACCAGGTGCGACAGCGGGCCGGACTCCAGGCCGTCGAGGTCGCTGGCGAACAGGCCGAGCCCGACCTGGACCAGCATCACCGCCAGCATGGCCAGCACGCTCCAGGCGCCCAGCGGGTTGTGGCCGGCCCCGTCGCTGGGGCTGCGGGAGCCGAGCGTGCGGGTGTAGGCGAGCGTCGCGGCGGGGCCGCGCAGGAAGTGCGCGAACCGGGCGGTCGAACCGCCGGCCACGCCCCACCACAGCCGGAAGACCAGGAGGCCGACGATCGCGTAGCCGGACCAACGGTGCAGCTGCATGTTCTCGCCGGCCGAAAACCAGGAGACCAGCAGCAGCACGACCAGGGACCAGTGCACGACCCGCGTCGGGACGTCCCAGAGCGGGCGCGGCGGGCCGGCTGCAGCGTCTGACGGCATGCTATTTCTCGACGCGGTAGACGTCGTGGCAGGCCTTGCAGGTTCCGCCGGTGGCGCGGAACTGCGCCTTGATCGCCTCGACGTCGCCGGCGGCGGCCACGGTCTGCAGCTTGCCCGCCTGGGTCTGGAAGTTGGCGGCGGCGGCGGCGAACTTGGCGTTGTCGGTCCAGATGTTGGGCTTGGCCTCGGTCTTGAAGCCGGCCTCCGGGCCCGAGCCCTTGGGGAACCACTTGGGCACCTGGGCCGCCTGGGCGTTCACCACCGCGGCGTTGGCGGCGATCAGCTTGGCGTCCGGCGAGCCCTTCTTGAGTTCGTCGCTGATCGCCTTGAAGGCGCCGCCGATCTTCTTGTAGCCGGCCTGGCGCGTGGCGATCGCGGTCTCGGCGGCGGTGGCGGCGATCGCGCCGGTGGCGCCGAGCGCCAGGACGAGCGCGACGACGAGGGGCTTGGCGGGGCGGAAGGGCATCGTCGAAACCTCTGCTGATGGACTGGGGCCAGAGTGGGCGCCCGGCCAGCGGGCGTCAATCAACGATGACCAGCGCTGATTGCGGGCGTGTTGCAGCCGTCAGTGACGCACGCCGCGCCCGGAAATCGCCGCGACGAGCGTGATGACGATAATCCGCACGTCGAAGATCAGGCCCTGGCGGGTCAGATAATCGGCGTCGAGCCTGGCCTTCTCGGTGTTGGGCAGGTCGTCGCGGCCGTTGATCTGGGCCCAGCCGGTGACGCCCGGCCGCAGTACCTCGACGCCGGCGGCGGCACGCAGCGCCACCAGGTCGTCCTGGTTGAACAGGGCCGGCCGCGGGCCGACCAGGCTCATATCGCCCACCAGCACGCTCCACAGCTGGGGCAGTTCATCGAGGCTGGAACGGCGCAGGAAGCGGCCGAGAGGCGTGATCCACGCGTCGGGATCGGTGAGCAGGTGGGTCGCCACGTTCGGGGCCCCGGTCTTCATGGTCCGGAATTTCGGCATCTTGAACAGGCGATTGTAGCGGCCGACCCGGCTGGACCAGTGCAGCGCCGGGCCGGGGCTGTCGGCGCGCACGGCCAGCGCGATCACCGCCATCACCGGGGCGAGCACGATCAGGCCGGCCAGGGCCGCCAGGATGTCGAAGGCCCGCTTGGCCACGCGCGCGTTCCCCTCGCCGTCTGCAACGGGCCAGGGATAGCCCGCTGCGGGCGCCCACGCCAAGCGTCCGGCGACGCCTGCCTAGGCGTCGGGCGACGGCTCGTCGGCGGGACGGGCCTTGGCGCGGAGCTTGGCGGACGGCTCGGACGGCGCTTCCACCGCCGGCTCCAGCGTGGCCGCCGCGACGTCGGCGACGGTCTGCACCGCCTGATCGACCATCGCCTCGGCGATCGCCGCGGTTTCGGCGACTTCGGCCGCCAGCTCGGGCGGCACGACGTCGGGCGCAGGCAGGACCGCTCCGCCGGCAGGCGAGGCCCCGAGCAGCGCCTCGAGATTGGTGCGATCAGTGAAGCGGGTCATCCACCAGTAGGCGAGACCGGCCGAGGCCGCCCCCGCGAACAGGAACCAGAGCGGCGAGGCCGCGCCGACCGGGATGTACAGGGCCTTCTGGGGATCGAGGGACACAGGCCCCTCTGCGAACACGGTGAGAGCCATAGGATACGCCTCCAAACAGCCAGGGTTTGTGCGATGCAGCAAACCCTAACCCGACTTCTCGCAGGCGCAAAATGAAGGTTTCAGGTCGTCCAGACCTGGGCCTTGCCGTTGGCGCCCAGCCGGCCAACGGTCCAGCCGCAAACCTCGGCCAAGGTCGCCTCGAAGCCCTCCGGCGCGTTCGCCAGCACCAGGGCGCAACCGTTCATCTTCATCGGATCGGTCAGCGGCCGCATGCGCGCCTCGGCGACCAGCAGCGGGCCGTCATAGGCGTCCTCGGCCTCGCGCAGGAAGGCGTCGAAGGTCTCCAGGTCCTTGAGCGGCATCCAGACCATCACCACCGCCGCTGGGTTCCTGGCGGTCAAGGCGCCGAGGGCGGCGGCGCAGCGTTCGTAGTCGTCGCTCCTTTCGAACGGGGGGTCGATGAGCACCAGGACGGCGCCCTGCCGCGACATGCGGGCGGCGACCTCGACATAGCCGTCGGCGCAGGCGGTCTTGGCCGCCGGCCAGCTGGCCAGGGTGTCAGAGAGCGCCGAATGCTCCTGGGGCCGCAACTCGCAGCCCAGATAGGTGTCGCCCTTGCGCAGGGCGCCGGCGACCAACAGCGGCGAGCCCGGATAGAGGTTGGCCTCGGCCCCGCCGTTCAGCCGCACCACCGCCTGGCGCAGCGCCTGCAGGGCCGGCGGCAGGTCGGGCGCCTGCATCAGCTGGGCGACGCCGGCCCTCGCCTCGCCCGAACGCTGGGCTTCCTCGCCGGTGAGGTCGTAGAGCCCGCGGCCGGCGTGGGTGTCGAACACCGCCAACGGCTCCGGCGCGGTCTGCAGGCGGGCCAGCAGGTCAAGCAAGGCGGCGTGCTTGACCAGGTCGGCGAAGTTTCCGGCGTGGAAGGCATGACGGTAGTTCAAGTGGGATCCTCCCGCCGCGGTTCGAGGAGCTTCCTGCCACGTCTGCCGGGTCCGCCAAAGCCCCTTCCGCCTACGTAAGGCCGCACGAACCGCGCAGCTGACGCTGACGGAACGTCAATCTGGTCTTCCCGGCGAAATGGGAGTTAGCCTCCGCTCAAACGGCCAAGGGAGGGCCATCATGCTCGGAAACAAGCTGCGCTTCGGGGCCTTCATCGCGCCGTTCCATCCGCTCGACGAGAACCCGACCCTGGCCATCCAGCGCGACCTGGAGCTGGTGCAGTGGATGGACCAGCTGGGCTACGAAGAGGCCTGGATCGGCGAGCATCACTCGGCCGCCTACGAGCTGATCGCGAGCCCCGAGGTGTTCATCGCCGCGGCCGCCGAGCGCACCAAGCACATCCGGCTGGGCACCGGGGTGTCGTCCCTGCCCTATCACCACCCGATGATGCTGGCCGACCGCATCAACCAGCTCGACCACATGACCCGCGGCCGGGTGATGTTCGGGGTCGGCCCCGGGGCGCTGGTCTCCGACGCCTTCATGATGGGCATTCCGGTCGCCAAGCAGCGCGACCGCATGGACGAGGCGCTGGACGTGCTGGTCCCGCTGCTGCGTGGCGAGGAGGTCACCCACGAGAGCGACTGGTTTAGCCTGGTCAACGCCCGCCTGCAGATGACGCCCTACTCGCGGCCCTCGGTGGAGATCGCGGTCGCCAGCCAGGTCTCGCCGACCGGGGCGCGGGCCGCGGGCAAGCATGGCGCGGGGCTGCTGTCGCTGGGCGCGACCACCACCGCCGGCTTCAATTCGCTGGCCGCCAACTGGGGCATCGCCGAGGACATCGCCAAGGAGAACGGCCAGACCATGGACCGCAGCCGCTGGCGGCTGGTCGGCCAGATGCATATCGCCGAGACCAAGGACAAGGCGATCGAGCAGGTCCGCTTCGGGCTGGAGAAGTGGATCTATTACTTCAAGGAGATCGCCAACCTGCCGATGGTGCCCGACGACTTCAAGGGCGACCCGGTGGAAGCCTATCTGGCGCTGGGCCAGGCGGTGGTGGGCACGCCCGACGACGCGATCGCGCGGCTGCAACAGCTGGTCGACGAGAGCGGCGGCTTCGGTTGCTTCCTGCTGATGGCGCACAACTGGGCGCGCTGGGAAGACACCAAGCGCTCCTACGAGCTGATCGCGCGCTATGTCGTGCCGCACTTCCAGCAGCTGAACGTCAACCGCCAGGCCTCGATGGACTGGGTGCGCAGCAACAAGACCGAGTTCACCTCGCAGACCCGCGCGGCGGTGGGCGCCCGAATCGTCTCGCATATGATGGAAAAGGGCGCCGATAAGATCCGTCCCGAGATCGTGGCGATGATCCAGGGCGCCGCGCCGCCGGCCAAGGAGTAACATGGACCTGCAGGCCTATCTCGACCGCATCGGGTTCGTCGGCGTCCCACGCGTGGACGCCGCGACGCTGAAGGCGATGCAGCGCCTGCACCTGCGCGCGATCCCCTACGAGAACTTCGACGTCCAGCTGGGCCGGACGATGACGCTCGATCCGCAGGCGGCGTTCGACAAGATGGTCCGCCAGCGGCGTGGCGGCTGGTGCTATGAGATGAACGGCCTGCTGGGCGCGATGCTGCGCGAGGTCGGCTTCCAGGTGACCGAGATGGCCGGGGCGGTGCTGCGCGGCGAGCGCGGGGCGGCCTCGCACGCCAACCATCTGGTGCTGCGCGTCGACCTGGACCGGCCCTACATCGCCGACGTCGGGTTCGGCGACGCGCTGCTGGAAGCCATGCCGCTGGAGTTCGGGCCGCACCACTGCGCCGGCTTCGACTTCTCGTTCGAGGCGCTCGACGACGGCTGGCTGCGTTTCCACAACCACCCGCACGGCGGCGCGGCCTATTACGACTTCCGCAACGAGCCGGCCGACCGCGAGGAACTGGCCGCCATGTGCCGCTGGCTGAGCACCGCGCCGGACTCGGTGTTCACCCAGACCGCCTTCGCCTTCCGCCATGAGCCTGGCGGGGTGGCGGTGCTGCGGGGCCGCACGTTCAACTTCATCCGCCCCGGCGGGAAGGCGATGCAGATCATTGATTCAGCGGATGAATTTGCAAGCATCCTGCGCGCTCGCTTTGAACTGGACATTCCGCAGGCGCGCGACCTGTGGCCCGCCGTCTGCGCCCGCCACGAGGAGCTGTTCGGGGCGCTGACGCCCTAACGGTTCCCTACCGGGACGGTCATAAAAGCGTGCCTGGACATCCTATGGACGCGCGGTCAAATCCGCCCACGGGGGAATCCAGGAGAGACGCGATGACCGACCTTTCCCTGCCGCCCTCCGTCACCGTCAGCCCCACCATCGTCGGCGTATCCGTGCTGACAGACGATGGGGTGACGGTCCAGGTCAGCCTGCCCCGGCCGCGCGGACTGCACGACCTGCCGATCGAGGAGGTCGCCGACCGCGCCAGGCGGATGGCGCAGGACGCCCTGCGGGCGGCGGCGACCAGCCTCGGCGCGAGCTAGCCCTCGGTGTCCACCGACGCCTGCATCGCCGGCGCATAGCGCGGGCCGGTCACGGTCTGCGGGTTCACCAGATCCTCGACCTTGGCCATCACCGCCTCTGAGAGGGTGATCCCCGCGGCGGCGGCGTTCTCGCGCATGTGGTCGGGATTGGTGGTGCCCGGGATCGGCACCAGGGTCTCGTCCTTGGCCAGCAGCCAGGCCAGGCACAGCTGGGCCGGAGTGCAGCCGGCCTCCCGCGCCAGGGCGGCGAACCCCTCGAACATCTTGAGGTTGGCGGCGAAGGCCTCGCCCTGGAACCGCGGCATCGCCTTGCGGAAGTCGCCGTCCTCCAGCGCCGCGGCGTCGGGCACCCCGCCGGCCAGGAAGCCGCGGCCGACCGGGCTGAACGCCACGAAGGTCACACCCAGCTCGCGGCAGGCCTCGAGCACCGCGATCTCCGGATTGCGGGTCCAGGGCGAGTACTCGGTCTGCAGGGCGGTGATCGGGTGGACCGCGTGGGCCCGGCGCAGCGTCGGGGCCGAGACCTCCGACAGGCCGATGGCGCGGATCTTCCCCTCATGCACCAGATCGGCCAGCGCGCCGACGCTGTCCTCGATCGGCACGCGCTTGTCCCAGCGGTGCAGGTAGTAGAGGTCGATGACGTCGGTCTGCAGCCGGCGCAGGCTGCCCTCGCAAGTGGCCTTCAAGACGTCCGGATGGCCGTTGAGCTCGCGCTGATCGCCGTTGGTCAGGCCGCACTTGGAGGCCAGGACGTAGTCGCCGCGCCGGTCCTTCAGCACCTCGCCGACCAGCGTCTCGTTATGGCCGACGCCGTAGACCGCAGCGGTGTCGAGAAAGGTGTACCCGGCGTCGAGGGCGCCCTTCAGCACCCGCTCGGCCTGCTCGCGCGGCGGCGGCGAGCCGTAGGCGTGCGAGAGGCTCATGCAGCCCAGGCCGATGGCCGAGACGTCGAATTCGCCCAGTTTGCGCTGGTCCATGCCGTTCTCCCGTTCCCTACTTGTTGAGTGGGAGAAGGCGTCAGACGCGGAGCGCGGTCAACAGCCTTACGGCGTGACGTTCATCTTGATGACGATGCGGCCGGGATTGGCGAGGGCGAAGGCCTCGGGAACCTCGACCTGGGCGGCCAGCTTCACCGCTTCGGCGGCCGGCGCGCCGTCGGCGTCCAGGGCCTTGCAGTCGGTGAGGTTCGCGCCGCTGACCTGGCAATCGACCAGCACCGCCTGCTCGGCGGGCGGCGCGACCGGGGCCGCGGCGGGCGCCGGGGCGTAGGTGGTCGAGATCACGGCGGCGGCGGCGAGAGCAGACAGGAACATGGGACCTCGACGTTAACGAAGATTACTCAATGGTGAAGCCCCGCCGATGGCAAGTGTTTCATTTCGGGGCCGTCGGGGTTGTCCACCGCAATCGGCGTGCCCAAGCCCCGCCTCGCGCTCCCTCTGCTGCAATCCCGGGCGCCGGCGCCCACCGCGGTTGCATCGCACAACTGCGCTACTGCACCGCAGCAAATCCGCTTGAAACCTTGTCCGTCAAAGGGCAGGAACATGGCTAGGCGAAACGGTCACGCGAGAATTTGAACCGTCGCCAAAGGAAACGTCGGGAGGTGGTTGGCCCCAACCCCTTTCCGGGAATTAGTGATTATGATCCGTACTCTTGCTCTGACCGCCGTGGCCGTGTTCGCCATCACCGCTCCCGCTCAAGCCGCTTCGATCAGCGTTCCGCTGGCCGGCAAGAGCCAAGCCCAAGTCGAAGCCGATGTGGCCAAGGCCGCGCGCAACGTCTGCTTCCGCGCCACCCGCAACGAAACCCTGGCGCTCGACGCCTATTCGCGCTGCGTGAAGGCGACCGTGAAGGTCAGCCTGGACACCTACGCCACGGCCCAGGCCCCGACCAATTCGGCCCTGGCCGCGCGCTAAGCGCCCTCTCCCAGTTCTGTGTAGCAAAGGCCGGCGGAGACGCCGGCCTTTCGCTTTTCAGCAGCAGCGAAAGCCGCCGCGGGCCCCGGCGCCGTAGCGGGCGTCCTGACGATCACGGAAGAACTCCGCCCGGCTCATCGGGGCCCGATCCGGATGGGTGCGAGCCATGTGCTCGACATAGGTCTCGTAGTTCGGCACCCCGACCATCAGGCGCGCGCCGTCGCAGACGCACTGGGCGAAACGGGCGAAGGGGTTGGGCGAGGCCATGTCCCCTACTCCGCCGGAATGGCGTCGGGATTGATCTCCCGCGCCGTCCAGCCGTCGGCGCGGAACGCCTTCAGGCAGGCGCCGATCCCGAACCAGATCATGCTCAGCACCACCGCGATGAAGACCGCGCAGAGCGCCGCGTCGATGCGGTCGTTCCAGACGATCTTGGTCATGTCGGCCATGCTCTTGGCCGGGGCCAGCACCTGGCCGGCGGCCAGCGCGTCGCCGTACTTGCGCGCATGCGACAGGAAGCCGACGGCCGGATCTGGCGACAGCAGCTTCTGGAAGCCGGCCGTCAGGGTGCAGATGCACAGCCACACCGCCGGGATGATGGTCACGAACGCATAGCGGTGCCGCTTCATCTTGAAGATCACCACCGTCGCCATGATCAGCGCGATTGCGGCCAGCATCTGGTTGGAGATGCCGAATAGCGGCCAGAGGGTGTTCACGCCGCCGAGCGGGTCGGTGACGCCTTGGTGCAGGAAGAAGCCCCAGGCCGCGACGCAGAGGCCGGTAGCGGTCAGGTTCGCGGTCCACGACGAGGTGTCCTTGAACTTCGGAATGAAGGTCCCGAGCAGATCCTGCAGCATGAAGCGCCCGGCCCGGGTGCCGGCGTCGACGGCGGTGAGGATGAACAACGCCTCGAACAGGATGGCGAAGTGGTACCAGAAGGCCATCATCGCCTTGCCGCCCAGCACATGGGAGAAGATGTGCGCCATGCCGACGGCGAGCGTCGGGGCGCCGCCGGCGCGCGAGATGATGGTCGTCTCGCCGACGTCTTTGGCGGTCTGTTCGATGAGTTCGGCGCTGATCGGATGGCCCATGGCGCCGACCGCGGCAGAGGCGCTCTCGGCGGTGGTTCCCACCACCGCGGCCGGGCTGTTCATCGTGAAGTAGACGCCGGGGTCGAGGATCGAGGCGGCGATGATCGCCATGATCGCCACGAAGCTCTCCATCAGCATGCCGCCGTAGCCGATGAAGCGGGCGTTGACCTCGTTGTCGATCAGCTTGGGCGTGGTGCCCGAGGAGATCAGGGCGTGGAAGCCAGAGACCGCACCACAGGCGATGGTGATGAACAGGAATGGGAACAGCGTGCCCGACCAGACCGGCCCGCCACCAGCAGCAAATTGGGTCACGGCCGGCATCTGCAGCTCGGGCCGCATGATGACGATGCCGATGGCCAGGGCCAGGATCGCGCCGATCTTGAGGAAGGTCGACAGGTAGTCGCGCGGCGCCAGCAGCAGCCAGACCGGCAGCACCGCGGCGACCGCCCCGTAGCCGATCAGGATCCACGACAGCTGGATGCCGGTCAGGGTGAACATCCCCGCCAGCTGCGGCGAGGCCGCGACCCACTGGCCGCCGACGATGGCCAGGATCAGCATCACAAAGCCGAAGATCGACACCTCGGCGATGCGGCCGGGCCGGATGAAGCGCATGTAGACGCCCATGGCGATGGCGATCGGCACGGTGGCGGCGACGGTGAACGTGCCCCAGGGGCTCGATGTCAGGGCCTTGACCACGATCAGGGCCAGCACCGCCAGGATGATGACCATGATCATGAAGGCGCCGAATAGGGCGATGACGCCGGGGATCGGCCCCAGTTCCTCGCGGATCAGCTCACCGAGCGACTTGCCGTCGCGACGCATGGAGATGACGAGCACCAGGAAGTCCTGGACCGCCCCGGCCAGCACCACCCCGGTCAGGATCCAGAGCACGCCCGGCAGATAGCCCATCTGGGCGGCGAGCACGGGCCCGACCAGCGGCCCGGCCCCGGCGATGGCCGCAAAATGGTGACCGAACAGCACGTACTTGTCGGTCGGAACGTAATCGAGGCCGTCGTTGCGGGTGACCGCCGGCGTCGCCCGCGCCGGGTCCAGGCGCATGACCCGCTGGGCGATGTAGAGGCTGTAGTAGCGGTAGGCGACCAGGTACACGCAGATCGCCGCAGTCAGGATCCAGAGCGCGTTGACGCTCTCGCCACGGGAGGTGGCCAGAACGCCCAGCGCGCCGGCGCCTATGGCGGCCAGCAAGGCCCAGGGCCCGTGTTTGCGCACCACTTCCATTCCGCCGTCTCCTCCCCTGCCGCGCCCGCACTCGGCGCCCGCCTAGCTACAACTGATTGAGCCTTCGCGTGAACCTCTCTAGGACCCGCGCATGACAATGCCGCAGATCGCCGGGCCGCTGGCGGCCGCGCTGGACGTCGTCGCCGAGGGTTGCGCGGACCTGACCGATCCCTGGTGGGTGTTCGGCAGCGCCGGCATGGCGCTGGTCGGCGTCCCAGGCCTGACGCCGCCCGACGTCGACCTGATCGTCAGCGAGCGCGACGCGCGCCGGCTGCTGGACCGCTGGAACACCGCGCCGCTCGCGGCGGCGGCCTCGCCGCTGTTCCGGTCCGCCATCTTCGCCAAGGCGCAGGTCGCCGCCCTGCCGATCGAGATCATGGCCGGCTTCGAAGCGTTTTCCGACGGCGCCTGGGCGCCGGTGGTCCCGGCCACACGTCAGGCGCTCGATTGGAGGGGGCGACGCCTGTTCACGCCGAGCGCGGCCGAGCAGGCTGCGATCTGCCGCCGCTTCGGTCGCCCCAAGGACCTGGCTCGCGTCGCCCTGCTTGAGGCGCTGACCTAGTCGCGCACCCGCACGATCAGCGACTGGCTGGCGGTGGCCATCAGCTCGCCGTCCTGGGCGAACAGGTACATGGCGCCATGGCCGAAGCCGCCGTGCACGCCGGTGATGCGGATGTCGCACAGCACCCACTCGGTCGCCACGATGCGCCGATAGCGGATGGTATTGTCGAGGCTGTTGCCGCCAGCGCTGAGGCCGAGCGCGTTGCCCACCGCGCCGGGAATGAAATCGGCCATGATCGCCAGCATGCCGGCGTCGATCGCCACGCCCTCGCGCGGCCGGATCCACAACAGCAGGCGCCCGTCCTCGCCGCCGTCGCTGACCGCGGTGCCGCCGTAGCTCCCCTGGGCGACGCGCACTTCGATGCGGCTATGCAGGTCATCGCCGCCGCCGCGCCAGTGATCGGCCGGCTCGCAGTCTTCCGGCGGCGCCACCTCCGGCATGGTCAGCGACTGGCGCGAGATGTCGCTGGGCCGCGAGCCGAGCGCCGCGTTGACGGTCAGGATCTCCTTGTCGCCGACATGGCTGATGACTCGGGCCTGGCTGTTGTACTTGCCCGCAGCCGGCACCCAGACGTCCAGGTCGACGATGCTGGGCGGGCGCGCATAGGACAGGTACTGCGCCGTGGCCCAGATCACCGGCCGCTCGCAGGTCCGCTCCAGGGCGGTGATCGCCGAGGCCATGCCGACGCCGCCGAACATGAAGAGATTGTCCCGCGCACCGACGCAGACCGCCGGGGTCAGCGGCAGGTACCAGCGGTGCGGATTGTGGGTGGCTTGCAGGTCGAAGAATTGGGGCGCGCTCATGGCGCACTCCATGAGAGCACCGGGGCGTCAGCGCAAGCCCGTTGCGATCACCGCGACGCCGCGGCCGCCTCGGCCTCGTTGCGCAGGCGGCGGTCCGCCTCCTGCATGAGCGATTCCGTCGACTGGTTGCGCGCTTCGCGGGCGCGGATCTCGTCGACCAGGCGCTGGTCGGCGTTCTGGCCGTGCAGCGCATAGAGGAACGCGCCGAACCCGCCGACCGCTGCGGCGGTCAGCACCAGGGCGGCGATGGCGGCGATGCCGGTCCAGGCCTTGGACTGCTGTCCGGGAGGGGCCGGCTTCAGATAGGCTGCGCCGATGAACACGACGCCGGCCAGGAAGGTCGCGCAGCCGCCGGTGTGGATCATCGCCCGCTGGCCGACCAGGTCGACATTGGCCACCACGCTGGGCGCCAGGCCGATCAGGCGGTTGCCCTCGGTCAGCTGGGAGACCTCGATCGTGCCGGCGAAAACGACCTGGGCCAGGCCCAGGATGGCGAGAATCCATCCGGCGATGATCATGAAACGCTCCCACGCAGCAGTCCGCCCGCGAATCCCGCGAGCCATGAAAGTCTACGCTGTGAGCAACAGATTGCGGCGAGGAAAGGACGCCGCGGGGCGAGGGCGCCCACATTGAGCGCCGCCAGGTTGTGAGACTCAGGAGCCGCTGCCTAAGCTTGAGCGACGATTCGAACGCGCCAGGCGACGATGGGCATCTCGCAGCTTTCCCCCAACCAGATCGGCGCGCTTCCCGTCTCCACCTTCGAGGCCTTGACGACCGACGAGCTCAAGAGCCTGAGCGCGACCCAGGTCGGCGCCATTCCGGCCGCGGGACTCTCAGCGCTGAATGGCGAACAGGTCGCCTCGCTGTCGGCGGCGCAGATCAAGGGGGTCACGGCCGCGCAGCTCAAGGGGCTGGCGGCGGCCGACATGGCGGAGTTCACGCCCGCCCAGCTGCTGGCGTTTTCCAGCGCCCAGCTCAACGCCCTCTCGAGCGCCAATTTCGCCGCGCTTTCGCAGGAGCAGGTCGAAGGCCTCTCTCGCGCGCAGGTGCAGTCCTTGTCGCCGACGATGCTGGCGGCCCTGGGCGTCTCCGACGTCAACGAGTTCAATGCAGCGCAGATCGGCGCCCTGACCAGCAGCCACCTGCGCGCCCTGTCGGAGCTGCATATAGCGGGGCTGTCGACGTCGCGGCTGGACGCGCTGAGCGGCCAGCAGATGAGCGCCCTGACCGCCCGGCAGTTGGCGGCGCTGACCGCCGAGCAGTTCGCCAGCCTCGACGGCGTCCAGGCGCTGGGCATATCTCCCGTCCAGATCAAGCTGCTCTCGGCCGCCGACTTCGCCAAGGTCACGACTGAGCAGGTTCATAGCTTCAGTGCGGCCCAGATCGGCGCAATCAACGCTGGCGGCCTGTCGACGCTGACCCCCGACGAGATCGCGGGACTGTCGGCCGCGCAGATCAAGGGCCTGACCCCGGCCCAGCTCAAGGCGATGTCGGTCGAGCAGCTCACTGTCTTCACGGCCGAGCAGTTCGCGGCGTTCTCGGCGCCGCAGATCGGGGCGTTTTCGCCGGCGGCGCTCAACGCCTTGCCGCCCGAGCGAGTCGCCGGACTGTCAGGCGCGCAGATCAGGGGGCTGACCGGGCCGCAGATTGCGGGCCTGGACGCGGCGCACCTGGCGGCGCTGAGGCCGGAGCAGATCGGGGCGCTGAGCTGGACGCAGACCGGCGTCATCAGCCCGACGCAGCTCGCCGCGTTCACCACCGGCCAGATCGGCGGCCTGACCGCCGCGCAGGTCAGCGGCCTGACCGGCACCCACCTGGCGGCGCTGTCGCCGAACCAGATCGGGGCGTTGACGCCGGCCCAGCTGTCGGGATTGACCGCCCGCCAGATAGCGCAGCTGGCGCGCGCCACCTTTGACAGTTTCAGTTCGGCCCAGGTGCTGGCCCTCAGCCCAGCGCAGCTCGGGGCGCTGAGCGCCGACAACATCACCTCCCTGACCCTGGACGAGGCGGCCGGCCTGAGCACGAGCCAGGTCCGCGGCCTGACCAGGGGCCAGCTGACGGCCGTGGACGAAAGCTTCATCGCGGCCTGGAGCAGCGACCAGCGGCTAAGCCTCACCGGCGGCCAGCTCAGCGCGCTTTCACCGGCCAAGCTGGCGCTGTTCAGCGGGGCCGAGTTCGCCGCCCTCTCCAAGCCCCAGCTCCAGGGCCTCACGCCCACCCAGGTGGGCTCGTTGCCGGCCGCCGCCTTCATCGCCCTGACCAGCCCCCAGGTTCTGGCGTTCAGCCCCGGCCAGCTCGCCGCGCTGAGTCTGCCGAACACCGCCTCGCTGACGCCGGCCGAGATCGCCGGCTTCACGCCCCAGCAGATCGCCGCCCTCACCCCGGCGCAGATCGGCGCCCTGGGCGAGGAGCACACGGCCGCCCTCTCGCCGAGCCAGGCCCGGACACTGTCGGCGGCCCAGATCGCGGCGCTGAGCCCCGCCAAGCTCGGCGCGATTCCCGCCACCAGCCTGGCGGCGCTGTCGGCCTCGCAGGTCCGCTCGATCTCGGCCTCGAACCTTGCCGCGCTGGACGCCGCTGTGCTCGCCAAGTTCACGGGCGCGCAGATCGGGGCGCTGAGCACGGGCCAGCTCGGCGCGCTGTCGCAGGCGCAGGTGAGCTCGCTGTCGGAGACCCAGCTTGACGGGATGACCGCCGGCCAGCTCGGCGCGCTCTCGACCGAGGGCCTGGCCGCCCTCACCGCATCGCAGATCGCCTCGCTGAGCGGGGCCCAGGTGAAGGGCCTGAGCGCTGGCCAGCTTTCCGCCCTGGCCCCGGCGGACTTCGCCGAACTGCAGCCGGCCCAACTGCTCGCTTTCAGCGGCGCGCAACTCGGGGCGCTCAGCGTCGAGAACTTCCTTTCACTGCCTCCTCAGGTGCTGAGCGCGCTGAACGCCGCACAGTTGCGCGGCCTGAGCGCCGCACAGATCGCCGCCCTGCCGCCATCGAGCTTCGCGGCGCTCGGCCCGGTCCAACGGCTGGCGCTCACCCCGTCTCAGATCGGCGCCCTGAGCCTGGCCTCGACCGCAGAGCTTGCGGCGGCCGAGGTCGGCGGACTGTCGGCTGCCCAGATCGGCGGACTGCGCAACGAACAGCTCGCGGCGCTGAGCGCGCATCTGCCCGCCTTGACCCCGGCCCAGATCGCCGGCCTGACCAGCGCCCAGCTGAGCAGCCTGACGCCTGACCAGATCGCCGGGTTCTCGGCCGCGCAGGTCGGCGGCCTGACCGCCCAGCAGATCGGCGGCATGTCGGCGCAAGCCTATTCGGCCCTGACCCAGGAGCAGGTCGCCGGGCTGAAGGCTGCGCAGCTGTCAGGGATCGGCGCGACCCGAATGGGCGACCTGAGCGCCGAAGACTTCGACGAATTCAGCGCTGACCAGATCATGTCCTTCAGCGCCGGGCAGTTGGCGGGCCTCAGCCTGCGCAACATCACATCACTGACCGACGATGAGCTCGCGCGGCTGAGCCGCCAGCAGGTGGCGGGCCTGACGCCGGCGCAGGTCGCCGCGTTCGCCCCGGCCCAGTTCGACGTCTTCGCGCCGGGCCAGGTGCAGGTGATGACCGCCGCGCAGATCGGAGCGCTCGATCCGGACCTGCTCTCGGCCATCGCGCCCGAGAGCCTCCGCAAGCTGGAGGCGCTGCAGATCAGCGGCCTGACGGCGGGCCAGCTGTCGTCTTTGCGGGGCGATGACCTGCGCAAGTTCGCCGCCGCGCAGATCGGCCGCTTCTCGACCGCCCAGCTCAACGCGCTCAGCCCCGCGCAGGTGGCGGCGTTCGACCCCGGTCAGATCGCCGGCCTCACCGCCGCCCAGATCTCGGGCCTTTCGCCCGCGAATTTGCGGGCCCTGACCGCCGCCCAGCTCGGCGCGCTGTCGAACGATCAGCTGGCGGGCTTGTCGGGCGAGCAGATCGGCGTCCTGACCCTCGATCAGTTCCAGGCGCTGAGTGCGGGCCAGGTCGGCGGCCTCAGCGCCGCGCAGATCGGCGGCCTGCCGCTCGCCAAGGTCGCGCAGCTGACGGCGCGGGACCTGGGGGAGTTCGGGGCGGTGCAGTTCCGGGCGCTGGCGCCGGCCCAGATCGCCGCGTTGCCCCCCGCGGTGATCGCCGCCCTGACGCCGCAGCAGGGCGCGATGTTCGAGATCGGCCAGGTCGCCGCGCTGACCGGGGCCCAACTCGCCGAGTTGCCGCCGGCGGCGATCGGCGCGATGAGCCCCTGGGTCCGTGAGGCCTTCACCGCCAGCCAGGTCGCGGCGTTTAGCCAGGCTCAGCGCGACGCGCTGCTGGGCTGAGCGCCCCACCCCTACGACCGGCCAGCGCTCCTGGCGCTCCGATGATGATGCGGGCGCCAAGTCCGCCTCGCACACAGCGTCGGGGCCGCAGCCGCCCTCCACCTATCGGGGCGGTTCACCTAGAATGGCTGCACGCGAAGGCCTTAGGCCGGCCAAGCTCCCCGGCCGTGTCAGCCCCGCTCACGCTCGAGGTCGATATCGGCCGCTTCCGGGAGCGGATCGCCATCCATCGACATCGGATGGAGAACGTCGCGCCGGCCGAGAATGTCGCCCACCAGGGACGGGCCCCCAGACCGGCTCGGGATTCAACCTGATGGCGCCGCGCGGCCGCCTCCGGTCGAATGGCCGCGGGGAAAACCAACGCCGCAAGCCCAATGCCGGCCGCAGCCGTCGCGGAGACGTGCCGAATGACTAGAATACCGCACCTCAGCCTGGCCCTCCTTGCGACCGCCACGCTCATCAGCGCCTGCACGCCGCAGCCCACGCCCAACAGCTACAGCCGCACGGAGACGATGCGGCCGCAGTCGGTGGAACTGGGCACGCTGCAGAGCATCCGCCCAGTGAACATCCGGCCGGGAGAGACGCGCCTGGGCATGGGCACGGGCGCCATTCTCGGCGGAATCGCCGGCAGCCAGATCGGCGGCGGCACAGCGGCGAACGTCGCCGGCGGGGTGGCCGGCGCGGTAGCCGGCGGGGCCCTGGGCAGCGCGCTGCAAGGTTCGCAGAACACAGCCGGCCTTGAGCTGACCGTTGAACTGGACTCCGGCCGCACGATCGCCATCGTCCAGCCCGGCGGGCCGAACGATTTCCGGATCGGCGACCGTGTCCGGGTCGTCGGCAACGGAGAGAACACGCGCGTCACCCGCTAGACTTGGCGGCGGCGACATCCAGGCCGATGATCCGAGCCGCCGCGCTGTGCTTCGACGCGCCGGGCGCGGCCGGCATAGCGAGTTTTCTGCAGCACCTATCTGGGGTGGAGTCGGGG